>CAZFWB010000006.1:42436-43661 GCA_964522655.1 uncultured Chromatiaceae bacterium | reverse complement strand
GGTGCTCAGGCAGAAGGTGCCGCTCTACGCGCAGTTCACCGACGAGCAGATCAACGAGAACATGGGCCGCATGACGCCCGACAGCAGCGAGTACCTCAGCGCCGCCGGCTTGCGGGGCGAGATCGGCGTGCTGGGTCTCGGCCACGGCTACGCGGGCGACGGCAATGCGCAGTTCATGGCGGGTTACGCCCGGATCGCAAGCGAAAGACCCACCGCGGTCGGGCTCGGCATGTCGATGATGGATTCATCCCACGTGCAGAGGGCTGTAGACCAGCTCGAGGCGGCCGGCGCGAAGACCATCGTGGTCCTGCCGAGCGAGACCAGCGAGACGAGCTCGCTGGTGCGCCAGTGGCAGTACATGTTCGGGCTGCGCGAGGGCTCCGCCTACCTCGACGTGCCCCGAATCCGCACCGGCGCGCGCATCGTCATGATGACTTCGCCGACCCGCAGCCCGATCGTCGGCCGGATACTGGGCGAGAACCTGAAGACCGCCAGTCGCGATCCCGCCCGCGAGGCCGGGCTGCTGATCATGCACGGCCCGGAGAACAAGGAGGAGAACGAGGACGAGCTGCGCAATCTCGCCAGCCTCGCGGCGATCGCCAGGGACGTCTCGGGTCTTTCCGAGGTCTTCTACGGTTCCCTGCAGGATGATGCCCCGCCGGCGATCAGGGCCGCCAACGTGCAGGCCATGCGCGACTGGATCGCCCGCACCGCGGCCTCGGGCAAGACGGTGATCGTCACGCCGGTGCTGCTGACGGCCAGCGGACGGGTGTCGCAGAAAATCAGCCGGGATCTCGAGGGACTGAGCTATGTGTTCGTGGACAAGGGCATGATCGGCCATCCATTGTTCGCCGAGTGGGTCGAGGACACCGTAAACGCCGGCATCGACAAGGCGCGTGACCCGCGATAAGCGACCGCGTCCCGCCGGCCGGGCGTTGTCTCCGCGCAGGACGCTAGCAGGAGAACGAGGCGGGGGGCTGGCCGGACCGGAAACGCTCCCACATCGTGCGATAGGCCTGCTCGAGATCGCGCGTGAAGCCCTCGATGTCGAACAGCGGATATCGCTCGCGGTTCTCCCATAGCCTGCGCCTGACCGCAGCGACAGCATCCGGGTGGGTGCCGAAATACACCGCCCGTTCGACGTACTCCTCCGTCGTGCGGCACACCATGTCCTCCAGGCCGACCGCGCGCAGGAAGCTCGTGCAGTTGCGGGCGCAGAAATGCC
>CAZFWB010000006.1:0-42336 GCA_964522655.1 uncultured Chromatiaceae bacterium | reverse complement strand
CGATTCAGCGCCTCGAAGTCGATTTCATGCCGGTCAGTCGGGTGGAACGTGTGCGTGAGTCGCGCGATTTTCTCGACATACAGGTGGTCTTCCCCGGGCGGAGTCACCGTGGCATCGCCGATGACGTAATCGTAGAAGGAGAGTCCGAGCGCGCCCGCGTGCCCGAGCCAGTAGACCTGTAGCGGCGCCGGCTTGCCGGCGAATATCTCGATGATCTTCGTGATCACCATGTACCCGTTCAGATCGACCAGGATGTCGATCTGGTCCTCGACGATCCGCGCCTGCGCCGTCCTGACGTCCATACCGCTGATGTCGATGTATTTCTCGCAGGAGTCGCGAATGACCGCCTTGTATTCCGAGTCGTCAAAGGGATGCGAATACGCCGAGTAGAGGTACACCTCGAAATGCCGGCGATCGTGAGCCCGATACAGCGACTTGGTGACGTGACCGATCGGATGATTGCTGAAGTAAGGTGACACGTAGCCGATCCGCAGCTTCGATCGCGCGGACCCTGGCGCCGGCGTGCTCCAGGTCATGCGCCGGGATGACCGGGTGAGCGTTTCTTCTATCGCCGCCCAGATCTGTCGCTCGAGGTCATAGCCTATGTCGAGGAAAGGCACCAGGTAGGCCGCCTTGATCAGGTTGATCAGCCGCGGCTTGAGGCTCACGAATCGCCGGATTTGCTCGATGAGCAAGCTGCGGTCGCTGAGGTCGGCGGTGAAGAGGCTGCCGGAGACCGACAGTATCAGCGCCTCCTCGCAGTCCGGATCGATCGACAATGCCCTGGCAACCGCGGCGCGACTCTCGGCCTCCTGTGGCGTGGTATGCAGGCATAAACCGAGGGCGACGAGCGCCTGCAGGTTCCGCGGATCCAGGCGCAGCGCCCGGCGATAGCTCTCCGCCGCCTGCTCCGGCTGGCCGAGGTACTCCAGGGTCTTGCCGACCAGCGTCCAGAAAATCGGGCTGCTCTCGTGCCGGGGAAACGACTGTTTCAGGTTCTCCAGCGCAAGCTGCGGCGCACCCGACCCAAGGAGTTCATTGGTTCGTCGCGACAAGGCGCCGAGGTCGGAACGGTCGTTCATACCCGGATCATCTCGGGAGCAGGGCCGTACTTTTCACGCCAAGGCCGGGCGTTGCGCCTGAGCGGATCCGCTCCGACTGTCGTCAATGGCGAGCTGCGGCATCGCGCGTGTTGGCGGTAACGATGATCGCGACGGCCTGTGGCAAAGTCGCCCGGTCTCAGCCGATGACGTGATGCTTGCCGACCACGTGCACCGTCGATGCGACGGGGCCGTCGGCGCCGGCCACCTCGCTGAAGCGCACCTCGCTGCCGACGGCGATGTCCTCGAATTTCGCGTCGACGACGCTATTTCGGTGGAACGCGATCTCGCGGCCATCGGGAGTCGCGATCGTGCCCCACCCCGCATGGGAATCTACCGCGACGACGCGTCCGCCTGCAGGCGGCTCGTGGTGCTTGACGTCCCCGCGGCGGCTGCGCACGTGGTCTTCCAGCTGCCGGCGGGCCGCGCGGAACGCGTCGTGCAATGCGACGTAGGGGTCCTCGTGCCGGTGATCCCGACCCGGGTCCCGAGTCACGGCGATTTCACCATCCGGAACGGTGACCCAGACCTTGACGCCAAACAGATTGCCCTGCCGGTGATGATGATGAAGAGCCTCGATGGTCACGCGGCAGCCGACGATGCCATCGTAGAAATTCTCGAGCTTGTCGACGTGCTCGCGCACCTTCGCCTCGATCGCGGGCGAATGATCGGTGCCGTGAAATCGTACCTGAAGCGGGATTTGCATGGCGTGTCTCCGTTCTTGAATGGGGTAGCGCGGCCGCGGGTCACCTCGAGGCCATGTGGACGGGCTGCCCCGTCGCGATATCCGCTCGCGCGTCAACCGGCGCGCAGGTCAGCGGCTGCACCACCATTCCACGAACTCCTCGAAGTCGATCGCGCCGTCGTCGTCTGTATCGATCTCATTGAAGCCGATGCGGGCCTCGCGTGCGCTCGTCCGCGCCTCGAGCTGCTCCAGCAGCTCGCGGAATTCAGCAAGCCCGATGCGGCCGTCACCGTCACGATCGTTGTAGCTGAAGCTTTCCCTGAGCTCTTCGATTTCTTCCGGTTCCAGCGTCATTGGGCCCCTCCGGACAACTGTTCCATCATCGCGCATGGACAGCGGTGGCGTAAGCCCCCCGCGCTGCCCGCCCGGCGCCGGACCAGGGACGGGCCCCAGCCATCCCGCTGCTGCGCTCGCGCGCCCGGGCGCCGTCACCCTGCCGCGGGCGACGAACGGCGGGCGTGTCGCAACCGGCGGCAGAGCCGCTCGAGGCGAAGGTAATGGGTCCCGCGCCAATAGACCCGCCCGCAGTCGAGGCACTCCGAAAAGCGCCGGAATCGGCGCAGCACGGCCGCCGGAACGCGCCCGCCAAGCCCTGACCGCGCCACCTCGCGCAGGGGCCCGTTGCAGGACATGCAGCGGGTGAACGGCCTGATGTCGCCCTTCAGATCGAACGCGCCGATGACCTCGCGGGCCTGTCCTTCCGGATCCGACGAGCGCAGCCAGTAACCACGCGTCACGGCGCTGTGCTTCAGCAGGCCGATATCGCGCGTCAGAAGGATGCGCGCCTCGCGCACCGATACCCGGACGAGTTCGCGATCGTCGAGTTCCTTCTCGTACACGGTGTCGAATCCCATCAGTCGCAGGTATCGCGCAAGGCGTCCGAGGTGCACGTCGGCGACGAAGCGGGAACGCCGCAGGGGCCTGGGGTGCAGCCGGTGCAGCGGGCGGATGTCGAGTCGCTCGAACGTCGGATAAACCGCGACGCGCTCGCCGCCTCGCAGCCGGTGTGCGAACGTGACGGACCGCCCATCGACGAGCACGAGATCGATCTCCGCATGCGGGACACCGAGCGCCTCTATGACGTCCTTCACCGCGGGCGTGCCGCGGAAGTCGTGCCCGAAACTGCACTTGCGCCTGTCGCGAGGCAGGTAGTCGTTGAGTTCCTCGTAGAAGCGAAACAGCGCCGTCGGCATCGCTAACGGCGACCCGCGCGTGGCCCGCCCGGCACGTCGTGCTCAGGCGCCGGTGGCCGGAGCGGACCGGGCCCGGTCCACCAGCTGGCGCACTTCCGTGTCTGCCACCTGCTGGAAGTCGACGTACCAGTAGCCGACGGCCAGGTAGGGCTCAGGTGTCTCGATGCAGACGAGCTCATCGGCCTCGCGCGACAGCGTCGCGGCCGATTCCGCCGCCGCGGTGGGCAACGCGACAACGACTCTCGCGGCCGCACGCGCCTTCGCGGCCGCGACCGCCGCGCGCATGGTGGCCCCCGTCGCCGCGCCGTCGTCCACCAGGAAAACGGTCCTGCCATCGATGCGCGTCCCGGCGGCCGTGGTTCCATACAGCCGCTCCTTCGCGGCCAGTTCCTCTTCAGCCGCCCTTGTGGCCCGCGCCAGCGCCTCGTCCGACACCCCGAGCATCCTGATGATCTCATCGTTGTGGATGACGACCCCGCCGGAGGCGACCGCGCCGATGGCCAGTTCCGGCTGACCCGGGGCGCCAATTTTGCGCACGATCAGCAACCCGAGGGGGGCGTTGAGTGATCTCGCCACCTCGAAGGCCACCGGCACGCCACCGCGTGGCAGCGCGAGCACCACCTGGTCCGGGCGGTCCCGGTACTGCCACAGTGCCGCTGCGAGCTGCCGGCCCGCGTCGTGCCTGTTCTGGAACCGTTTCACCACCCGCATTCTGCTATCGGCACCGGGCTCTCGCCAATGGCAGGAGCCGGGGCGCCGTGTTTCGGCGGGCAATGCCGGCCATTATCATGCCCGGCCATGAAGCCAGCGGAGCCGCACGGCAACACTCCGGGGCGCGACGCCGCCGGTGCTGACGACATCGCGGCCAAGGTGCGTTTCCTGAGTGAGCCGGCGAGCTATCCCGACCGGCCGCAATGCGTCGAGGTGATCGAGACCCATTTCGCCTGGGTTTTCCTCTCGGGGCGGCTCGCTTACAAGCTGAAGAAGCCGATCCGCTTTGGCCTGGTCAACCTGACCTCGCTCGAAGCACGCCGGCGCAGTTGCGACCAGGAGGTCGTCCTGAACCGGCGCCTGGCGGAAACGACCTATCTCGGCGTCGAGGCACTGACGCTTTCCGGCGGCGGTGGCCTGGCGCTCGGCGGCGCCGACGCGGTCGTCGACTGGCTGGTCAAGATGGTGCGTCTGCCGGCGGCACGCATGATGGATAACCTGTTACGTGAGAGTGCGGTGACCGCCGCGGACCTGACCACGCTGGTCACCAAGCTGGTGCGTTTCGACGCCGCGGCGCCGCTCAGCGACGGCCAGTGCTTCCGCGAGAGGATCGCGCAACAGCTGCGGCAGGCCCGCGCAGAACTGCTGGCTGCCCGCGACATGGACCAGGGTCTCGCCGGGCACGCAACCGAGCGGGCCCTGCGGTATATGCAGCACAGGAGCGACCGCTTCGCCGAACGCCTCGCCACCGGCCGCATACGCGGTCTTCACGGCGACCTGCGTCCCGAGCACGTCTGCCTGCTCCCCGATCCCCAGATCATCGACTGCCTGGAGTTCGACGAGACGCTTCGCAGCCTGGACTGCGCACAGGAAATGGCGTTTCTCGCCATGGAGTGTCACGCGCTCGGCGACGACACGATATGGCCACAGCTGCTTGGGCAGTATCGCCAGCTCAGCGGCGACCAGGCGCCCGCCGACCTGCTGCACTTCTACCTGGGCGAGCGGGCAATAGTACGGGCGATGCTGGCCATACGGCACCTGACCGACCCTGCGATCACGGACACGGCGCGCTGGCCGGCGGTCGCCCGGAAGTATCTGCGACTTGCGACCGGCTACCTTGAGCGTATTCCGGACCCGCTGCTTGCCGCCGGGGGCCTTGTCTAGGGCCCTAAGCGAGGCCACGCAACGCCGACAGGGATTCACCGGCGTGCAGCCGACGGATAGCCTCTGCGACGAGCGGTGCCGCTTCGATCACCGTAAGCCTCGCGGCCGCAGCCGTACCGTCAAGCCGGAAGGTGGGGACGGTGTCCGTCACGACGAGGCTGTCCAGGGGAGCCGCAGCCAGCGCTTCGGCGGCAGCCCCCACGAACAGGCCGTGGGTGGCAGCCGCATGGACGTGTCGCGCCCCGGCGCCGGCACAGGCGGTGGCAGTCCGCGCGATCGTTCCGCCGGTGCTGATCAGGTCATCGAGGATGATTGCGGTCATCCCGCCGACCTGCCCGACGAGCGCTTCGCCCCATACCCGGCCGGCGCTGCGGTATTTCTCCATGAACAAGAGCGGGACGGCGCGGCCGAGCCGCGACTGCAGGGCTTCGCAGAAGGCCGCGGCACGCTTGACGCCGCCGGCGTCGGGCGAAACCACGCACAGCGGCTGTCCGGTGCAACGCGCCAGGAAATGCTCGGCGAACAGGCCCCGGGCCTCGAGGTGCTCTGCCGGACACCGGAAGGCGTTTTCGTACGCCGCCAGATTGTGCACGTCCATCACCAGGACACGGGAGGCACCGGCGGTCTCGAGCAATTCCGCGACGTAGCGCGTGGTGAGCGGATCACGCGCCTTCGTGCGGCGGTCCTTGCGCGCATAGGCGAGATACGGCATGACGGCGGTAATGCGCCCGGCGCCGCAGTCCTGCAGGGTTCGCAGGAAGAACAGCAGCCGGCAGAGCTTGTCGTTGACGCTCCGGCCCGGCTCGGAGTACAGCGACGCGATGACGTAGACGTCCTCGCCCCGCACGCCCTCTCGCGGACGGGCCTTGTGCTCGCCGTCCTCGAATTCCCGCTCCTCGTGGTCCGCCAGCGCCAGCCCGAGCGAGCGAGTGACCCGCTCGCCGAACGCCCGGCTGGCCTGCAAGGCAAATATTTTCATGTTTCTTCCGCTGAGCCGGCCAGGGAGACGGCTGACATCCACGGGCGCCAGCGCATACCATAGATCTTCTTGTCGCCGAGTGAAGCTGCCATGTCAAATCCCTCTCCTGAACGGAGCCGGGTCATGGCCGTGAACGTGCCTGTCGATGACGTGCGGCTCGACGGCGACCTTAGCCTGCCGGAGCGCCCCGCCGGGCTCGTGGTCTTCGCCCATGGCAGCGGCAGCAGCCGACACAGCCCCCGCAATCGCGCGGTGGCGCGGTATTTCAACGAGCGTTCGCTGGGCACCCTGCTCCTCGACCTGCTGACCCGCGAGGAGGAGCAAACCGACCTCGTGACGCGGCAGCTGCGGTTTGACATCCCGCTGCTCGCGCGCCGCGTCACCAGCACCGCCGCCTGGGTGCTCGGCCAGAAGGACACCCGGCATTTGCCGATCGGCCTGTTCGGCGCCAGCACCGGCGCGGCGGCGGCGCTGGTCGCGGCGAGCGAGCTCGGCCAACAGCTCGCGGCAGTCGTGTCCCGCGGCGGCCGGCCCGATCTCGCGGGCACCGCGCTCGCGCTCGTGAAGGCGCCTACCTTGCTAATCGTGGGCAGTCACGACTACGAGGTGCTCGAGCTGAATCGCCAGGCGCTGGCGCAGTTGCGCTGCGACGCGAAACTCGTTTCGGTTGCCGGCGCGACCCACCTGTTCGAGGAACCGGGCACGCTCGACGAGGTGGCCCGACTGGCGGCCGACTGGTTCGATCAGCACCTGCGAGCCCCCGGCACCGGCGCGAAATAACGCCCGAGGGCGCTGAGCGCCGGTCGCAGACACGCCGGTCAACCGCTCTCCTGCGGCGGGCCGACCGGCAGCAGGGCGAGCGGCGACTCGTCGGCGCCGAATCGCAGCGCCGCGCGAACCTGCTCGTCGTCGAAAGCCCCGACGACGACGATGGACAAACCGAGCGCGGTCGCCATGAGACACAGGTTCTGCGCCGCATGGCCAGCCTCCATGTGCACGTAGCGGTGCCCCCGCTCGCCGTATTTGCGGGTAGTGCGCTGAGACACGGCCGAGATGACGAAAATGACGCTCGCCTGCGCCATGAAGTCCTGGCCCCACGAGGCCGCCGCCAGCTGCGCTCGCAGGTCGCCCGGCATCATGCTGGAAATCGAGTGCCCATGAGCCTGGTAACGGTAATAAGCGGGCGCCAGGCCATCGACGCGCCCGGCCACGACCGAAATTTCCAGCGGATACAGCGCACCCGCCGACGGCGCGACGCGGTGGCCGTCGCGCCCCGTTGTGCCCTGGGCGGTCCACAGGAGCTGCCCGACACTGGAAATCGAGAGCGGCCCGGCCCCGAAACGCCGTGCCGACCGGCGCCGCGCGAGCAGGTCACCGAGCGCGCCCGCAGGCGCCGTAACTGGCGGCGGAAGCGCGATGACCTCCGACGCCGGCGCCCGCGATCCGCCCGTTCTCACCCGGCCGCTGCCATAGGCGGCGAGGCGATGCCACGTTGCAGCTTCGTCGCGACGATCCTGAGCAACCCGTTCCTGAGTTCTGCCACGACGCTGTTCACGTCGATGTCCGCACCAAGGTCGATGCGCCGGTAGACATCGTTATCGCGAAAGCCGCTCCAGCGGACGACCGCGGGCTCGCGCCGCCCTTTGGCCCCGCCACGAGCTTTCTTCCACGCATGGACGATGATCTCGTGCGGCGTCGCAGTCACCGCGATCTCCTTCGGCTCGTAGCCGGGCAGCGCGACTTCGACTTCGCAACAGCCGTCGTCTTCGCTCAGCTCCACTGCGGGCCAGCACAGCTCGCTCTCTGCGGCGAGCCAGTCTTCGAGCGCGTGTCCATGGTGACAGCCGCGTTCCGTGTAGATCTCAAAGGCCCGTTGCCTGATGCGGTCCGATAGCTGGTCGGTCACCGCGAAAACGGAGGCCGTCCGCTCCTGCCCGTCGTTGACCGTCTGAACGTTGACACGTGACATGGTCTGCCCTCCTCCGCTGCCTCAGCAGTGATGCGTTGTTGTCGGATGGGCCCGCCTGTGGGGTCGGCAGGTCTTTTTAGCGCGTGGCCCCGGCGGGATCAACGGGCGCGGGCAATCCGGCGCGGCATATCAGCGGCAGAATGGGCTGTCCGGGCGTCGGCCGGGCGCTAGCATTCCACCCCGGCAGCCCTGCAGGCTGCCGGCGCCGGCCGAGGCCTGGCGGGGGCCGGGGCGACCGGGCGAACGGGCGCGGCACCGAGACGGGCATGCCGGAAAGGAAACCCACCATGACAACTGCCCAGCGGCCGACGGCGGCCGATCCCGCGCGGGGACCGCAAACGGCCGGCGAGGCGAAGCGGCCCTTGCGGCTGTTCCTGTGCGGGGACGTGATGACCGGCCGCGGCGTCGATCAGATCCTCCCGCATCCGGGCCGCCCGGAAATCTTCGAGTCGTTCCTGCGCTCGGCGGTCGACTATGTGCTGCTCGCCGAGGCGGCCAGCGGCGCCATTTCGCGGCCGGTCGGGTACGAGTACGTGTGGGGAGACGCGCTCGCGGAACTTGCCGCGCGTTCGCCCGAGGCACGCATCGTCAACCTGGAAACGGCCGTCACCGCCGGCGGCGACCCCTGGCCGGGCAAGGGCATCCACTACCGCATGCACCCCGGCAACGTCGAATGCCTGCGGGCAGCCGGGCTCGACTGCTGCGTTCTCGCCAACAACCACGTCCTCGATTGGGGCCACACCGGGCTGCGCGAAACCCTCGGCACGCTCGCCTCGGCGGGCCTCGCCACCGCCGGGGCAGGCCGCGACGAGCGGGAGGCGCGCTCGCCCGCGGTGATCGGCCTGCCCGGGGGCGGACGGCTGCTCGTCTTCGCCTTCGCCCTGCCGTCGAGCGGCGTACCCGAAAGCTGGGCAGCGGCACCTGCTCGCCCCGGCGTATGGCTGCTGGCCGACACCTCCCGTGCGGCCATCGAGTCGCTCGCGAACGCAATCCTGGCGCACCGACGGCCGGGCGATGTCGTCGTGGCATCAGTCCACTGGGGCGGTAACTGGGGCTACCAGATACCCGCCGAGCATCGGCGCCTCGCCCACGGCCTCGTCGACGCCGGCGCAGTCGATCTGGTTCACGGCCACTCCTCCCACCATCCCCTCGCAGTCGAGGTCTACCGGGGCCGGCTGGTGATCTATGGATGCGGCGACTTTCTCAACGACTATGAGGGCATCAGCGGATATGAATCCTATCGTCCCGATCTCTCGCTGATGTACCTGCCCGAGCTCGACCGGGGTTGCGGTGCGCTGACCCGGCTCGACCTGGTCCCGATGCAGATCCGGCACCTGCGCACGAACCGCGCCAGCACAGCCGATACACGCTGGCTTGCGGCGCGGATGAGCCGGGAGTGCCGCCCGTTCGGCGCCGGTTTCAGCGTCGCGCCGGACGGCACTCTGCAGGGACACTGGACGCAGGGGTGAGGAGTGGTCTGTAATCGATGCCGACAAGCGTATGGCCGGCACCGGGTGACAGGAGCGGAACATGGCGGTAGGGGAAATCTGCAACCGGGAAGTCGTGATCGCGGAACGGTCCCTCTCCGTGGAAGAGGCGGCCCGGCTCATGCGCAGTCACCATGTCGGCGATCTCGTGGTGGTCGAAAAAACGGGCGTCCGCAATCGGGCGGTCGGCATCGTCACCGACCGCGACATCGTCGTCGAGGTCGTCGCCGCCGGAGTCGAGCCCGGCTCCCTGACGGTCGGCGACATCATGGGACAGGAGCTGGCGACGGTGCGCGAAAGCGAGGGCATCTTCGAGACCATGCGTTACATGCGCGCCAGGGGCGGGCGGCGGCTTCCGGTGGTCGACCGCGATGGCGGCCTGGTCGGCATCATCACGCTGGACGATCTGCTGACCCTGCTTGCCGAGGAAATGACCGAGCTCGCGAAGCTCGTAGCCCGCGAGCAGCAGCACGAAGCTGCCGGGCGCGCGTAGAGCTCGCTCGCTCAGGCGCGTCCCGTTTCGCTACCGCGACGTGCGCCGCACCGTAACGAACAACCCGCCGCAGCTCGGGTCGCGTATGCGCGGGCGTATCTGCTCGCCCTTTGCCGTGCGCAGCGTGGCGGGCAGGCTTACCGCGATCCGCTAACGGCAACGATGTTCCATGGCTTGAGCTCCCCGCGTCGCTTCTGACAGCCCGCGGGCGCTGGGTTCGTCGCGCCGGCGGTGCAAACGCGGACCGCGCCGGCAACCGAGCCGGTGCCGATGTGACCGCCGAGACCCGCTTCATTGCGTGCGCCGCGCGCGTGTTAGGCTCTCGTCGGCGACGCCGCACGGCAGCCAGTCGTCCTCCCCGTAACTGCCCGAGTAGCAACACCGCCATGATCACGCTCGATGGTTCGCAGGGCGAAGGTGGCGGACAGATAGTGCGGTCCGCGCTCGCGCTTTCCATGTGTACCGCAAAGCCGTTTCGAATCGAGCACATACGCGCACGGCGGCGCCGTCCCGGTCTGCAGCGCCAGCACCTCGCCGCCGTGCAGGCCGCGGCGCAGATCTGTTCAGCGACGCTGAGCGGAGCCGGGCCCGGCTCGCAGTCCCTGCAATTCACGCCCGGCGCGATCCGCCCTGGCCGTTACTCCTTCGACATCGGGACCGCCGGCAGCGCGACGCTCGTGCTGCAGACCGTGCTGCCGGCGCTCCTGACCGCGCCGGGCTCGAGTCAACTCGTCATCGATGGGGGAACGCACAATCCGCTCGCGCCCTCGTACGAGTTCCTCGAGCAAACGTTCCTGCCGGCGCTCTCGCTCATGGGCGCGACGGTGCGCACCAGGCTGGTGCGCCATGGTTTCTATCCGGCCGGCGGCGGACGCATCGAGATCGGAGTCGTGGGCTGCGGCAGGCTGGCCCCACTTCATCTGCTCAGCCGCGGTGAATCGTGCACACCGCAGGCGCATGCGCTGGTGGCGCGCCTGCCGTTGAGTATCGCGATGCGCGAACTCGAGGTCGTGCGCCGCGAACTCGGCTGGGGCCAGCAACAGCTGCACGCGATCGAGGTCAAGGAGAGCCGCGGCCCCGGAAATGTTCTCAACTTATTCCTGACCTGCGCCGCGCTGACCGAGGTAATCAGCGTCTGCGGCCGTCGCGGCGTGCGCGCAGAGGACGTGGCACAGGAGGCCGTGGACCAGGCCCGGCAGTACCTGCAGGCTGACGTTCCCGTCGGTCGGCATCTGGCCGACCAGTTGATCGTCCCGATGGCGCTGGCGGGCGGCGGGCAATTCATCACCATGCAGCCGGATCCCCACACGGTGACGAACATCGCCGTGGTCGAACGCTTCGTGGACGTGAGGTTCACGACGCGCGCGGAGAACGGCCGATGGCGCATCAGTTGCACGGGCGCCTGAACGGGCACCGGAGCGCGGATGCCGCCGCCGGACCAGGACGCCCTAGCGCCGTGCTGCCATCACCTTCATGAATCCGTCCACCGCGGCGCCGTACTGGTCAATGAGCGGTTTCAGATCGGGATTGCCGAGGACCGCCTTCCACCAGTGCGCAAGACGCCCGGCGCCTTCGCTCGGGTCCGTGACCCCGGGGAAGTTGGTGAACACGACCTTTTTAGCGAGTGTCATGTACGGAGCGAGCGCGCAGTCGCCCAGCGTCGGCTGACCCGCGACGGCAAAGGGGCCCGGCCCCATGAAATGCTCGAAATACCCGAACACCTTGTGCAGTTCGGAGGCGGCGCCATCCACCGCCTTGGCATCGCGGGTTGCAGGATTCATGTGGCGGAAAAACGTGCCGATGGCCGGGGCGAGATAGATGTCCACCAGCCGGGCCACAAGCCGCGACTTGGCGCGGTCGAGCGGATCCTTCGGCAGGCCCGGCTTCTGTGGATGCGTGTCTTCGAGATAGTCGCAGATGACGGCAGACTCGGCGATGCCGTAGCCGCCGACGTCGAGCGTCGGCATCTTGCCGATTGGATTCAGTTTCAGATACTCGGGCGACTTGATGCCGCCGCCGGGCGGATCCGACAGTGGCAGGTCCACCCCCTTGATGCTCGCAAACATCAGAACACGCGTGACGTATGGTGAGGCCATTGCGCCGTAGAGCTTCATGGTTGTTCTCCGTTGTCCGAAAACGCTGCGCAGAGTGAAATGTTCACCCGGCGCAGCCGCATCGGTCAACGCCGGCTCGCCGCGGCCGGCCGCCTCGGGGGGGCTGCGGTCGACGCCCGGCGGACGCGTACTGCGACCCTATAATCGCGCCATGTCCAGATCCCGACGCCTGGTACTGGTGGACGGCTCCTCCTACCTCTACCGTGCCTTCAACGCGCTGCCGCCGCTCAAGTCCAGCCGCGGCGAGCCCACCGGCGCCGTGCTCGGCGTGCTCAACATGCTCGCCAAGCTCATGCGCGAGGAGTCCCCGTCGCTCGTCGCCGTGGTGATGGACGCGCCGGGCAAGACGTTCCGCGACGAGCTGTTCGCCGAGTACAAGGCGCACCGGCCGCCCATGCCCGACGAGCTCGCCGCCCAGATCGAGCCGCTGATCGAGGCCGTGCGCGCGCAGGGCCTGCCGCTGCTGCGCATTGAGGGTGTCGAGGCCGACGACGTCATCGGCACGCTCGCGCGCCGCGCGGAGGCCGCCGGCATCGATACGCTGATTTCCACCGGCGACAAGGACATGGCGCAACTCGTCGGGCCGCGAATCACCGTGGTGGACACGATGGCCGGGCGCACCTACGACCGCGACGGAGTCATCGCGAAATTCGCGGTAGCCCCCGAGCAGATCGTCGACTACCTGGCGCTGGTCGGGGACAGTTCCGACAACATCCCCGGCATACCGAAGGTCGGGCCGAAGACAGCCGCGAAGTGGCTGCAGGAGCACGGCAGCCTGGAGGCAATCGTCGCCAATGCCGATGCCGTTCCGGGCAAGGTTGGCGAGAGCCTGCGCGAGAACCTCTCGACGCTCGAGCTGTCGCGCCGGCTCGCCACCATCAACTGCGCGCTTTCGCTCGACGTCGCGCCCGAGGACCTCGCGCCGCAGCCGCCGGACCTGCCGGCGCTGCGCTCACTCTACGAACGGCTCGAGCTGCGCAGCCTGCTGCGGCAGCTGCCGGAGGGGCAGACGCAGGCGGCGACGCCCGCGCCGGCCGGGGCCGAGCCGCGCCGGAAATACGAGACGGTGCTGACCGACGCCGATCTCGCGCGCTGGCTCGAAAGGATAAAGAAAGCGGAACTGACTGCATTCGATACGGAGACCACCAGCCTCGACTACATGCGGGCCGAGATCGTCGGGCTCTCGTTCAGCGTGTCCGAGGGCGAGGCCGCTTACGTCCCCGTGGCGCATCGCTATGCGGGGGCGCCCGAGCAGCTTTCGCGCGAGCGGGTGCTCGAGCAACTCAGGCCCTGGCTGGAGAGCGACCGTCACGCCAAGGTGGGCCACCACCTGAAATACGACGCCCATGTGCTGGCCAACCACGGAGTCAGGCTCGGCGGCATGCGCTTCGACACCATGCTCGAGTCGTATGTCTGGAACAGCACCGCCATCCGCCACGACATGGACTCCGCAGCGCGGCACTACCTGGGGCTCGAGACCATCCGCTACGAAGACGTCACCGGCAAGGGCGCAAACCAGATCGGCTTCGAAGAAGTTGCGGTCGATCGGGCGGGCGAGTACGCCGCCGAGGACGCCGACGTCACCCTGCGGCTGCACCGCGTGTTGTGGCCGAAGATCGCGGCCGAACCGGCGCTTGCGGCGCTCTACGATGGCATCGAGCAGCCGCTGGTGTCCGTGCTCGCGCGCATGGAGGAACACGGCGTCCTGGTGGACGCCGCCCTGCTGCGCGAGATGAGCGCGGAGTTCACCGAACGAATGGCGGAGATCGAGGCCGACGTGCACCGCGAGGCGGGTCACGAGTTCAACCTGAGTTCCCCGAAGCAGCTCACCGCCCTGCTGTTCGAGGAGAAGAAACTGCCGGTCCTGCGTAAGACGCCGACCGGGCAGCCGTCCACCGCCGAGGACGTGCTCGAGGAACTCGCGGCCAATTACCCCCTGCCGCGCCTGATCCTCGAGTACCGCAGCATGGCGAAGCTCAAGTCTACGTATACGGACAAGCTGCCCGCGCAGGTCTCGCCGCGCACCGGTCGCATTCACACCTCCTATCACCAGGCGGTGGCCGCGACTGGCCGGCTTTCTTCCTCCGACCCGAACCTGCAGAACATCCCGATCCGCACGGACGCAGGCAGGCGCATACGCCAGGCGTTCGTCGCGCCGCCTGAGCACGTGCTCATCGCCGCGGATTACTCTCAGATCGAGCTGCGGATCATGGCGCACATCTCCGGTGACGAGGGCCTGCTTGCCGCTTTCGAGCAGGACCGCGACATCCATCAGGCGACGGCGGCCGAGGTGTTCGGGGTGCCGCCGGGCGAGGTGACCGCCGACCAGCGCCGCTCGGCCAAGGCGATCAATTTCGGCCTCATCTACGGCATGTCCGCGTTCGGGCTCGCACGCCAGCTCGGCATACCCCGCGAGGACGCGCAAGGCTACGTCGAGCGCTATTTCGCACGCTATCCGAAAGTCAGGGACTACATGGAACGCACCCGCCGCGAGGCGCGCGAGCGCGGCTACGTCGAGACGGTCTTCGGGCGGCGCCTGCACCTGCAGGACATCAACGCGCGCCAGGCGGCAGCCCGCCAGTACGCCGAGAGAAGCGCCATCAACGCGCCGATGCAGGGCACCGCGGCCGACATCATCAAAAAGGCGATGATCGCGGTCGACGCGTGGCTGCGGGACGGCGACGTGCGCGCCCGGCTGATCATGCAGGTCCACGATGAGCTGGTGCTCGAAGTGCACCGCAGCGCGCGCGCCTCGGTCATGCGCCAGGTCCCCCGCCTCATGGCGGGCGCGGCCGAACTGCGCGTGCCCCTGAGGGTGGCCGTCGGCGTCGGCACCAACTGGGACGAGGCGCACTGACCGCCGGGCGCTGCCGTGCAATGTGCCGCGCTGCGATGGCGGTTTGGCACGCGACCCAGGGCGGAACTAACGCCGCGGCGAGCCATCCAAATTCTCGGGTGTCACGAAGAACACCCCCCGCTTTTTCCTCCCTAGGCGGGTAATTCGCGGCCGGTGACCCCAAGCCGGCCGAATTTGCCCCGGGTGTTCCCCTGTACTCCGCGCCCGGGGCATTTTTTTGTTCTCAGCCGCTGTGCGGGGACGCGCGCAACATTCCCGCGAGTCTCTCGCGCGCGTCCTCTACGCCCTCGCCGTCGCGCACCGAGAAGAGCTGCGCGGTAACGCCGGCGCCCGCCTTCGCCGTCGCCGCCGCCAGCGCACGGGCTCTCTCGCCGCGGTTCAGTTTGTCGGCCTTGGTCAACAGCACGTGCACGGGGACGCCGAGCGCCCGGCACCAGTCGAGCATCTGCAGATCGAGCTCACCGAGGCAGCGGCGGATATCCACCGACAGGAACAAACCGCGCAGCGAGCGACGACCGGTGAAATAACTCTCCATCAGCCGGCGCCAGTGGTCCTGCGTGCCCGCCGGGACACGCGCGTAGCCGTAACCCGGCAGGTCCACCAGGCGCAGCCCCGGTGCCAGATGGAAGAAATTGACGAGCTGTGTTCGTCCCGGCGTCTTGCTGGTCCGGGCCAGTTCCCGGCGATTCACGATGGCATTGATCGCGCTGGACTTGCCCGCATTCGAGCGGCCGGCAAACGCCACCTCCGCCCCGTCGTCGGCGAGAAACTGGCCGGGCTCATTGGCACTGGTCAGAAACCGGGCTTCGGGAAAACCGGGCATGCGGGAACTCGCAGGATTGTCGCGACCGCAGCGACCAGCGGCCGCGCAAGGGCTTTGGTGTAGAATGCGGCGCCGTTGCGAGTCTAGCACGAGCGCGGTGACCGGCCTGTTCGACTCCTCCTGACCCTGATTGACCAAGTGAGCAGCAGAACGCATGAAACAACCGCGTGAATTTCGCGCCGTTTCCGCTACGGCCGCCGCACTGGCGGCAGTCGTCGTCGCGGCGCTGGCTCAGGTAACGCCGGCCCGCGCTGCCGGCTCCGCCGAAGCCGGCGAGACGAAGGCCGTGGTCTGCACGGCCTGCCATGGCCCGAACGGCAACAGCGTGAATCCCGAGTGGCCGAGTCTCGCCGGTCAGAACCAGGCGTACCTGATTCGCACTCTCAAAGCGTTCCAGACTGGCGAGCGCAGCAACCCTCTGATGAGTGCCCAGGCGATGACGCTGTCGGACGACGACATCGCCGATCTCGCGGCCTACTATGCCGCGCAGCCGTTGCAGCCGAAGACCGCCGATCCGAAACTCGCCGTGGACGGCGAGCGACTCTACCGGGGCGGTAACAAGCAAACCGGCGTCGGCGCGTGCATCGCCTGCCACGGCCCGACCGGACAAGGCAACGCGCCTGCGGCGTACCCCGCGATCGCGGGCCAGCACGCCGCCTATACCGTATCTCAGCTCAAGGCGTACCGCGCCGGTCAGCGCAGTTCGGATCTCAACCAGATGATGCGCAACACGACCGCCCGCCTGACCGATGTGGAAATCGACGCCGTCGCCTCATTTATACAGGGACTACGCTGGCGATAGGCCGGCGAGACGGCTCCCGACGCAGGAGATGCCGATGCGAGTGCATGATTACCTCAGGACCATGACCGGAAAAACTCGCGGCTGGCTGAGCGTCGCCGCGCTCCTGCTGCTGGCCGCCTGTGGCAGTCCGCCGGGTGACAGCCGCGCCGCAACGCCTGCCGCGCCCGCGAGCGCGACCCCAGAGGCCGCGGTGACACCGCAGGAGACGCCCGAGTCCGCGCCACCGGCCACGCCGGCCGGACCGGGTCAGAAGGGCGCCACCGCCGGGGTCCAGGAAACCACGGGCAGCACGACCGGCGGCGAGATCCGGCTGGCGAGCGCAGCGACAACCACCGCCCCGCCCCAGTGGCGCTACCAGGAAGGCCGCGACTTCAAGGTGCTGACCACCGCCCAGGGCACCACCAGCTCACCGGACAAGATCGAAGTGACCGAGGCATTCTGGTACGGCTGCTCGCATTGCTATCAGTTCGATCCCCTCGTGAACGACTGGGCGAAGAAATTGCCTGGCGACGTCGCCTTCGTGCGGTTGCCGGTGATGTGGAACCCCACCAACCAGATCCACGCGCGCCTCTATTACACCGCTCAGGCCCTCGGCAAAACCGAGGAGATGCACGCGGCGGTATTCCGGGAGATCCACGTCAACAACAACATGCTGACCACCGAGGAAGAAATCCAGAAGTTCTTTGCGCGCTTCGGCGTCGGCGCGGACGAGTTCCGAAAGACCTTCCGCTCGTTCACGGTGGAGGGCCAGCTGAAGCGGGCCAGGGAGCTGACCGACCGTTATCAGGTGCGCAGCGTGCCGATGATGATCGTCAACGGCAAGTTCAACACGGACGCCCCGGGCCTGAAGAACTTCGACGACATGCTCGCGGTGGCCGCGGAACTGACCGAGCGCGAGCGGCGCCGCTGAAACCGTTGCCGCCGCGGCGGGCGGCGGGTATGTCCCAGGCTCAACCGGCGGGCGGCGCCGCGCGTACCTCGCAGTTCACCCAGCCGGAGTCGCCATCGGCGTAGAACTCCTTCTTCCAGATGGGCACGCGCTCCTTGACCTCGTCGATGATGTAGCGACAGGCGGCGAAAGCCTCATCCCGGTGCGGCGAACTCACGCCGACCCAAACCGCAATGTCGCCAAGCGACAGCAGTCCCAGCCGGTGCACGCAGCGGGCGTGAGAGACGCGGAAGCGGTCGGCCGCCTCGGCGAGAATGCGCGCACCCTCCGCCGTGCCGAGCGGCTCGTAGGCTTCGTATTCCAGGCGCCGAACCGCACGTCCGTCATTGTGGTCGCGGACCCGGCCCTCGAAGGTGACGAGCGCCCCGCAGGACTCGTCGTGGAGCGCCGGTGCCAGGTCGGCGGGCACGATCGTGGTGCGCGAAAAGGCAAATGCCGCCATCGCAGCGACCGCGGGGCGCGCCTCAGCCGCCCGCGACAGGCGGAATGAAGACCACCGAGTCCCCGTCCTCGATGCGCGCATCCCAGTCGCAGAACTCGTCGTTGACGGCCACCCTCATGCTGGCGAGCCTCGGAAACCGATAGCGCTCGTCGAGTTCGGCGAACAGGTCACGCACGGTGCTGCCCCGCAACTGCACGTCCTCGCTGGAACGCCCGGCGTGCTCGCGCAGGATCGCGAAATACTGGACCCGAACCCTGGGCATGGTTCCTTCGTGATCTCCGATGTCTCGCTGAGGCGCGCCAAGGTACACCGCGGTCTTCCACATGGGCAAGGGCGCGGCGCCGTGCTGCCGCAGCGCGCCGCGTCATTCGCCGCCCGCCGCCTCGAGATCGTCCCGCGTGTCGATGTCGCAGGCGGCGTGGCCCAGTTCGACCGCGGTGACCTCCGGCAGCGCCGCGATCACCGCGCGTGCGCCGCAATCTCCGCGCAGTGTGCGCAACGCCGCCCAGTGCGTGGCCGGGAAGATCGCCGGGACCCCGCGGATTCCGCCATACGCCGCTGCGGCTACCAGCCCCGGCGCCCCCGCCCAGGCGGCGACGAGCCGCCGCAGGTCGTCTTCGTCCACCAGCGGCTGGTCCCCGAGCAGGATCAAACTGGCAGTGGTTCCCCGCGGCAGCGCATCGAGCCCGCAGCGCAGCGAACCGGCCAGTCCCGCCTGCCACTGTGGATTGCGACACAGCTTCACCGGCAGGTCCGCAAGCTCCTCCTCGACCGCCGCGGCCCAGGCCCCGGTGACCACGACCACGCCCGCCGGGCAGCAGCCGACGGCCCGTCGCACCACGCGTCGCACGAGGCTGACGCCCTTGAGGCGCGCGAGCAGTTTCGGCCCGCCGAAACGGCTCGCTCCACCGGCGGCAAGCACCACGGCGGCGAGGCCAGCGCCGGCCTCCAACCTTTCCCGCGCTTCAGCGGTCACCGCTCGGGTCGGCATGCAGGCCGGCGCCACGACAGTGCCGTGCCGCGCCCGGACGGGGTCTGGCAATCCGTACTCTCCGCAGTGCCGTACGCGGTTGAACGTATGCCGGCATTGGGTGCGCCGGCGTAAAAGCGATCGTAGAGAATGGTGGTCTTCGCAGGAAACGACGGGGGTTCCGGCTATGACCAAGAGAGAGAGGGTGCTGGTCGTCATCGACCCGACCGCACAGAGGCAGCCTGCGCTCGAGCGAGCAGCCGGGCTGAGCCGGCGAATGGGCTGGTCGTTGCAGACGCTGATCTGCATACACGGGCCGCTGCCCTCGCGCTGGCTGACTCCGGGCCAGGCGCGTGACGCACGCCGCACCCTTCTCGGGCACCAACTCGGTTACCTGCGGGATCTCGCCCGCGGCCATCCGGGGGTGGAGATCGTCAACAAGGCCGTATGGGATCGACCGCTGCATGAGGCAATTATCCGCGAAACCCTGCGTTGCGAGGCGCGGATCGTCATGAAGGACACCCACTACCACTCCGCCCTTTCCCGCGCGCTCGTGACCAACACCGACTGGCACCTGATTCGCGATTGCCCCGCGCCGTTGTGGCTGGTGCGCGGCGGCGAATGGCCGCGAAAGCCGACGGTCGTCGCCTGCGTGGACCCGATGCACGAGCACGACAAGCCGGCCGAGCTGGACCATCGCATCCTCGCTGAGGCCTGCCGCGTCGCCGAGGGGGCCGGCGGAGAAGCGCACGCATTGCACTGCCACGACTCCGCCACGCTCGTGGCGGGCGCGGCGGCAGCGGCATTGCCGGGCGCAGCCGGCGACATAGAGGACATCGCCGCCGACCTGCAGGCCGAGCACGCGGCGCGACTGACGGAACTGGCCGCGGCTCACACCCTGCCGGGCGAGCGAACCCACTTTCGCAGCGGCTCGCCGGCTGAGGTAATTCCGGCCGCCGTACGGCAACTCAACGGCGATCTCGCCGTCATGGGCGCGGTGGCCCGCTCACGCCTGCAGCAGGCGTTCATCGGCAGCACCGCGGAACGCCTCCTCGACCAGCTGCCCTGCGACGTGCTGGTGCTGAAGCCCACGCACTTCGCCAACCCGGTCGCCTACCGGGCCCAGGCACCGGATTTCATGGAGTTGAACTGACCGGAGACACGACCGACCCAGTACCGCATCCAGACTTTCCGGCCCGCCGCCAAAACCGCGCCGGCCGACGTTTCCGGGGGCAGGCGCCATAGCTCCCCCGTCCATTCATTCAGTGATTGGCGCTTGCCCCCGATTCTCCCACGACCGCCCGGCCGGTGGCAGGCCCCTGCAGGCCGGGTGTATCGTGTCGAAATCTGTGTCCAGTACCCCCGACAACCCGGCGACGGCCGCCGCGGCCGGCAACCATCACCCGCTGGCCTCGACGCTGTCCGACCTCGCCGAATTCGACGCCCTGCTCGACGCGGCGGTCGATGCGATCGTCGCCATCGACGACCGGGGCCGCATCATCCGCTTCAACAAGGCGGCCGAGGCGATGTTCGGTTACACGGCCAGCGAAGTCGCCGACCAGCCCCTGAACCTGCTGATGGCGCCGGGCGAAGCGCGGGCGCACCAGGATTTCGTCGATCGCTACCTGCGCACCGGTGCCCGGCGGATCATCGGGCGCGGCCGCGAGGTCATCGCACGTCGTCGCGACGGCTCATTGTTCCCCGCTTCACTGTCCGTAGGGGAAGCGAAATCGCCGCACGGCCTGCGTTTCGTCGGGCTGATACGCGATCTCACCAGCCAGAAACAGGCCGAGGAAGAAGCGCTGCGCCATCGCGAGCAGCTCATGCACGCCAGTCGCCTGACGACCATGGGCGAAATGGCGGCCGCCATGGCCCACGAGCTGAATCAGCCGTTGTCGGCCATCGCCACCTACACCGCCGCCTGCCAGCGGCTGCTCGCGAAGGGCGAGAGCACGCGTGACGACGTCACCGCGGCCCTGAAGGAGATCGGCGTGCAGGCGCACCGCGCCGGCGAGGTGATCCAGCGCATGCGCGATTTCACGCGCAGTCGCGAGTCGTTGCGCAGGGTCGTGCAACTCGACGCCCTGATCGACGAGGTGCTGCCGCTGGCCGAGCTCGACGCCAAGGCGAACAACGTCGAACTCACGATCGAAATCGACCCGGATCTGCCCCCGATCAACGCCGACCGGGTGCAGATTCAGCAGGTGATCCTCAACCTGCTGCGCAACGGGGTCGATGCCATGAGCAACGTTGCTAACGACGAGCGCTCATTGCGCCTGCACGCCTACCGCGAGGACGAAAAGGCGGTGCGCGTCGACATCATCGACGCGGGGGCCGGAGTCCCCGAAAGCGTCCGTTCGCACCTTTTTACGCCGTTTTTCACCACCAAGGAGATGGGGATGGGGATGGGGCTCGCCATCAGCCGTTCCATCATCACCGCCCATGGCGGTAAACTCGACTGCGGCAACAACCCGGACGGCGGAGCCACTTTCTTTTTCACGCTGCCTACCGCGCTCGAACAGTAGGATCATAATGGAGCCTCAGGTTTTCGTCATAGACGACGATCAGGCGGTGCGGGACTCGCTCGGCCTGCTGCTCAAGTCCATGGGCCAGAAGGCGCGGCTGTTCGAGTCGGCTCAGGCCTTTCTCGAGGAATACTCGCCGGAAATGAACGGCTGCATCGTGCTCGACATCCGTATGCCGGGCATGAGCGGCCTGGAGCTGCAGCAGAAGCTGAAGTCCATTCACTGCACGATCCCGGTCATTTTCGTCACCGGGCACGGCGACGTGCCAATGGCCGTAGAAGCCATGCAGCACGGGGCCTTCGATTTCATCCAGAAGCCGTTTCGCGACCAGGAGCTGCTCGACCGGATCAACCAGGCGCTCAGCTGGGACACCGAACACCGCTCCGAGGAGGAGCGCCGGCGCACGGTGCAGGAGCGGTTCAACACCCTTACGCCGCGCGAACGCGAGGTACTCGACTGCGTCGTTCGCGGGCTTGCCAACAAGGTGATCGCCATGGACCTCGATCTCAGCCAGCGCACCGTGGAGATCCATCGCGCGAGGGTCATGGAGAAAATGGGGGCCCGGTCGCTGGCGGACCTCGTGCGGATGTCGCTGCTCATCGCCGACGCCGGATAGAGTGCGTCGCGCGAAATACCGGTGAAC
This sequence comes from uncultured Chromatiaceae bacterium, assembly GCA_964522655.1. Lineage (GTDB taxonomy): Bacteria > Pseudomonadota > Gammaproteobacteria > Steroidobacterales > QUBU01. The sequence continues at coordinate 20,370 of CAZFWB010000006.1, read as the reverse complement.
GACATGAACCGATCGCCACAGGAAGTCGAGGAGATTCGTGGCCGTCTGCTCGCCTCCAAGGCGGAGCTGCAGAAACGCGTCAGCACCATCCACGAACACGCCCGCAATCCCCTGGAGCAGGACTCTGCCGAACAGGCCGCACAACTCGGTAACGTAGCGGTGGTTTCCGCGCTGGAGAGCGAGGCGGTTCAACACCTGGCCGAGATCGAAGCGGCCCTGCAGCGGCTGGAAAACGGCACCTACGGAATCTGCGTGGGCTGCGGCGAGCCCATTGGTGAAGGGCGCCTCAAGGTCCGCCCGGCGGCCACCCAGTGCCGCGATTGCGCCGAACTCGACGCCAGGCGCGGGCAGTACTGAGCCTAGCTCAGGTGAGGCGGACGAGCTGGCGGTCGTGCAGCCGGCCGCAGGTCAGCAATGCGAGCAGCGCGCCCGCGAGTGCCCAAGCGATATCGGACTGGGTGTCCCAGGCATAACCCTGCGTGCCGAGGAACGACTCGGCCGCCTGCTCGCTCAGCAGCGCAACCCACCACTCGATGAGTTCGTAAAAGGCGCTGATCGCCAGGCACACGCAGGCCACCAGCAGGGCGAGCCAGCCGCGCCCGCGGACCACCTGCAGGCGCAGGAAGAGCTCGCGGGCGAGGATCGCCGGCGCGAAGCCCTGGGCGAAATGCCCGAGCTTGTCGTAGTTGTTGCGTTCCAGGTCGAACGCCTCGCGCAGCCACTCGCCGAGGGGCACTTCGGCGTAGGTGTAGTGCCCGCCCACCATGAGGATCACGCTGTGCGCGAGCACCAGCGCGTAGGCGAGAGTGGTCAGGGGAAAGCGGCGCCGGGTGGCGCCGAGGATGACGATCCCGATCAGGGCGGGCGAAACCTCGAGCAGCCAGGTCAGGTAATCCTTGGGGCGGACCGCCGACCAGGCGAGCACGCCAAAGAAAACGGCGAGCCACAGCCACTGCCAGCCGCCCACCGCAGCGCTCGCCGGCCGCGTCGCGCCGGGGCTGCCGGTGGCGAAGAGCTGCCGCAGGTCGGCGAAGCCCTTGAACTCGAGCGCGTTGCCGCTCGGGTCGCGGAGGAAAAATGTGCCCTGCTCGCCCGGCCGGCCGACGAAACGCACGCGCGGCGGCAGCACGAACGCCGCGCCGGCCGCCGCCAGGCGCTGCGCGAGTGCTTCCCACTGCGCCATGCCCAGCACCACGCCGAAATGCGGAACCGGGACTTCATCACCGTCGACCAGGTTCGACGCCTCGCGCCCGGGCGGCGCGCCCTCAGGGGAGCGGGACTCCAGGTGACAGACGAGCTGGTGTCCGGCCAGGTCGAAATCCACCCAGGTGGCGGCGCTTCGACCCTCGCGGCAGCCGAGCAGGCCGCCGTAAAAACCGCGCGCCTCCTCCAGATCACGCACCGGTATGGCGAGGTGGAATGGCCGGAGTGAGTCGGTGCGCATGGCCGGTTTATGCGGGTGCGGCCCGGTGCGGTCAAGGCCGGCCGACAGGTTTCTTCCAGTCGTATGGATCCCAGATCGCCGGTCGGGTTCGCAGCTGCCGGCGCAGCTCGCGCAGGAATGCCGCCGGCTCGATCGAGGTGGCCGCACCGCCGAGATGCAGCCGCGGCGCGATCGCAAGGGGGTTCTCCCATGTCCAGCACCCGTGTCGCTCGCGCGCGTTGAGCCAGCCGCAGAACTCTCCAAGATCGACCCGCAGTGCCGGCCGCCGCGAGTGAATCTGCAGCCAGGACTCGTAGCGGTACTGGAACTCGATTCGCCGCCCCTGGATGCGCACCAGCCGGCTGCAGTGAGTGGCGTTGTGAATCGCGAACGGGTGCACGGGCGAGCGCTCGCGGCCGAGGTAGCGCCACACGGTGCGCGGCGCGATCTCCGGCGCAATCCGCACGATCGCGAGATCGAGATCCGGCTCCTCCTCGATGATCACCCGGCCTGCGGCGAACCACTCCTCGCTGCGCGAGAGGTGCTCGTCCTGGGCGCGCCAGTGGCGGCGAAATGGCCCAAGATCGCGCAGCATCGCGGGCAGCCGCGGCAGCAGCGCGCGATAGAGCGCGGCCACCCGAGCGGCAGCGGAACCGCGGAAGGTGACGCGTGACAGTGGCGACCGGCGCGGGTCGGCGTACGACTCGATCGTGAAGCACAGCCGCGCCGCGTCCCGGCTGCGGAAGACGCCGAAATCGCCGGCCCGCGACGCATCGACCAGCAGCTTACGGTACGCGAGCGCACGGCGCGGGTCGATCACGGCGAACATGCTGAACAGGCCGTCCTCGTCGAAGTGATTATTGGTGACCGCAGCGGCGACGCGCCGCGGGTCGTGCCGCACCACCCAGGCGAGAGCGGTCTCCGTGGAGGTGTCGCGCTTGTACGGGGCCGGCGTCGAGTTGACCGGCCAGTGCGAGAGAGTCAGTGCTGTAGAGGCGAGCGGCGCGCCGTCCACGACGATATTCGCGAGCGCGCCGATCTCCCCGTACGGGACGTAGCGGATCGCCCTGGCGTGCGAGCCCATGGGGTGGGAGATACGCCCGCTGGCCGTTCGGCGGACGGGACGACTCAGGCCACGGTCTTGCGCAACCGCACGATGCGCCCGGCGAGCCAGGCGACGATCCACAGCACGAACACCATGATCAGCAGGTACTGCGGGCCGGCGATGTACTCCCGTCCAGGGGCCACTTCCTCGGGACTGACGGCACGCCACAGGTACCAGCCGGCGCCAACGACCGCAGGTATCACGGAGGGCCAGAGCGCGATCCCCGCCCCGACGCCGCCCGCCTTGCGTGCGCCACGCAGCAGGAGCGCAGCGAACAGCCCGCCGAACAAGGTCACCACCAGGTTAATGCCGAAAACGGCGAGCAGCGTGTCCGGAAGCGGCCCGAACACCATAAGTGCCGCCAGCGCGGCCGCTGCCGGGAGCCCGAGCATCGCCAGCAGATTCAATTTCCCGTGATTCGTCATGAAATCCGCGCCCTGCCATCGTGCACGCGGCCCGACCGGCCGCCGTTTCCCGCTGCGAACAATAGCCGAAATCCGACCCCCCCACACGGCGGATCAGCCATGCCGGGAACCACCCACGCGAAAGCCGGCATCGTCGTCCGGCCACATGCCCTCCCCGCAATACGCCTCGATGCTCGCCAGCCGCCCGGCCTTGAACTGCACCAGGAATTCCGCCGGCTCGGCGAGCTGCGGGTGGGTCGCATACACGGCGAGCGCGCGATCGGCGGGCTCCCCGGCAAGCGGCCGCAACCGCGCCGGCACGCCGAGTCGCGTGACGAAGCCCACACCGCTGTGGCTGCGCATGAGCACCCGGGCATGCTCGCATTGCGCCTGGTATTCGGCGGCCGATGCACCGAGGGCCGGGACGAGCGCGCCGAGCACGGCGCGTTCGAGCGGCGTCAGCACCAGTTCGGCCGGCGGGTCGCTGCCGAGTTTCATGCCGGCGACCATAGCCCAGGCCGGGCCGCCGGCGCCAGCCGCCTCGCGCGCCTCAGGTCTCGTGCCCTCGCCGGCCGCGCGGCCGGCCAAAACGCCAGGTCAGCGCCACGAGCGCCGCGAAAGCCGTGTACACGACCGTGAAGACCCAGCCCTCGGCCTCGTAGAAGATCAGCCGGTGCAGCCAGTGCTGGATGAAAGAGCCGCTGTACCCCTCCTCGCCGGCGCGCCCTCGCAGCTCATTCTCGAGGATGGTCAGGGGGCAAAGCACCCCGACCCAGGCCTGCAGCACGACGACGCCGATTGCGGCCAGGTGTGCCAGGCGAAAGACCCGGTTGCGGACCCAGGCCCAGCGCCGCCAAAGCCCGACGAGGATGAGCAATTGCCCGATCACGACGAAGGCGACGAACAGCGCATGAATGACCAGCACCAGGTCGGCAAGCGCACCCCAGAAGGTCACGTCCGCTCGCCGTCGCCGCCCCGCTCGGCGCGGGGCATACGGCAGAAACCCTGCGCCGGGACGTCGAGCGCGCTGTTGAACTTGCTCGAGAGGTTCTGGAAATCGATCAGCGCCGTCAGCTCGATCACCGCGTCGTCGTCGAACCTCGGTTTGAGGCGGTCCATCAGCTCGCCGCTGACGCGCCGGCCGGTGTCGGTCATCGCCTCGGCGCATTCGAGCGCGACGCGCTCGCGCTCGTCGAAGAGATCGCCTTCACGCCAGCCCGACAGCGCTTCGACCCTGGCCGTGGAGCCGGTGCGCCGCGCGAGCGTCATCGAGTTGATGTCCACGCAGAACCGGGGCCAGTTCGACTGCGAGACCCATTCCGTGACCAACGAGCGAATCACCGCCGCCAGCGGTGAGCAGCGACGGTCGTGTGCCCCGTAGAGCAGCGCTACCGCCGCAAACAGCCGCGGCACCCGCGCCCACAGCAGCCCCGGCAGGACGGACGGCGGCCGCGGCTCGATCCTCAATTCCCGCCCCCGGTGTGCCGCTGGCGAGCGCAGCGCGCGGGGCGCGTGCCGATGCCGGCGCCCGTTCGGCCGAATTGCCGTTGTGCCCGATTCATGGCCACATGATCCTCGCCGGGCCCTGACTCTCCGGCAACCAGCCTACAACCAGCGCCTTACCCGCCGACAGTACTCGCGGTACTGCTCGCCGAAGCCCGCCTCGAGCGCGCGCTCCTCCCTGCGGATAAAGGCGCTGGTGACCGCGGCCATAAATGCGGGCACGAGCAGGAACGGAGTCAGGCTGCCGAGATAGATCGCGACGCCGAGCAGCAGTACCGCCAGGCTGAGGTAGAGCGGGTTGCGGCTGTAGCGGTACGGGCCTTCGACGACCAGCGCGCTCGGCTCGCCGAACGGATGCAGCGTGGTTCCCCGGCGGCCGAGCGCGCGCGCCGCCGGAGCGGCCAGCAGCAGCACGGGCGCGAGACAGAGCAGGCCCGCCCAGTGCCACGGCGGGGCGATGACCTGCGCAACGGGCACCCAGCGGTGCAGGGCGAGCGCCAGGCCCACCGCAAGAATGAAGTAGACGGGCGGAACGAGTCGGATACGCTTCATGCTGGGGGTCTGGCCAGGCGACTTACGGCCCCGGGGCGACCAATCTAGCAGGACGATGACAGGACTGACGAGCAATTCCATGGACCAGGGTGTGGCCGGCGCGCCGGCAGGCGACGACCTCCAAGCGCTGTCCACGGCGCTCTCCGGCGGGGCGCTTTCCAGCGTGGAGCTGGTGCGCGCCTGTCTCTCCCGGGCCGCGGCCGCCCAGCCTGCGCTCCACGCCTTCACCGAGCTGTACACGGAAGAAGCCCTGCAGCAGGCGCGCGGCCTCGATGAGGAACGTGCGCGTGGCACCGTGCGCAGCGCGCTGCACGGCATCCCGGTCGCACTCAAGGATGCGATCGACGTGGCCGGGCACCTGACCGCCTGCGGCTCGCTCCTCTACGAGGACAACCGTGCCGGCGCGGACGCAGCGCTGGTGAGGAGGCTGAAGGCGGCCGGCATGGTGATCATCGGCAAAACGCAGATGGTGGAGATGGCCTTCGGCGGCTGGGGGACCAACCTGGTCATGGGAACCCCCCGCAATCCCTGGGATCTCGGCTGCCACCGGGTTCCGGGCGGTTCTTCGAGTGCATCTGCGGTGGCGCTCCCCGCCGGGCTGGTGCCCGCCGCCATCGGCACCGACACGGGCGGCTCGGTGCGCATCCCCGCCGCGCTGTGCGGAGTCGTCGGGCTGAGGACGAGCTCCGGCAGCATCCCGCGCGAGGGCGTCGTGCTGCTCAGCGAAACGCTCGACACGGTCGGCCCGATGGCCCGCACGGCAGGCGGCGCCGCACTGCTGCATGCCGCGCTCGGTGGTTCACTGCCGGTCCCGCCGCCGCGGCGCCCACGCATCGGCATTCTCACCGGGCACGCCGTTGACGAGGTCGAGGCCGGCGTGCTCGCCGGCTACGAGCGCTCGATTGGCCATCTCGCCGATCTCGGCGCAAAGCTCGCCGAGTTCTCGTTTCCGGACACGCTCGAAGACATCGCGGAGCGCATCGGCGTAATCATCGCGCACGAGGGCTGGCAGGCGCACGGCAGGCGCATCCTGCAGGGATCGCGGCGGATGGACCCGCACGTCCGCGGCCGCTTTCTCGCCGGCCAGCGCATCACTCTCGCGCATTACCGTGCCGCCCTGCAGGAGCGCGCCGCCGCGCAGGCACTGATCCGGCGATCGCTGCAGAAATACGACGCGCTGCTGACGCCTGCGACACCGATCGCCGCCCCACCGCTCAGCGAGGTGAACGAGAATGCACTGACGTTGTCGCGCTACACCCGGGTGGTCAGTTATTTTGGCCTTTGCGCGCTCTCGTTGCCGGCGGCCGTGACCCCGGCCGGCCTGCCGGTCGGCGTGCAACTGATCGGGCCGCCGGGGACGGAAGCGACGCTGCTCGCGCTCGCCCGGGCGCTCGAGGCGCGGCGCGGCCCGTTTCCGGCCCCCGATCTCGCCGCCCTCGGACTGCCATGAGCACCGGCGAATTCATCGACCTCTCGATTCCGCCCTGCCGCCAGGCGCGCGCGGCGGTCGCGCGACATCCCGACCGGCTCGCGCTGGTGGACGGGGAACGGCGCTTCAGTTTTGCGGCGGCCTGGAGCCAGGCCGAAGCGCTGGCGCGCGGGCTGCTCGCCGCGGGCCTCGCGCCCGGCGACCGGGTGGCGCTGTGGATGGCAAATCGCGCCGAGATGCTGTTCGCCTCCTGGGCAGCGGAAATCGCCGCGCTGGTGCGCGTGCCGCTCAACGCGCGCGCCACCGCGCACGAGGTTGCTCAAATCCTGGCCGACTGCCGGCCCGCGCTGCTGCTGACGGATGCCGCTCACGCGCCGGCGCCCGCCGGCGCCGCGCGGACCATCGTGGTCGAGGACGATGCCTGGCAGGCCCTGATCGCGTCGACCTCCGCCGTCGCCGCGCCTCTCTACCACGCCGGCGCCGACGAACTCTGTTCGATCAACTACACCTCGGGCAGCACCGGCGGACCCAAGGGCGTAATGCTCAGTCACCGCAACTGGATGGCGGTGTACCGCAACATGCTCATCGATCGCGACATTCGCGCCGACGACCGTCTGGTGCACATCGGGCCGTTATCGCACGCGAGCGGCGCCTACGTGCTTGCCTGGTTTCTCGCCGGCGCGGCCTCGGTCATCAGCCCGCCCGCGCTCGGCGCAGACGGGTTGCTTGCTACCATCGAGCGCGAGCGCTGCACGGTGCTCAGCTGTGTGCCGACGCTGCTCACGCGTTTGCTTGCCCACCCGCGCATCGACGAGCACGACCTCGCCAGCCTGCGCCAGATCGCCTGCGGCGGGGAGCCGATGCCGGCCACCACGCTGCGCGCGGCGCTCGAGCGCTTCGGCCCGATCATCGTGCAGAACTACGGGCAGACCGAGGCCATGATGACCTGCGCCTTTCTCAAGCCGGACGAGCACTTCACCCGGGACCTGGAGCTGCGGCAGGGCGCGCTCGGCCGCCCTTATACCCATGTCGAAATCATGCTGCGCGCGCCCGACGGTCAGCCCGTCCCCGCCGGCGCGATCGGCGAGATCACCGTGCACGCCGAGCACGTCATGCAGGGCTACTGGGAGCGCCCCGAGGAAACCGCCCGCGTGCTGCGCGACGGCTGGCTGTGGACCGGCGACCTCGCGCGCCTGGACGAGGACGGCATCCTGCGGCTCGCCGGGCGCTCGAAGGACATGCTGATCTGCGGCGGCTTCAACATCTACCCGCAGGACGTCGAGACGGTGCTGTCCGATGCGCCGGGCGTGCGCGAGGCAGCGGTGATCGGGCTCGACGATCCCGCCTGGGGCGAGATTCCCGTGGCATTCGTCGCCGGCGAGGCTCTCTCGGCGGACGCTCTCGCGGCCTGGGCGAAGCCCCGGCTCGGGCTGCGCACCCCGAAGCGGTGGGTGCTGCTCGACGAGCTGCCGCGCACCGCGATCGGCAAGGTGGACAAGCAGCGCCTGAGGTCCACCCTGACCGCCGGCAAGCGAACACCCGAGAATCACGGCTGAGGTCTCATGCCCGACAGCCGTATCGTCATCGTCGGCTACGCCCGCACGCCTTTCGGCCGCTTCTTCGGCGGCTTGAGGGACGTCCCCGCGCACCGGCTCGGCGCGCTCGCCGTCGACGAGCTCCTGCAGCGCACCGGCGTCGCGCCGGAAGAGGTCGACGCCGTGTATGCCGGCGTCGGCATGGCCTCGGGCGGCGTCTTCACGCCCGCGCGCGAGACGGTGCTCGCCTCGCGGCTGCCGGATACCACGCCATCGCTCGCGGTGGATCGCGCGTGCTGCTCGGGCATGACGGCGATCGGGCTGGCCTGGAAGGATCTGCTGCTCGGCCATGTCGAACTCGCCGTCGGTGGCGGCTATGACAGCCTATCGCGCACACCGCTGCTCGCGCCGCGCGCCCGCAAGGCGCGCCCGGGCGATGCGGCGGCCTTCGACCCGGCCCTGCCGCCAGCCGACCCGCTGCTGCTGCGAAGCCCGGTGCAGGACAAGGCGATCGCCGACTACACCGGCGAGGAAGCCCTGGCCCACGGGGTCACGCGCGCGATGCAGGACGATTGGGCGGCGGCGAGCCACGAGCGCTACTTCCGCGCCGAGGCCGCCGGGGTCTTCGACACCGAGCGCTTCGCGGTGAACGGCGTGACGAGCGACGAGGGGCCACGACGCGACACGACCGCGGAGAAACTCGCCGCGCTGCCGACCATCTACGCCAGCCCGACGATCACCGCCGGCAACGCACCGGGGCTTTCCGACGGCGCCGCCTTCCTGATGCTCGCCACCGAGGACAAGGCGTCGAAACTCGGACTGCGGGCGCTCGCCCGGCTCGAGGACTACGCGCAGGTCGCCGACGCGCCGACCTCGGGCTCTTACACGCCCGCGCTCGCGATCCGGCGCCTGCTGAAGCGGCAGGGCCGGGCGATGTACGAGATCGACCTGCTGGAAATCAACGAGGCGTACGCCGCGACACCGCTCGTGAGTACCTTGCGGCTCGGCTCGCGCAACCCGGACATCGCCGCGGAGATCCGCGCGCGCACCAACGTCAACGGAGGGGCTGTCGCGATCGGCCACCCGCTCGGGGCGAGCGGCGCACGCATCACCATGACGCTGGTCAACGCGCTTACCCGCCGCGGCGGCGGCCGCGGAGTCGCGGCCATCTGCGGCGGTTATGGTCAGGGTGACGCGGTGATGCTCGAAGTCCCCCAACGCTGACCGGCGCCGTCAGCCGTTGCGATCGAATCGCACCGGCGGCTTTCGGCCCGATCGTCTCTCACGCACCACCACGGTGCCGGCCAGCTTGTCGTGGAATCCCTGCTTGCGCCGGTCGATCCCGACCCAGAGCAGACCCAGGCACAGCGGCAGGGTGGACACCAGGTAAGCCAGGTAGCGGCCGACCAGCTGGCCGCGCGAGGGCTGGCCGCCACTGCCCGCATCGACGATGCGCGCACCGAACACCATCTTGCCCGGCGTTGCCGAGCGGTAGATCCAGAAGAGAATGATCGCGACCGCGGGAAAGACCCAGTTGAGCGCGAAATCGAGCGGACCGCGAAACACGCTGCCGGAAGGCTCGAAGTAAGCCGTACCATAAACCGCGAGCAGCATCGGCACGATGATCGCCAGGATCAGCACGGTGTCGATCAGCGACGCCCACACCCGGGTCCAGAAACCGGCATACTCGAGTTCGGGCGCTTCCGGCATGGCCGCCTCCCGGCCCGCATCAGCTCAGACGCGCGAGCGCCTTGTCGTAGACCGGCGCGATCTCGTCGCGGCCCGTAACGCAGACGCCGAGGTCGCGCAGCAGCCCGTCGGCGAGGCTGTAGATCCAGCCGTGGATCGCGATCTTCTGGCCCCGGGCCCACGCGCCCTGCATCACGGTGGTCTGGCAGACGTTGACCGCCTGCTCGATGACATTGAGCTCGCAGAGCCGGTCGGATTGACCAGCCTCGCCGGAGATGTCGTTCACCATCGCGGCGTGCTTCTGGCGCACGTCCTGCACGTGGCGCAGCCAGTTGTCGATCAGCCCGAGCTGCTCATCGCGCAGGGCGGAGCGCACGCCGCCGCAGCCGTAGTGGCCGCAGACGATCACGTGCTTGACCCGCAGCACCTCGACTGCGTATTGCAACACGGAGAGGCAGTTGAGGTCCGTGTGCACGACGACGTTGGCGACGTTGCGGTGCACGAAGATCTCCCCGGGCAGGAGTCCGACGATCTGGTTCGCCGGCACGCGACTGTCGGAGCAGCCGATCCACAGGTACTCCGGCGACTGCTGGCGCGAGAGCCGAAGGAAGAAGTCGGGCTCCTGGGCGCGGATGCGCTCCGACCAGGCGCGGTTGTTGTCGAGGAGATTCTTGAGTCTTGGCATGGCGAACTGCAGTTGAATCTCCCGCTCATGCAGCTTGCGGGACTGACACGGAGGACCACTGTCGTACGCTGCGGCATCGCCGGACGATTCAGCGGACTAAGGACAATGTACACTGGCGCCTGCTTACGCGCCTAGTATCGTCACGGTCCAGCGGTCGATTGAGCCGCGAGACTCCGGGGAAGGCCGCAGATGATCATCGATTTTCACGCGCACGTATTCGCCAGGGGCTGGGTTCCGAAGCGATTCTTCGACGGGATCGCCGACATGGCGGCCACGTCGATGCAACGCAAGGGCATGGACGCCTGCGCAGCGGACATCGCCCGCATGATGGCGGACAGCCCCGGCGATCCGCATGGTGATGAACTCGTCAAGGAGATGAACGGCGCCGGCATCGACAAGACGATCGTGCTGCCCATTGACTACGGCCTCGCGCTCGGTGAGCCGGGGATCACGATCGAGGAACTCAATCACCGGTACCGCGACATGGCGCGCAGGCACGAGGGGCGGCTCGTCTGGTTCGCCGGCATCGACCCCAGGCGCGAGAACGCCGCGGATCTGCTGACCCAGCTTCTCGACGAGGGCGCCGGAGGCCTCAAACTGCAGCAGGCCTGCGGTTTCTATCCGACCGACAAGACGACGTACCGCCTCATGCAAATCATGTCCGATCGGGGTCTGCCCGTCCTTTTTCACTGCTCGCACATGCTGCCGCCGTTCAAGAGCAAGTATTGCGAGCCACGCTACATCGACGAGCTGTCGATCGACTTTCCGAAACTGAAGATCATCGCCGGCCACCTGGGCACGGCGCTCGCCTACAGGGAGTGGATTCCGATACTCAAGACCCGCAACAATGTCTTTGGCGACATTTCACTGTGGCAGGAGCAGGCCAAACGCGACTTCGGCGTTTTTTGCCTGGCGGTGCGCGATCTGCTCGACCACGTCGGCTACGAGAAAGTCCTGTTCGGCTCCGATACGCCTGCCAGTCGCGGCCAGATGTCGGTCCGTGACTGGGTAAAGCTCTGGCAGGAACTGCCCGAGAAAGCCTCGGGCGGCGTGCGTTTCAGCGCGAAGGAGATTGACGGGATCATGTCCGGCAACGCGCGGGCCTCATTCGGCTACTGACGCCCTGACGCTGCTGAACCCACGCTGGCCAGCCGTCGCATACTGAGGAGCCAAGGCGGGCCTCGATAATATGAAACCGCTTCATGGCAGGACCAGCGGGGTTGTGCTAAAAAACAAAACAATTATGACTCGCCTTTAGGGCCACACCTGCGAGCCGGCCAGTGACGGTGGCGCGAGTCCGGATGCGCAATCAGCCGATATCCACATTTCCGACATGTTGACCGCCACCGCATTCCTGTCCCTGTTACTTGCGCTCGCCGTGCTGGCGCTCGTACGTCACCCGGCTTACGGGCTCTATCTCTATCTCGCGGTCTTCTACATCCATCCGCCGTCGCGCTGGTGGAGCGTGAATCTGCCGGACCTGCGCTGGTCACTGCTCACCGCCGCGGTGGCGCTGCTGGCGTTCGTCATCCACCGCAGAAAATTGCCGCCGCCCGAGGGCAAGTGGTACTCGACCGTTCCGGGCGCGGTGATGATCGCGTTCGTCGCCTGGCTGTGGATCCAGAACCTGTGGGCGCTCGACGGACCGACCCACTACAACGCGTCGGTCCAATACACCAAGTACATCGTCGTGTTCTATCTCGTGTACCGGCTGGCGAGCGACGCGGGGGAGGCCGTCGACATCCTGCTGGCCCACGTCGCGGGGTGTTTCTACCTCGGCGTACTCTGTTTCCTGCAGGGCCGGGGCTACGGCGGGCGCCTCGATGGCGTCGGCGGGCCCGGCATCGACGATGCCAACACGCTCGGGATGTTTCTCGCCACCGGCGTGATCATCGCTGCGATGCTGTTCCTCACGGTACGCGGCTGGCGTCGCGCCGCCATCGTGCTGATGATGCCGGTCATCCTCAATGGCCTGATACTGACCGGCAGCCGCGGCGCGTTCCTCGGCCTGCTGGCGGGTGGCGCCATCGTCTTCTTCCTCTGCCCGCCCGAGCGCCGGTGGGTGTTCTGGGGCGCCGCGCTGCTCGGCGTCGTACTGGCCATACGACTGGTGGATCAGCAGTTCATAGACCGGATGCTCACCATCCGCGAGGCCGTGAGCGAGGACGGCCAGATCGACAGCAGTGCGGAAGGCCGTCTCGTGCTGATCGAGGCGCAGTTTCGCATGGCATCGCAGTTCCCGCACGGGACCGGCCATCGGGGCACCGCCGTGCTGAGCCCGCAATATCTCGAGGAAAAGTGGTTGTCGCGCGACCGCGAAGCGCCCGAGGAAGGCCCGGCGCGTTCGTCGCACAACACCTTCATGACGATGTTGGTCGAACAGGGCATCCCCGGCGTGATCGCCTACGCCTGGCTCTGCCTTTGGGGCGCGCGGACCGTGCTGCGTCTGCGGGCGCTGCAACGCGCGGGCACGCCGGTCGAAACCACGGCACCGGCAATTGCCGCCGTCGGCGGCATGGCCGTGGTCTGGACCGCGGGACAATTCGCCGACTACCTGCTCGCCGAGGTGCAGATCTGGCTCTTCGCCGTCCTCGCGATCAGCCTCGCGCAACTGCGGCAGGTGACCGCGCAGGCCTCGGCCGAGACGCCAGTCGCCACCGCGCCGGACCGGGAACAATTCACGTATTTCGCGAGCCGATCCTCGTCCGACTGAACGAGGTACACTGCCCGCTCTTTGCATGCTGGAGCGCCGATTGAGACGCGCTTTCCTCGTCATTGCGTCCTTGTTGCTCGGCAGCCTGATCGCCGTGCTCGCGGTGGAGGGCGTCTCGCGGGCGCTTTTCCCGTCGTGGGCCCCGCGCACCGGTCGCCTGGCCGAGTTCTGGCGCTACGACCCGGTCTACGGGTGGGCGCACGAACCGGGGCGGGTCGGGAAGTTTGCTTCCCACGGCTTCGATACCACCGTGCGCATCAACAGCCACGGCTTCAGGGGGCCTGAACGGAGCTTCGACAAGTCCCCTGGCAGGAAGCGGGTGGTCGTTCTCGGTGATTCCTATGTCTGGGGCTTCGGCGTGGAACAGGAGGAACTGTTCACGACGCTCGTCGAGGACCGGCTCGGGCCAGGAGTCGAACTGGTCAACCTGGCGGTGAGCGGTTACAGCACGGACCAGGAACTGCTGCTGTACCGAAACGTCGGCCGCCGCTACACGCCGGACGTCGTCGTGCTCGTCGTGGCGAGCAATGACGTCGCCGACAACGCCCGCGCGGTCGCCTACGTCGTGTACGGCAAGCCGCTGTTCGACCTGGACGGAGACAGCCTGACGCTCACCAACGAGCCGGTGCCGCGCGCACCATTGTGGGAGCGCGCCGTGTTCGCGCTGGCGAGGCAGTCATACGTCCTGAACCAGCTCAATCGCGTCCGCGAGTCCTGGAGCCTGGGCAGCGCACTGGCGGCTCCCGCCGACGCCCGTGAGCCCGCGGCGAAACGCGAGTTCCCGGCCACGCACGCCGAGCGACTCACCACGCGGCTGATCGCGGAGGTCCGCCGCGAGGTGGAACAAGACGGCGCGAAATTCCTCGTCGTGCTGGTGGACGACATCTACGCTGGGCGCCGATTCCACGACTACCTCGCGGGCCTCGACATTGACGTGTTGAGCCTGGACGATCATATTGCGCCGGACGACACGGTGGCCCACCTGCCCGAGGATTTTCACTGGAGCGCCGCCGGTCACGCGATCGTCGCGGGCGCGCTCGCGCCACGCATCGAAGCGCTGCTCGCCGCCACGCCACCGCAAAGCGAAGAAGGATCTCAATCCGGCAGCGCTGCGCGGAGCAGCATCACCAACGGGGCACAAGCCCGCACCGCCGGTTCCCGATTAGGGCCCGGCCCCCGGCTCAGTGAGCCGGGGGGGCCGGGCCTCTTGCGATCACGTCAGCTGCCGCAGGTGAAAACCAACGCGGCGGCGTTCTAGCTGCGGGAACGGCGCGCCGCGCGGCGCTCGGCGCGCTTGCAGCGGGCGATCTCCCGGCTCGAGCCCTGGGTGCAGGTGGTCGTCGGCGCCGGAGTCGTATCCGGCGGCTGCGACAGGCACCGGGCGAGACCCGCACCCGCCAGCAGGCAGGGCAGCAACAGGCCGGAGCTGCCGCCGCCGCCCGCGCTGCTTCCACCGCCGGTGCTCGCACCGGAGGTCGAGGAGAACACCGGCCCGCTCGGATCGACGATGACGCCGTTGACGACGCCGTCGAAATCACCGGCCCCGCCGTCCACCAGCTCGAACAGCGCGGTATTGCCTTCGAACGTCACGTTGCCGTCGATCTCGAAGAGGTTGCCGGTCGCCGGGTCGAACTTGTACCACTTCACCGTGCCGCTCGGGCGCTGCGGCAGGTGCACCCGCACCTTCACCCGCGCCGGATCCACGGGGTTGACCGGCAAGCCGTCGATGCGGAAGTTGAACAGCCCGTAGGGCAGCTGCACACCGGCCGGTGGCGGCTGCGTGAGATCGGCCGTGCTCACCGAGCGATAGCACTCCATGTTGCCGGCATCCGCCTGCAGGCCGACCACGTTGCCGGCCTGGGCGTCGAGCAGGTTGCAGATGCCCTCTTCGGCATCAGCGCGGCCGTTGGCGTTGCTGTCGGCAAAACCCTGCACCTCATAGGCGTCCACGATGCCGTCGCCGTCACCGTCGCCTGCGAGCTTCGCGATCGTGCTGAACGGCACCGGGGTAGACCAGGCCGACACGGCACCGAGCGAATCGCGGTGGCGGGTCCGCACCCAGTAACTGCTGGAAAGATCGAGAGCCCCGGCAGCCAGCTTGAGCGACGTGCCGTTCGACAGGAGCTTCTTCAGCACGGTCTGACTGAAGGACTGGTCACGGGAGATCTGCCACTCCGCCGAACCCAGCGGGTTGTTTTCCGGGTCGCTGTACGCGTTGGCGGTATCGATCTCCGCCCCATCCGGGGACACCGCCCCTGCCGGAGTCTGGACTGCCGGCTTGGCGGGCGGCTGGTTCACCGTGGTGCCGCCGCCTCCGCCGGAGGTGCTCTGCACCGTGACGGTCACGGATCTGGCGACGCCGCCGCAGCTCAGCGTAAAGGTGGTCGTGCTGTTGAGCGGCCCCACGGATTGCTGCCCGCTCAGGGCCTTGCCGCCGCTCCAGCCGCCAGAGGCGCTGCAGGAGGAGGCGTTCTGCGCCGACCAGCTGAGCGTGCTCGAACCGCCGGAGGACACCGTCGTAGGGCTGGCGCTGAGCGTCACGGAGGGAGAGGGCGTGGACGGCGTCCCGGAGCCGCCACCCGAACTGGCGCCGGCCGGCGCCGGTATCGGCTGGCGGGAGACGATCAGCTCGTCGTACCAGGTCGATGCGTCGGCGTGCGCCTCGGACTCGTCCTTGTTGGTCATGAACGGCAGCAGCCAGACCTTGCCGTACTTCGCATCGCGGGTCGAGTTGGGTATGACCAGATTGTCCTCGCGATGGGCAAGCTCCAGCGCCCCGCCCTGGCGCGCCGCGTAGAATTCCACGGTGCTCTGCGTGTAGCCGGTCCGCGTGGTGTCGTGCAGCTTGCTGTAGGCGCTGCCGTACGGGCCGAGCTTCACGTGCACCATGAAGGTCATCCATTCGTTGGCCACGTAGCGCGTGCAGCCGCTGACGTCAGAGTACGTACGCCCCTCGTAGATCGTGCAGGATGAACGGCCGTCGGACCGCTTGCGCTCGTTCTGCCAGGTGTAGTTGTAGTCATAACCAAGGTCGGTCGAGAACGGCAGGTACTCGCCGCAGGTCATGTACATGCCCGGGTAGCGCACGGAGTCGTTGAACCGCCTCTGCATGACCAGCTCGAGCTGGGTGCAGGAATTGGCGGTCAGCACCGAGCCGTTGCTGTTGTAGCGGTCGCCCTCCCCGATGATGATCTGCTTCCAGTTGGTGGTCCCGTCGTAGCCGGTGGCCGCGTAGGGATGATTGATGAAGACGTCGTCGAAGCGCTGGCGCCACTGCACCCAGAACTCGTCGTTTTCGCCGAACTGCGTCTGCAGGTTCGACGAGAAGTTCACTGCCATGGAGCCCGCGATGTTGGCGTGGCTCTTCGACTTGATGTCGAAGCGCACCGAGCCCGCACCGGACGCCTTCTGGCTCTGGTCCCAGGCATTGGGTTTGCACCCGGGCGCGTAGGCCGGATCGCAGTTGGTGTCCTCCCAGATGTGGTCGAGCCACTCCGACTGCGTGTCGAAACCGAGCGCAAGGACCACGCCGGGGCCCGTCGAGCGCTTCTGCCAGTCGGCGTTCGCGTCCGTGCTGCCCGAGGTGCCGCCCGACGTGCCACCGGTGGTACCGCCCGTGGTGCCGCCGCCGCTCGTGCCGGTGCCCCCGGTGCTGCCGCCGGACGCCTGCACCGTAACCGCCGCCGAACCACTCGCCGATCCGCCGTTACCGCTGCAGGTCAGCGTGAAGGTGCTGCTCGCGGAAAGCGAAGAGATCGTCTGCTGGCCGCTCGTCGCGCGCGTGCCGACCCAGCCGCCCGATGCCGTGCACGAGGAGGCGTTCTGCGACGTCCAAGACAGGGTCGTCGAGCCGCCGGAGCTGATGGTCGCAGGACTGGCGCTCATGCTCACGACGGGCACGGGAGTCGTGGTGCCGGACCCCCCGCTGCCGGTCCCTGCCGACAGGCGATAGACGAACACGTTGTCGCTGGTGCGATTCACCAGCACGAACACGTTGTGGGCAGGCACGTAACGGAAGCGGCCGTAGGTGCCGTTCGCGTTCGGCGCCGTCGGGGTCACCGTGTTGCCGGAGGCGGCGTTGACCTTCTGCCAGGTCCAGTTGGCCGGGTCGAGCGTGTAGACGTGGGCGCCGCCGATCCAGGCGACGAACTTGCGGCTCACAGGATCGAACGAGAAGCCCGGCGCCTTCGTGCCCTCGACGGCCTTGTCACCGCTCGTGGACTTGAACGAGCCGCCGGCCTGAATGTTGGTCAGGTCCCACGCCTTGACGCCGCTGCCCTGTCCGCAGTGTCCCGCCCCGGGGAGCCTGCCCGCCGTCACCATCAGCCTGCGCGTCGGGTCCACGTCGAGTGTCACGCCGAGCCCCACGCCGCACTGCTGGTCAACCTCGACCCATTGGTCGGCGGCCGGGTTGTAGACCGCGGTGTCGTAAAAATCGCCCACGGAGTAAATGAGTCCCGTGGACGGGTCAACCGCGGTCGTGCCCCGCTCCAGCGGGTTGCTCCACGGCGAGGCGGCGAGTTTCTTCCACGTAAGCGTGGACAGGAGCAGGGCGTCGCTCTTGCAGCCGGTATTACCACTGCCCCACGTGCTCGACCCGGTCACGGAAACCAGCGCGTCGAGCACGGCCGAATACTGCAGCCCGCCATTGGTGTGCCGCGCCGCCGGCCTGCCGTCGGAGTAGTAGCACACGTCCTCCTGCACGCTGGCCGAAGGCGGCACGATCACGGCCCACTTCTGCGCCGCGAGGTCAAAGGCGTACACCTCGTTGCCGCCGTAGTCGTGGTGACCACCACCCCACACGATCAGACGGCTGCGCTTGGTGTCGAGCACCCCGCTGTTCCAGGCATCTATGACAGCGGACTGCTTGGTGTTACCCGAGTAGGAGCAATTGCCGCTCGGACAGGGATCGACGCTGGACATCCGCGAGTTCGGGATTTCGTACCAGTGACCCGGCGCCAGTGAGTCGAATGGCCCGGCATTGGCGTTGCCGGCAATCAGAAAACCAATGATCAGACAGAAGAAGAAGCGGTCCCCACCCACGCGCAACACGGTCATAACTGCTCCCAATCGCGTTTACCGCAACACCGTCCGCACGCCGGAGGGTTGCACCCGGACCGGTCACAGGAGGTGGCGATGGGGGGTGGCTTCGCAGCCGGGGCTGCGTCCACCCGCAGCCCTGCCTCGATCTGGCAACCCCGCTGTCCTAGAGCCAACCTCTGGACCGGAAGCTTTGCGTCCCCGCCTCACGACGGGTATGCCTTTGTCAGAACTTGCGACAATGTGCCGAAACGAATTTGCGGCAGATGTGACACAGTTCGCAGGTTGAGGATGTCGCCTGCGCACCGGCCTTCGTCGCCCTGAACCGCGGCGCGCGGGCCTCTCTATCGTGTCGGGCCGGCTACGCCGCGCCGCTGATCCGCTCGGGAACAGCGCTCGCAAAAGCCGGCGAAACCTACCACCGAAAAAACCGAAAACCAACGCTGCGGCGAGTCATCGCGGCTGCGACGCGCGTGGCGAGCGGCACATTCTCACCGGGGGACAGTTGCTTAGGCCGACAACCTGTCACAGCCGGACAGGTCAACTCCCGCCACTGAAATTGGATGGTTTCGCAACATTCTCCGCCAGCGATTGCGACGGCATCGCCGCCTGCCCATGGCGTGCCGCGCGCAGGCGCGACTGCGATCGCGCTCCGCCTCAGTCTTTCAGCGTATAGCCCTTCTCGGCGAGCTTGCGCCGCAGGCCCTGCAACGGGTACTGCCCGGCGTAGGCTTTCTCGGCGTGGGCGCGGGCCGCTTCGTAGTCGGCCATCTTCAGGTACAACAGGCCCATGTTGTAGTGCACCTCGGGGCTGTCACCGAGGAGCTGCAGCGCCTGCTCGTAGGCGTCGAGCGCCTCTTCTCTCTGGTCCTTGCGCGCCCTGAGGTTGGCATAGATCAGCCACACGACCCCGTCGTTCGGCCGGAACTGCAGCGCGCGCTGAAACCAGCAGTCCGCGCTCAGCCAGGAATCGTTGAACGGCGGGATGCCGCGCTCGATCTCGAATCGTGCGACGGAGTTCAGCGCGCGGTGGTGGTTGGGGAAATGGCGCAGCGTGAACGCGATGTCGTCCATCACGTTGATGCTGCTCTTGCCCGCCTCGAGCCGCTCGACGGACGGCGTGAAGTGATTCCTGTTGACCGTGTTGAGTTCGAAGGCGTTGGCGGCGTCGTTGTAGTCAAAGGGGCCGAGCGGCGCGTCGAAGACGTTGCCGCAGCCCTGCAGCGCCGCGGCTTCCTCCGACTGGGCGAGGCACACCGGCGCCAGCAGCGTATGCGCGGCGACGACGCCCAGGGCGGCCTTCCAGGACAGTAATCGCATCGGGGTCTGGATCTGTTTCATAGGATTCGCACCGGGTGACGAAATTATACCGGCCGCCCGCACGGGCGAAGCCCGGCCGGGCCTATATGACAATCTCCGCCGGCTCCGGGTGGCTCAGAAACCCGCGCGGGCTCGCCGAGAAACCATAGGCGCCAGACTGCAGCACGACCACCAGGTCGCCCGGCTCCGCCCTCGCCAGCGTCATTCCGGCGCCGAGCACGTCGAGCGGCGTGCACAGCGGGCCGACCACCGAGGCGGTTTCGGTTTCGGCAGCGCCGATGCGGTTGCCGATCACCACCGGGTAGTTCTTGCGGATCACCTGGCCGAAATTGCCGCTCGCCGCGAGGTGGTGATGCAGTCCGCCATCGGTGACCAGGAACACGCAGCCGCGGGAGACCTTGCGGTCGAGCACCCGGCAGATGAAATAGCCCGCCTCGCCGACGAGGTAGCGGCCGAGCTCGATGATGAGCCGCGCCTGCGGCATCGTGGAGCGACAGCGCCTGACCAGCTGCTCGAGGTTCGCGCCGACCGGCGCGAGATCGAGCGGCCGCTCGCCCGGAAAATACGGAATCCCGAAGCCGCCGCCGATATTGAGTTCGCGGACCGGCCCGGGCGCCGCCCGCGCCAGCTGCTCGGCGAGTTCCACCGTCAGGTTCTGCGCCTCGATGATCGCCTCCGACTTCAGGTTCTGTGAGCCGGCAAAGATGTGAAAGCCGCGGAAATCGAGGATCGTGGTGTCGAGCCCGGCGAGCACGGCCGGCACGCGCTCGGCGTCGATGCCGAACTGCGCCGCCCCGCCGCCCATCTTCATGCCGGCGGACTTCAGCTCGAACGCGGGATTCACGCGCAACGCCATCGCCGGACGCCGCTGCATCTGCGCGCCGATGCGGGCCAGTTCCCGGAGCTCGCGCTCGGACTCGACGTGCACCGTAATGCCGGCGGCCACCGCCGCCTCGAGCTCGGCGACGCGCT
>CAZFWB010000005.1:0-44304 GCA_964522655.1 uncultured Chromatiaceae bacterium | reverse complement strand
AGGGTTTTCTTATTGTGATTAGACGGATAGAGGTTATATATCGAGCCTTGGCTTACGCAAGTCTGATAACCCGAGGAATCCACGAGTTTCGCGACCTGACTAGCTCGCGTGGGCCAACACGGCGCGACCGGCTTTGGACAGGGCCAGCCGCTGCAGCACCCTGCCGGCGCCGGCGATTTCCAGGTGCAGGCGAATGTCAGGCGGCGGCAGCTCGCCGGCGCCCCTCTCGGGCCATTCGATGAGGGCTACCGTGCCGGGGCCGAGCTGGTCGGCGAGACCGAGACCCTCGACGTCGGCCGGCCCAAGAATGCGGTACAGGTCAATGTGACAGACGCGATAGCCCGACACGTCGTAGGGCTCGACCAGGGTGTAGGTCGGACTGGGAACACGCCCGTGGTGCCCGAGCGCCGCCAGAAAGCCCCGCACCAGGGTTGTCTTGCCGGCGCCGAGTTCCCCCTCGAGATAGACGATCAGCTCGTCCGGGCGGACCGCGCACAACGCGGCGCCGAGGCGACGTCCCTGCTCCTCCGTAGCGTTCGAATCGGCGAGGATCAGGCCGTGGGATTCAGCCATGGGCGCAACCCTGCGAGCAGGTCGCCCGCCAGCAGTCCACGCTCGCCGGCGGCGCGCGCCGCATCGTCACCGGCCTGGGCATGGACGAAAGCCGCGCAGGCGGTCGCCTGCAGCAACTCCGCGGGGCGACGCTGCGCAACGATTCCGGCGACCAGCCCGGTGAGCACGTCGCCCATGCCTGCGGACGCCATGCCGGGATTACCGCCGTCGATCAGGAACGGCATCTCCCCCGCCTGTGCGACGAGCGTGCCGCGACCTTTCAGCAGGGCCACCCCGCCATACCGTCCGCACAGTTCGATGACTGCCTCGAGCCGGTCGGCCTGGATGGTCGCCGTCGAGCCGTGCAACAGCCGCGCTGCCTCGCCGGGATGGGGTGTCAGCACCCAGTCTGATCGCTTGCGAGGCTTTGCGGCGAGCAGGTTCAGGGCGTCGGCATCGACGATCAGCGGCTGCGGGAGTTCGATCACCCTGTCGAACAGCCGGCGCGCCCACTCGTCCTGCCCGAGCCCCGGGCCGATGGCGACCACGGTGGCCCGGGCCAGCAGCGGATCGAGATCGGCGGGGACGCTCACACCCCTGCACATCAGCTCCGGCCGCGATGCGGTGACTGCCGGCGCGTTGTCTGCGCGGGTCGCGATGCTGACCAGCCCGGCGCCAGCGCGCAGCGCTGCTTCGCCGGCCAGCCTGACGGCACCTCCCATCCCCTCGTTGCCGCCGATGATGAGGACGTGACCGAAACTTCCCTTGTGCGCCGTGCGTGCGCGTCGCGGCAGGATGCGTGCGCAATCCTCGTCGTCGAACAGGCGAAGGGCTGGCGACACGTGGCTGACGCGGTCCAGTGGCACACCCAGATCGGCGAACACCACCTCGCCCGCGTGCTCCGGACCGGCGCCGAGATACAAGCCCGCCTTGCGGCCGATGAACGTCACGGTGATCAGCGCGTCGACTGCCGCCCCGAGAACCCGTCCGGAACGACCGCACAGCCCACTCGGGATGTCCACCGCGATGACGGGCGCTGCGCAGGCATTCACGCTCTCCACGGCGTGCAGGTACGCTCCCTCCAGCGCGCGACCGAGGCCCGTCCCGAGTATGGCGTCGATCACCAGGTCGGAGTCCGCCAGCAGCGCGTCGGTGAATTGCACGATGTCGCCGCCCGCGCTCGCGTAGTCGCCCCAGGCGCGCGCGGCATCGCCCTGCAGGCGCCGCGGATCCGACAAGGCCGCCACGGTGACAGCCAGGCCCGCCGCGAGCGCGAGACGGGCCACGACATAGCCATCACCGGCGTTGTTGCCGGCGCCGCACAGGATCAGCCAGCGCCGTGCCCCCGGGAAGCGCTCGCGGGCGAGCACGAACGCCTCACGGCCGGCACGACTCATCAGCTCGTAGCCGGGAATCCCGAGTTCTTCGATCGCAATGCGATCGATCTCGCGTACCTGATCGGGCGAAAAAATGAGGCTGGAGAGCCGCGACATGCGGCCGATTATACTGACCGACCCCACACAACCCACGCGAGGCAACGTGGACGCTTCGGCCGCCGCGAGTCTTGTCGCACAGATCAGGAACTGGGGCCAGGAACTCGGTTTCCAGCAACTCGGCGTCGCCCGGCCGGATCTCGCAGCGGCCGGGGCACGACTGCGCGAGTGGCTTGCCAGGGGTTATCACGGCGACATGCGGTGGTTGCCTGCGCGCGCCGCCCTGCGCCAGCAGCCGCAGGCGCTCGTCCCCGGAACCATCAGGGTCATTTCTGCGCGCATGAACTACTGGCGGGATGATGCCTATCCGGCCTCGCGCCTGGCCGCGGAAGGCGCGCGGGCGTGGATATCACGCTACGCGCTGGGTCGTGACTACCACAAGGTGATGCGCTCGCGGCTGAGAAAGCTTGCCGAGCGGATCGGCGGCGTCGCGGGCGAACGAGGCTACCGAGTCTTCGTCGACAGCGCGCCGGTCATGGAAAAGCCCCTCGCCCAGCAGGCAGGCCTCGGCTGGATCGGC
Organism: uncultured Chromatiaceae bacterium; assembly: GCA_964522655.1. Lineage (GTDB taxonomy): Bacteria > Pseudomonadota > Gammaproteobacteria > Steroidobacterales > QUBU01. The sequence continues at coordinate 41,739 of CAZFWB010000005.1, read as the reverse complement.
AAGCACACCAACATCATCAACCGGGACGCCGGGTCCTGGTTCTTTCTCGGCGAGATTTTCACCGACCTGCCGCTGCCGGTCGACCGGCCCGCCGCCGATCACTGCGGCAGCTGCCATACCTGCATCGATGTGTGTCCGACCGGCGCGATCGTGGCCCCGTACGTGCTGGACGCCCGCCGCTGCATTTCCTACCTGACCATCGAGAACCGCGGCGCGATCCCCGAGGAGCTGCGCGCTGCGATCGGCAATCGTGTCTTCGGCTGCGACGATTGCCAGCTGTTCTGTCCCTGGAACAAGTTCGCACGCTCCTCGTCCGAAGCCGACTTCGCACCCCGTCATCAGCTGGATCGCGAGACGCTGGTCCACCTGTTCCTCTGGGACGAAGACGAGTGGCGACGCAAGACCGAGGGCAGCGCGCTGCGCCGCGCGGGCTATCTCGGCTGGCTACGCAATCTCGCCGTCGCCCTCGGAAACGCTCCCACTTCCGACAGCGTGCGCGCCGCGCTCGAGACCCGGCGTCATCATCCGGCCGAGATGGTACGCGAGCACGTCGGCTGGGCCCTGGCGCGGCACGCCGGCAGACAGACCTAGGGCCTGCGCTCAGCGCAGCACGACGGCAACGTTGTCGATGAGCCGGGCCCGGCCCAGCCACGCGGCAGCAAGCACCCGCAGCTTAGGCGAGTCGGCCGAGGGGCGGCTCAGTGTGGCCGCGTCGCGGATCTCGACGTAATCGGGGCGGAACCCCGACTGCTTGAGCTGTCGCAGGGCGCTGCGCTCGATCCCGCGGAAGTCCCGGTCGCCTGCCTCGAGCCGCTCCTGGCAGGAGCGCAGGGTGCGGAACAGAGCTGGGGCGAGCGCTCGCTCGGCCTCGTTCAGGTAGTGGTTGCGCGAACTCATCGCCAGGCCGTCGCGCTCGCGCACGGTACGCCCGGCCACGATGTGCACCGGCACGTGCAGATCGGCGACCATGCGGCGCAGGATCACCAGTTGCTGGTAATCCTTCTCGCCGAAAACCGCCACGTCCGGTGCGACGATGTTCAGCAGCCTCAGCACCACTGACGTGACACCATCGAAATGCACCGGACGGAAGACCCCGCAGAGCTGCCGCGCCAGGTCCGGCACCGACACGACGGTGCCCGCCGGGACGCCGCCCGGGTAGACGGTGCGCACCGTGGGCGCGAATACCGCGTCCACCGCAGCGCGGCGCAACACGCGGCGGTCGGCACCGAGCGTGCGCGGATAATTCTCGAAGTCCTCACCCGGGCCGAACTGGGTGGGGTTGACGAAGATGCTGGCGATGACCCGGTCTGCCCGGCGCCTCGCCAGCCGGACGAGGCTCAGGTGCCCCTCGTGCAGGTTGCCCATGGTCGGCACGAGCGCCACGCGACAACCGTCGCCCCGCCATCGGGTCACGGTGCGCCGGACCGAACCGACGTTGTGCAGGGTTTTCACACCGCGGGCCGACGACAATCGCGTACAGGTCAGGAAAAGCAGTGCTGGGGAGCGGGATAGGTGCGCTCCCGGACAGCGCGGACGTAGGCCTCGCACGCCGCCGCCACGGAAGGCGCGCCCTGCATGAAGTTCTGCACGAAGCGCGGCAGCCGGCCACGGGTGATACCGAGCATGTCGTACAGGACCAGTATCTGCCCGTCGACGTCCGGCCCGGCGCCGATGCCGATGACCGGCACCGCCACGGCGTCCCGGACCGCCTTACCGACCTCGCTCGGAACGCACTCGAGCAGCACGATATCCGCACCCGCACGCTCGAGTGCCACCGAGTCCTCGACCATCTGACGGGCCTGTGACTTTTCGCGTCCCTGCACCCGGAAACCGCCGAGCTTGTGAACGGACTGCGGCTTCAGGCCGAGGTGGGCGCACACCGGTATGTCGTGTTTCGCCAGATGCTCGACGATGCCGATCTGGCCCGCGCCACCTTCGAGCTTGACCATCATGGCACCGCCGTCCTGCATGAGGCGCACCGCGTTCTCGAGCGCCTGCGCCGGCGTGGTATAGCTCATGAACGGCATGTCGGCCATCAGAAACGCACGCTGCAGACCCCGTGCCACGACGCGGGTGTGATAGATGATGTCGGCCACTGTGACTGGCACGGTCGTATCGTGCCCCTGCACGACCATGCCGAGCGAATCACCGACCAGCACGACGTCCGCGCCCGCCTGGTCGACGATGCAGGCAAAGCTCGCGTCGTACGCGGTGACACAGGCGATCGGCTTGCCCTGCGACTTCATGTCCCGCAACGTCGATACGTTGACCGGCGGCTGGGCCATTCCGCGCTGTTCGAGCTGCTTATAGACCAAAGTCGCTCTCCGCCCGCACGAGCCCGTTCAGGCCAGGGCCGCGGCGATCGGGTTGAAAAAGTGACGCCCGCTGCGAATCCGGCAGATCGCATCGCGCAGGATCTCGAAATGCTCGTCATTATGGACCGGATCGATCATGGCCGCATTGACGATCAACAGCGGCGCGCGGTCGAAATCGTGAAAAAACCGCGAATAGGCCTCCGCCAGTCGCTCGAGGTAGCGACGATTGAAGCGCCGCTCGTAATCGACGCCGCGACGGGCGATACGGAACAACAGGGTGTCCACGGGCGCCTGCAGGTACACGACGAGGTCGGGCGCCGGCGGCTCGAGCGCCAGGGACTCTGCGACCTTTTCGTACAGGGACAACTCGTGCCGGTCGAGATTGATCTCGGCAAACAACCGATCCTTTTCGATCATGAAGTCCGCAACGCGCACCGGATTGAAGATGTCGGCCTGGCGCAACTGCTCGATCTGCCGGGCACGCTGGAATAGAAAAAACAGCTGCGTCGGCAGCGCCGCACCGCGCGGGTCACGGTAGAAACGCTCCAGGAAGGGATTGGATTCCGGCTCCTCGAGCAGCAGGTCGCTGTCGAGGCTCTCGGCGAGACGTCGCGCCAGACTGGTCTTGCCCACGCCGATGGGCCCCTCGATGACGATATAGCGCCGCTCTGTCATGGCTCGTGTTTCTTCTTATTTAAAGGCGCCGCAATCGATGACGGCGCGCCTGCTTCAGGCAATACGCTCCAGCGTACTGCAGTCCAGGCGCGCCAACAGCTCCCCGATCGGACCGTGGCCCGGTATCGTCAGGCCCGGCGCGATTTCCCGCAGCGGGAACAATACAAAATTTCGCTCTGCAATGCCCGGGTGTGGCAGGGTGAGGCCGTCTTCCTCAAGCTGCACCTGGCCGTACACGAGCAGGTCGAGGTCGAGCACCCGCGGACCCCAGCGAGCGGCCGGGTCGCGCACGCGCCCGTGGGCGCGCTCGATGTCCTTGAGCGCCTCGAGCAGAGCGCGGGCCGTGAGCCCGGTCAACATCGCGGCGACGGCGTTGACAAAGTAAGGCTGTGCCGCCGATCCCATCGGCGGATTGCGGAAGAAGCCCGAGGACGCCACCAGCCGGGTCCGGGGCAATCGAGCCAGCGCTGCCAGCGCTCGCCGGAGCTGACCCGGCGGATCATCGAGGTTGCTGCCGAGACCAACGTAAGCGGGCAGCCACGTCGCCGCCTCGCCCGTGTCGGGCTCGCGATCAGGCGCCACGCCAGCCTTCACGCCGACGGCGATGGACCGGGAGCGATGCCTTGGCGCCCCCGCCCCCCGCGGCGCCCTCCGCGCCGGCGCCTCTTGCCGGCGCCGTCCCGTTCGAGCCCGAGCTCACGGCGCTGCTGTTCGGGCGGCAGCGACTGGATGGTCGTCCACCAGTGCGCAACTCCGGCATCGGCGTTGCCGGCGGCCGCGCGCAGCATCAGCAGGTCGTAAGCCGCGCGGAAGCGCTTGCTCTCCAGGAACGCCAGCGCGCGCCCTCCTCGCGTTTTCTCGAACCGGCTCTGCAGCTGCAACATCTCGCGCATCGGTATCGAAAAACGCCTTGGAAGGGCGATACGCTCGGTCTGTGAGCGGGTGAGTTCCGCCGCGGCGAGAGCCAGCGCCTGGTAGTCCGGCAGACCTTCCGCCTCGAGCTCCGCCGCGCGGTCGCCGACCGGGCCCCAGAGCAGAACCCCGAAGAGGAACATCGGCGTCACCGGCCGGTCCTCCGCAACCCGGGTGTCGGTGCTCGCGAGCGCCTCCTCGAGGAAGCGTTCGCGGGAATCGCCGCCGGGTCCGAGCCAGCGTGCGGTGGCGGGAAACATATGCTCGAACAACCCGAAGCGGCGCAACTCGCGATAGCTCGCCAGCGCGTGTCCCGTCTGGAAGAGTTTCAGGAATTCGTCGAACAGGCGCGCGGCCGGCACACCGTCGATCAGATGCGCAAGCTGCCCGATCGGAGCGGCGGTATCAGGGTGCACGGTGAAGCCGAGCTTGGCCGCGAAGCGGGCCGCGCGCAGCATCCGCACCGGGTCCTCCCGGTAGCGAAGCTCGGGGTCGCCGATCAGGCGCAGTTGCCGGGCCTGGATGTCGGCAAACCCGCCGACGAAATCCCAGACCGAGAAATCAGCGATGTTGTAGTAGAGGGCATTGGCGGTGAAATCGCGCCGCCACACGTCTTCTTCGAGCGAGCCGTAGACATTGTCACGGATCAGCCTGCCCGTTTCGACCGACACCTGGCGATGCTCGCTGCTCATCGCCTCGGTCCCGAGGCCACGGAAGGTGGCGACCTCGATGATCTCGCGGCCGTAGCGCACGTGCGCCAGGCGGAAGCGGCGCCCGATCAGTCGACAGTTCCCGAACAGCGCCCGAACCTCCTCCGGATGGGCGTCGGTCGCCACGTCGAAGTCCTTCGGATGCCTGCCGAGCAGCAGATCGCGCACGCTGCCGCCCACGAGGTAGGACTGGTAGCCGGCGTCCTTCAGGCGGTAGAGGACCTTCAGAGCGCTCTTCGAGATATCGGCGCGTGAGATGTTGTGCCCGGAGCGCGGAATGATCTGGGGCGCATGGCGCACCGGTTGTGAGTTATCTGTCAATGCGCGCCCTGGCTTGTGAGATGGTCGGCGCAACCTATAATAGCAGCCCGCTCGCGCCCCCGGACGCCGGGATGAGCGCCCGCTCCCTTCGTCTAGCGGTCCAGGACGCGGCCCTCTCAAGGCTGAAACGCGGGTTCGATTCCCGCAGGGAGCGCCAGAAACCGCGCCGGCGGCTGCAACCGCCCGCGACCCGCCTGTCGGCCGACGACAACCATCAGACCGCGGCCAGGGATTCGCATATGCCGCCACGACCACCCGCCGCCGGACTGCCGCGCCGACTGGCCGCCGCCTGCTACGACTTGCTGCTGCTCGGCGGACTGCTCATAACCACCTCGTTTCCGATCCTGATCGCGCGGGGAGACGGGGCCGTGCCGGCGGGTAATGTCGCCTACCAGGCGTTCCTGGCAGTGCAGGCGGCCGCTTTCTTCATATTCTTCTGGTGGCGGGGCGGACAGACGCTCGGCATGCGGGCGTGGAACATCCGGGTCGAAGACGATCGCGGTGACAGCCTGCGGCTGACCGCCTGCTGCGGCCGGTTCGCCGCCGCCCTGCTCTCCGTTGCGGCGCTGGGTCTCGGATTCCTCTGGGCGCTAGGCGACCCGGCCCGCCGCACCTGGCACGACCGGCTCTCCGGAAGCCGCGTGGTGCGGGTGACGCCCCGCCAGCGAGCTGGACCGGGAGCGTCCTCAGCGGGCGCGGGCTAGAGCCGCGACACTGGCGAGCGCCAGCAGCAGCGTCGGCAACCACCCGACCAGGACCGGAGGCAGGTTGTAGACCTCGCCGCCGTCCGCCAGTGCGCGGCTGATCAGGAAGTAGGCAAGGCCGATCACGATGCCGATGATCATCCTCGCGCCGGTGCCGGCCCGCCGCAGTTGACCGAAAGCGAAACTCAGCGCGAGAACACACATCGGCGCAACGGCGACCGACGCGGCGATACGCCCCCAGAACGCCACTTCGTAACGGTGCGAATCGAGGCCGTTCGCCCGCAGGTAGCGCGCGTACCGCCACAACGCGAGGCCGTTCAACGCCTCCGCCCGGACGACCGTGAGGCTCAGCAGGTCCGGGCTCATGCCGGTGAGTTCGGCGAACTTCTTTTCCCTGCGCACAGTGACTCCCTGTGTGCCGAAACTGCTTTCCGTGAAATTGTTCAGGGTCCATTCGCCGCCGCCGCCGATGCTCGCCGAATCGGCCCGCGCAACGCTCGCGAGATTCCCCGGGGACTCGAGCCTGAAGAGATAGACGCCCCCGAAACTCGACGGGTCGCCCATGCGGCTCATGTTCATGATCGTGTCCCCGTCGCGCACCCAGGCGGACTCCGCACTGGCGAGACCGGAAGGCCCATGCATGGCAAAGGTGCGGAACTGGCGCGAGTATCGCTCCAGCGGCGGCGCGAGATAGAGGCCGAGAACCATGGTGAACAGGGACAGAAGCGCTCCGGTGACGAGCACGGATCGGGCGAGCGACACCGCCGAAATACCGGCGGCCCGAAGCGCAATCATCTCGCTCGCATTCGCCAGCACGCCGAGCCCCAGCAGGCTGCCGAGCAGCACGGCCATCGGCAGCATGACGAACGCCATCTCCGGCAGCTTCATCGCCGCGTAGGCGACGCCCTGCAGTACCCCGTAGTCGCCCGCGCCGATGTCGTCGAGCTGCCCGACGAACTCGATGAACCCGCCGAGCGCGAGCAGCACGGCGATAACCAACAGCGTCGCGCGCAGTATCGTCCACCCGAGGTAGCCGCGGATCACCGTCATGGTGCAGCCCGCCGCCACAAAGCCCGCCAGGACCGGAGCGTGCCGAAACGCACGGCGAGCAGGAGCGCAGCCCCGGCGAAGAACACGACATGCACCCACCACATGCCGAGTTGCGGCGGCAATTGTCCGCGCTCCAGCCATACCTTGGCGGCGCCGAGCAGGTTCGCGTAGGTCACATAGATCAGCACGCCGGCACCGATGCCGGCGTACCGTCCCTGGCGTGGCGATGAGCGCCCGAGCGGCACCGCGAGAAACGCGAGCACCAGCGCCATCAGCGGCACCGACGCGCGCCACTGCAGCTCGGCGATTTCGCCCGGATCGCCGGATCCCAGCAACGCCGCGACCGGACGCGCTTCGGACTCGAACTCCAGCGGCCGGCGACCGGGCAGCGAAAACGGAATGCCGTGCTCGGCGAAATCGATGATCCTGAACTGCAGGCCGCCGGGTACGCCCTCGTAGCGGCGCCCGGCGCTGAAGGTGAGCATCTTCACGTTCGGGTCGTCGGTGTCACGCTGCCAGGCCTCGGCCGCTACGATGACTTCCACGACGGCGTCACGCCGCCGCTGCACGAAGACATTGCGCAGGCGCCCGTCCGGGCTGATCGCCTCGGCGTACACCACGGCGTCCGCGCGGCCGAAACTGACGAACCGCCCCGGGTCCATCGCCCGCAGATCGGACCGCTCACGCGCTTCCTGCGCAATGCGCTGCACTTCGCGGATGGCCCACGGGGCCGCGTCGAGGGCGAGCCACGCCGCGATCGCGGCCAGCAGCGCCGCAAACGCGAGGACCGGCCGGTACAACTTTGCCGGCCCGATCCCGCAGGCCATCAGGGCATACATCTCGCTGTCGCGATACAGCCGGCCCATCGCCAGCAACACCGAGAGGAACAGCCCGACGGGTATCAATATGGTGAGGTACTGAATCGAGCTCAGCATCATCACCTGCAACACCGCGTCCTTGGGCAGGCGGTTCGCCGCGGCATCACCCAGAACTTCGGCGAACTGGCTCGTGACCAGAATCAGCAGGAGCACCAGCGTGACCGCGAACCAGGCCTGCACGGTCTCCCTGAAGACGTAGCGCCCGGCGATCGTGCTCATCGGCGCCTGATCGCACCCGCGCGCGACCCGATGCGGTCGCGACCCTGCCATGATCTCGAGGTGATCCGGTACACTACGTTGCGCCTGCGTGGGGGGAGCGCGTGACGACGACGCCTGACTATCATCCCGGTCATCCGGCGCGCCCGTCAAGCTGAGTACGCCGCTGACGCCCGGCGCAATCGACTGCAGACGGAGAGACACATGCGTTTTCAGGTCAGGACTGCGGCAGCTTCCAGGCAACGCGCGGCGTGCATCGTCCTTCCCGCATATGCGCGCGGCGCGCTCCCTCAGGCGACGCGCGACGCCGATCGGGCCTCACGCGGTTTCATTCGTTCGGTCATCACGAGCGGCGATTTCCACGGCGAGACGGGGGCGACCCTGTTGCTGCCGAAGGTACCGGGGCTCGCCTGTCCGCGCGTGCTGCTCGTCGGGCTCGGCGAACGCGACAGGTACGACCGGAAAGCCTGCCGCAAGGCCATGCGCAGCGCTTTCAACGCCATCACCAGAACACGGGCCGGCAACGTGGTTTCCTACCTCGGCACGGAAACGACGCGTGATGCGGATGCCTATCGCTGCGCCCGCATCGCGATCGAGACCTGGCACGAGGCGAGCTATCGCTTCGTCGAACTGAAGACCCGCGACCGCAACAAGGGCCGGATCAGGCAGACCGCGCTCGGGCTCGCTGCCACGCGCGAGGAAGCGGCCGAAGTCCGGCGTGGCATTGCGCACGGCCTGGCGATCGGCAACGCCGTCAGGCTGGCGCGCGATCTCGGCAATCTGCCGCCGAATCGCTGCACGCCGACCTATCTGCTGCAGCAGGCCCGCGCCCTGGACCGGCGCTTCCGGCGCCTGCGCGTGCAGGCGCTGAACGAGCCGCAGATGCGGCGCCTCGGCATGGGCTCGCTGCTCTCCGTGACGGCAGGAAGCGAGCAGCCGGCACGCTTCATCGTCCTGCGCTATCGGGGCGGACGAAAAGCCCGAGCGCCCGTCGTGCTCGTCGGCAAGGGGATCACCTTCGACACCGGGGGCATCTCGCTCAAGCCCGGTCCGCAGATGGACGAGATGAAATACGACATGAGCGGTGCGGGCGCGGTGCTGGCGGTAATGCAGGCAGTGGCCGAGCTCGGCCTGCCGATCGACGTGGTCGGCCTGGTGCCGGCCTGCGAGAACATGCCCGGCGGCAACGCAACGCGGCCCGGTGACATCGTGCGCACCATGTCCGGTCAGACGGTGGAGATCCTCAACACGGATGCGGAAGGCCGCCTGATACTCTGCGACGCGCTGACCTACGGGCTGAGGTTCAAGCCCTCCGCCATGATCGATATCGCGACCCTGACGGGAGCCTGCGTGGTGGCGCTCGGCAAGCACCGCAGCGGACTGCTGTCGAACTCGGACAAGCTGGCGAAGGCGCTGCTGGAGGCAGGCGAGGCGGCCGATGACCCCGCCTGGCGGCTGCCGCTCGGCGAGGAGTACATGGATCAACTGAAGAGTCCGTTTGCCGACGTGGCCAATATCGGCGGCAAAGAAGCCGGCACGATCACCGCCGCGGCGTTTCTCTCGCGCTTTGTCGCCGAGACCGACTGGGCTCACCTCGACATCGCCGGCACCGCATGGGTCACCGCGCCGCAGAAAGGCAGCACGGGACGGCCGGTCCCCATGCTCGTCGAGTATCTCCTTAACCAATAGAGGCTATCATGTGCCGGGCCGTCGGCCCGGCCAACTCCCAGCTGGAACAAGCCCTTGCCAGACCCCGGTCGCGTCGATTTCTATGTCCTCGCCGGGCCGCAGACGACGGCCAGGCTGGCTTTCGTCTGCCGCCTCGCCGAGAAGGCCTACCGCCTCGATCACCGTGTGCACGTGCAGGCAGGTTCGCCCGCCGAGGCGGCACAGCTCGATGACCTGCTCTGGACCTTCCGCCAGGGGAGCTTCGTCCCCCACGAACTGGTACAGCCGGGCAGCTCTGTGCGCGCGCCGGTCACGATCGGGCATGCCGAGCCGCCGGAGGCCGATGTGCTGATCAATCTCACCGACGACATCCCGCCGTTCGCGGGACGTTTTGCGCGCGTGGTGGAAATCGTTGATGAGTCCGAGGACGGGCGCCGTCTCGCCCGCGAACGATACCGTGGCTATCAGAAGCTCGGTTGCGAAACGGTCACGCACAGGATCGGCGAGCCATGACTGAGAAAAAGATCCCGGTGCTGACCGACATGGTCGCCGGGCCAGGCGAGAAGATCTCACCGTCCGCGCAGGTGACCGCCGACGAACTCGCCGAACTGCAGTCGCGCATCGCCACGCGGGGCTACGCGCTGATGGAGCGCCTCCTGCACGAGTCGCTGCGCGAGATGGAAGCCAATCTCTTCGCCGACGTGATCGGGCGGCTTCGCAGCGAGCTGCCGGACCTGATCGAGGACGCGCTGCACGAGCATTTCGCCGACCGCGGCGCGCGGCGCCCGGAATCAGGCTGAACCATGGATAAGACCTATCAGCCGGCCGCCATCGAGCGGCGGGTCTACCAGCGCTGGGAGGAAAGCGGCCATTTCGCTGCCTCGGGCAACGGCCCGCCCTATTGCATCATGATCCCGCCGCCGAACGTGACCGGGACGCTGCACATGGGCCATGCCTTTCAGCACACGCTGATGGATGCCCTCACGCGCTATCACCGCATGCTCGGCTGCCGGGTGCTGTGGCAGCCCGGAACCGACCACGCCGGAATAGCCACGCAGATGGTCGTCGAGCGCCAGCTGAACGCGGAGGGCATACGCCGCCAGGACATCGGGCGCGAGGCGTTCGTGCAACGGGTCTGGCAGTGGAAGTCGCAGTCCGGCGACACGATCTGCCGGCAGATGCGCCGGCTCGGCGACTCGGTGGACTGGTCACGCGACCGCTTCACGATGGACCCGGACCTCTCGGCGGCCGTCACCGAGGTCTTCGTGCGCCTGCACGAGGAAGGGCTCATCTACCGTGGCAAACGATTGGTCAACTGGGATCCTGTTCTGCACACGGCGCTCTCGGACCTCGAGGTCCTGTCGGAACCGGAGCAGGGCTCGCTCTGGCACCTGCGTTACCCGCTCGCCGACGGCAGCGGCCACCTCGTCGTGGCCACGACACGGCCGGAAACGATGCTGGGCGACACGGCGGTCGCGGTCCACCCGGAGGACGGACGCTATGCCCGCCTGGTCGGGCGGCAGATCCGGCTGCCGATCACCAACCGGCTGGTGCCGGTCATCGCCGACGAGCACGTCGATCCCGCGTTCGGCTCGGGCTGCGTCAAGATCACGCCCGGACACGATTTCAACGACTATGAGATCGGCCGTCGCCACGATCTCGCCCTCATTAATGTATTCGACCGTGACGCCCGCATCACACGAGGCGAAGCGAGCGGCGACATGGACAGCGGCATTCCCGATCAACTGGTCGGACTTGACCGGTTCGCGGCGCGCGGGCGTGTCATCGAGCTGCTTCAGGCCGAAGGCCTCGTCGAAAAGATCCAACCGCACTCGCTGCCCGTACCGCGCGGCGATCGCAGCGGCGCGGTGCTGGAGCCCTGGCTCACCGACCAGTGGTACGTGAAGATCGCGCCACTCGCCGGGCCTGCGATCGAGGCAGTCGAAGACGGGCGAATCCGCTTCGTACCGGACAACTGGGCCAAGACCTACTTCCAGTGGATGCGCAACATCCAGGACTGGTGCATCAGCCGCCAGCTGTGGTGGGGGCACCGCATCCCGGCCTGGTACGACGACAGCGGCAAAGTCTACGTCGGCCGCAGCGAAGCAGAGGTGCGCGAACGCCACGGTCTCGACGCCGGAACCCCGCTCCGGCAGGACGAGGACGTGCTCGACACCTGGTTTTCTTCCGCGCTCTGGCCCTTCTCCACGCTCGGCTGGCCGCGCCCGACGCCCGAGCTCGGCGTCTTCTACCCGAGCAGCGTCCTGGTCACGGGCTTCGACATCATCTTTTTCTGGGTGGCCCGCATGATCATGATGGGCTTGAAGTTCGCCGGCGACGTGCCTTTCCGCGAGGTCTACATCACGGGGCTGATCCGCGACGAGCACGGCGAGAAGATGTCGAAGTCGAAGGGCAACATCCTCGATCCGCTCGACCTGATCGACGGCGTCGACCTGCCGACCCTGATCGCGAAGCGCACGAGCGGTCTGATGCAGCCGCACCTGAAGCCGCGCATCGAGAAAGCAACCCGAAGGCAGTTTCCGCAAGGCATTCCCGAATTCGGCACCGATGCGCTGCGCTTCACGTTCGCGGCGCTCGCCAGCACCGGCCGCGACATCCGCTTCGACCTCAACCGCACCGAGGGTTATCGCAATTTCTGCAACAAGCTGTGGAACGCCACCCGCTACGTGCTGATGAACGTCGAGGGCCGCCCGCTCGCCCCGCGCGAAGGCGACGGCGCCGCCGCAAGCCTCCCCGACCGCTGGATTCGCTCGCGCTTCGGCAGAACGGTGGCGACCGCCAAGGAACAGCTCGCGGTGTACCGTTTCGATCTTGCGGCCCGCGCATTTTATGAATTCACCTGGAACGAGTACTGCGACTGGTACCTCGAGCTCACCAAGCCGGTGCTGCAGGACGGTGGAGCGACGCCCGGCGGACAGGCGCTGACCCGCCGTACGCTGATCGACGTGCTCGAGGCGCTGTTGCGCGCGTTGCACCCGTTGATGCCCTTCATCACCGAGGAACTCTGGCAGAAGGTCAGGGCCGTGGCCGGCGTTGCCGGGGAGACCGTGATGCTGCAGCCCTACCCGTCCGCCGATGGCTATCCAGCCGACGAGACTGCGGAATCGGAAATGGCCTGGCTGCAGGCCTTCATCCTCGGCATCCGCCAGATCCGTGGCGAGTTGGCGATCGCGCCTGCCCGACCCCTGCCGGTGCTGCTGCAGGACGCGACCGACGAGGACCGCCGCCGCGTCGAGGCGCACAGTCACCTGCTCCGGCAGCTGGCGAGGATCGACAGCATCGTCGTCCTCGACGCGCGCAGCGAACCGCCGGTGTCAGCGACGGCGCTGCTCGGCGCGATGCGCATACTCGTGCCCATGGCTGGCCTCATCGACGTGGCCGGCGAGCGCGAGCGGCTCGGCAAGGCGCTCGAGCGGGCACAGGCCGACCTGCGGCGCATCGAGGGCAAGCTCGGCAATCGCCAGTTCGCCGAAAATGCGCCGGCCGCGGTCGTCGCGAACGAGCGCGAGAGACTCGAGAACACCCGCCGCGAAATCATGCAGCTCGGCGAGCAGATCGCCCGCCTCGACCGACTCGGCTGACCGATCCCGCCGCGCGCCGCAGGCGCATCGGGCCCAGCGGCCGACGCGGTTGCCCGAAAACGAGCCGCGCCCTTTCCCAGGAGCCTGCCGGCCCGTAAACTGGATGGCTGCAATGCTGATCCGGACATAAAACCTCAGTGACCGCGGACATGACGACGAGAGAGTTACAGCCAGCCATCGCGCGGACGAAAGCCCCCTCCCGCCAGGGGCTGTACGACCCTGCATTCGAGCACGACGCCTGCGGCGTCGGCTTTGTCGTCGACATCAAAGGGCGTAAGTCCCACCGCATCCTCGAGCAGGCGATCGAGATCCTGCGCAACCTCGATCACCGCGGAGCGTGCGGCTGCGAAGTCAACACCGGCGACGGCGCGGGCGTGCTCCTGCAGATGCCGCACCGCTTTTTCGAGCAGGCCTGCGCGAAGGCGCACATCCCTCTGCCGCCGGCGGGCCAGTATGGCTGCGCCATGGTGTTCGTCCCGCGCGATGTCTCAAGGCGCCGCAAGCTCGAGCAGCGCTTCGAGCAGATCGTCCAGTCCGAGGGCCAGACTCTGCTCGGCTGGCGCACGGTTCCCACCAATAACAAGATGCTCGGCGACACCGCGCGCGCCTGCGAGCCCGTCATCCGCCAGGCGTTCATCGGCCGGGACCCACAGCTCGCAGACGACATGGCGTTCGAGCGTAAGCTCTACGTCATCCGCAAGCGCGCCTACAGCGAGATCAGGACCTCGACGCTCGACGGCGCCGAGCACTGGTACCTGTGCAGCCTGTCGTTCAAGACCATCGTGTACAAGGGGATGTTGCTCACCGAGCAGCTCACGCAGTACTTCCCCGACCTCACCGACCCGGCGATGGAGACCGCGCTGGCGCTGGTGCATTCGCGCTTTTCGACCAACACGTTCCCGAGCTGGGACCGGGCGCATCCTTACCGCTACCTCGCCCACAACGGCGAAATCAACACCCTGCGCGGCAACGTCAACTGGATGACGGCCCGCGAGGCGCGCTTCGCCTCGGAGGTCTTGGGCGAGGACATGGAAAAGATCCCGCCCATCGTGAACCCGAACGGCAGCGACTCGGCGATGTTCGACAACGTGCTCGAGCTGCTCGTGCTGGCCGGCCGTTCCCTGCCGCACGCGGTCATGATGATGATCCCGGAACCGTGGTCGAACCACGGCGAGATGGACGACACCAAGCGCGCCTTCTACCAGTACCACTCCAGCCTCATGGAGCCGTGGGACGGACCGGCCTCCATCGCGTTCACGGACGGCATACGGATCGGGGCGGTGCTCGACCGCAACGGCCTGCGCCCGTCGCGCTACTACGTGACGAAGGACGGGCTCGTCATCATGGCCTCCGAGGCGGGCGTGCTCGAGGTCGCGCCGGAGAACGTGCTCAGCAAGGGCCGTCTGCAGCCGGGCCGCATGTTCCTGGTCGACACCGAGCAGGGTCGCATCGTGGACGATGAGGAGATCAAGCGCTCGATTGCCAGCGAGCGGCCATATCGGCAGTGGCTCGACGAACACCTCGTGCATCTCGACCGGCTGCCGGCGGCGCCCGAAGTGCCCGCGCCGGACCACGACACGCTGCTGCAGCGCCAGCTCGCGTTCGGCTACACCTTCGAGGACCTGCGCATCATCATCACGCCGATGGCACGCGACGGCGTCGAGGCAGTCGGCTCGATGGGCAACGACACCCCGCTCGCCGCCCTTTCCGAGCGGCCGCGCCTGCTCTACGACTATTTCAAGCAGCTGTTCGCCCAGGTGACCAACCCGCCGATCGACTGTATCCGCGAGGAAATCATCACGGCCTCCGAAGTGTGGCTGGGCTCCGAAGGCAATCTGCTGGAACCTCAACCGGCCGATTGCCGGCGCGTGGAGCTGGCCGGCCCGATACTCACCAACGAGCAGTTCGCCAGGGTGAGGCGCCTCGACCTGCCGGGCATACGGGCCGGCGTGCTGCCGAGCCTCTTTCGCGTGAAGCGCGGCGAAAAGGGCCTGGTCGCGGCGCTCGAGGAGATGCGCGAACGCGCCCGCCGGATGATCGAGGAAGAGGGCCTGAACGTGCTCGTCCTGAGCGACCGCGGCGTGAACGCCGAGTTTGCGCCGATTCCGGCGCTGCTGGCGGTCTCGGGCCTGCACCACTACCTGATCCGCGAGGGCCTGCGCACGCGCGTGAGCCTCGTGCTCGAGACCGGCGAGGCCCGCGAGGTGCACCACTTCGCGCTGCTTATCGGCTACGGCTGCAGCGCGATCAATCCTTATCTGGCCTTCGAGACCATCGACGGGATGATCCGCGACGGGCTCCTGACCGGCATCGAGCACAGGGCCGCCTGCAAGAACTTCGTGAAGGCCGCGACCAAGGGCGTGGTCAAGGTCATGTCGAAGATGGGCATCTCCGCGGTGCAGAGTTACCACGGAGCCCAGGTGTTCGAGGCCGTCGGGCTGCGCCAGGACGTGATCGACGAGTATTTCACCTGGACGCCGTCGCGCATCGGCGGGATCGGCATCGAGATCGTCGCGCGTGAATCGCTGATGCGCCACAGGAGCGCGTTCCCGCAGCGGCCGGTCGACGGCCACACGTTGCCGGCCGGTGGCCTGTACCAGTGGCGGGCCAACGGCGAGCATCACCTGTTCAACCCGGAATCCATACACCGCCTGCAGAAGGCGGTGCGCACCGGCAGCTACGCGACTTACCGGTCGTACGCGGCGCTGATCAACGACCAGGCGAAGCTGAAGAGCACGCTGCGCGGCCTGCTCGAGTTCACGCCGGGGCCAAGCGTGCCGATCGAAGAGGTCGAGCCGGTCGAGAGCATCCTGCGGCGCTTCAAGACCGGGGCCATGTCCTACGGCTCGATCAGCAAGGAAGCGCACGAGACGCTTGCCATCGCCATGAACCGCATCGGCGGCAAGTCGAACACCGGCGAAGGTGGCGAGGACACCGAGCGCTTCCAGCCGCTGCCGAACGGGGACTCGAAGAACTCCGCGATCAAGCAGGTGGCTTCCGGCCGCTTCGGCGTGACCAGCGAGTACCTGGTCAACGCCCGGGAACTGCAGATCAAGATGGCGCAGGGCGCGAAACCCGGCGAGGGCGGACAACTGCCGGGCAGCAAGGTTTATCCGTGGATCGCCAAGGTGCGGCACACGACGGCCGGCGTCGGGCTCATCTCGCCGCCGCCGCATCACGACATCTATTCGATCGAGGACCTCGCCGAGCTGATCCACGACCTTAAGAACGGGAACCGCGACGCGCGAATCAGCGTAAAGCTGGTAGCCGAGGTCGGCGTCGGGACCATCGCGGCCGGCGTGGCCAAGGCGCACGCCGACGTTGTGCTGATCAGCGGCTACGATGGCGGCACCGGCGCGTCGCCACAGACCTCCATCGCGCACGCCGGCCTGCCCTGGGAACTCGGCCTCGCCGAGACCCACCAGACGCTGGTGCTGAACAACCTGCGCAGCCGCATCCGGGTGGAGACCGACGGCCAGCTCAAGACGGGCCGCGACGTCGTCATCGCCGCGCTGCTCGGCGCCGAGGAGTTCGGCTTCTCGACGGCGCCGCTGGTCGCCGTGGGCTGCATCATGATGCGGGTGTGCCACCTCAACACCTGCCCGACCGGGGTCGCCACGCAGGACCCGAGGCTGCGCGAGAAGTACACCGGCAAGCCCGAGCACGTGGTCAACTTCATGCGCTTCATCGCGCAGGACGTGCGCGAGACGATGGCAGAGCTCGGATTCCGCAGCATCGACGAGATGGTCGGGCGCGTGGACCGGCTCGAGCCGAAGAAGGCCATAGATCACTGGAAGGCCCGCGGCTTCGATTTCAGCAATATCCTCTACCAGCCCGACGTCGGGCCGGAGATCGGGCGCTACTGCCAGATCGAGCAGGACCACGGGCTCGACAAGTCGCTCGACGTGACGAAGCTCCTCGACATCTGCCGCCCGGCGATCGAGCGCGGCGCAACCGTGTCCGCGGAACTGCCGATCCGCAACGTGCACCGTGTCGTCGGCACCATCACCGGCAGCGAGGTCACGAAGAAGTGGGGCGGCAAGGGCCTGCCCCACGACACAATCCGGATCAAGTTCACGGGTTCGGCCGGCCAGAGCTTCGGCGCATTCATGCCGAAGGGCATGACTTTCAGTCTCGAGGGCGACGCCAACGACTACTGTGGCAAGGGGTTGTCCGGCGGCAAGATCATCGTGTATCCGCCCGCCGGATCGACCTTCGTTGCCGAGGAGAACATCATCGTCGGCAACGTAGCCCTCTATGGCGCCACCAGTGGCGAGGCCTACATCCGTGGCATGGCCGGCGAGCGCTTCGCGGTGCGCAACAGCGGTGTCGACGCGGTCGTAGAAGCGGTTGGCGACCACGGCTGCGAGTACATGACCGGCGGCCGGGTGGTCGTGCTCGGTCCCACCGGGCGCAACTTCGGCGCCGGCATGTCGGGCGGTATCGCCTACGTGCTCGATGAGGCCGGCACGTTCCCGAAGAACCTCAATACCCAGATGGTCGCCACCGAGCCGCTCGAGGACGCCGATGAAATCGCCGCACTGCGCGGCATGGTCGAGCGCCACGCCGCACTCACCGGCAGCAGCCGCGCGCACGCCGTACTCGAGGGCTGGGAGCAGGCGGTGGCGCGCTTCGTGAAGGTCATTCCGCGCGATTACCAGCGGATGCTTTCCTGCATCCGGCGCGCGCACGATCAGGGCCTCACCGGAGACGAGGCGATCATGGTCGCCTTCGAGGAGAACGCCCGCGACCTGGCACGGGTCGGCGGCAATTGACCATGGGAAAGCCGACGGGATTCATCGAGTACCTGCGGGAACTGCCCGTTGACCGCAGCCCTCGCGAGCGCGTCCACGACTGGGCCGAGTTCCACCATCACATGGAGGAGAAGCGGCTGCGCCAGCAGGGTGCGCGGTGCATGGATTGCGGCGTGCCCTTCTGCCAGACCGGCAAGGTCCTCAACGGTGGCGCCGCCGGCTGCCCGATCAACAACCTGATCCCCGAGTGGAACGACCTGGTCTATCGCGGCCTGTGGCGCGAGGCGCTCGCGCGGCTGCATCGGACGAACAACTTCCCGGAGTTCACCGGCCGGGCCTGTCCCGCCCCCTGCGAGGGCTCGTGCGTGCTCGGGATCAACGCCCCGCCGGTAACCATCAAGAACATCGAGAACACGATCATCGACCGCGGCTGGGAGGAAGGCTGGGTCCTTCCCGAGCCGCCAAAGGCCCGCACCGGCAAGAAAGTGGTCGTGATCGGCTCCGGCCCGGCCGGGCTCGCGGCGGCCGCGCAGCTAAACAAGGCGGGTCACCTGGTGACCGTGCTCGAGCGCGACGACCGTCCCGGGGGGCTTCTCATGTACGGCATCCCGAACATGAAACTCGACAAGCGCGAGGTCGTCGAGCGGCGGCTGCGGCTGCTCGAGGAGGAAGGCATCAAGTTCATCTGCAATGCCAACGTCGGCGAGAACGTCGAGGCCCTGCTGTTGCTGAAGGACTTCGACGCCACCGTGATCTGCACCGGCGCAACCCAGCCGCGCGACCTCGCGGTCGAGGGCCGAGCGCTCAAGGGCATTCACTTCGCGATGGACTATCTTCGGGCCAGCACGCAGGCGCTGCTCGCCGGGGCGCCGGACGCCTGCCCGATCCCCGCCCGTGGCAAGGATGTGACCGTGCTCGGCGGGGGCGACCCCGGCACCGACTGCGTGGCGACCGCCATGCGCCAGTCCTGCCGCACCCTGACCCAGCTCGAGATCCTGCCGAAACCGCCCATGGATCGCGCCGAGGACAACCCATGGCCCGAGTGGCCGCGGGTGTACCGGCTCGACTATGGCCAGGAGGAGGCTGCCGCCCGCTTCGGGGCCGATCCGCGCGGTTACCTGACGACCGCGAAGAAGTTCATCGGTGACGAGCAGGGGCAGGTGCAGCAGGTCCTGACCGTGGAGATCGGCTGGGAGAAAAACGCCGCAGGCCAGCTCGTCGCTCACGAACGCCCCGGCAGCGAACAGACACGGCCCGTGCAGCTCGTGCTGCTCGCCATGGGCTTCACCGGCCCGGAGCAGCCGCTGCTGAAGGAATTCGGCGTGGAGGTCGACGCGCGCAGCAACGTTCGCGCCGAGCATGAGAAATACACCACCAACGTGCCGGGCGTATTCGCTGCCGGTGACTGCCGGCGCGGCCAGAGCCTGATCGTCTGGGCGATCAACGAGGGTCGCGGCGTGGCCCGCGAGGTGGACCGTTACCTGATGGGCAGCACCGAACTGCCCTGACCGGGCTGCCGGCTGTGCGGCCGGGCGTCGGCTCGCGCAGCGAGAACCCGGATCAGCCCGACGGTGGCCGCTCGGCCACCATGTTCAGCGAGATCGGCACGCCGAGCGTGCGCAGAACGCTGTTGTCCTCGAACAGATTGAAAGTCGCCACGCGACGGATCGCGACGAATCCCGCCCTCTCCAGGTAGTCACCCAGCAAGGATTCATCCAGTCCGGCCATGTGGTAGTCGTAGGCATCCAGATGGCCGCCGAAAATCATGCGCATGAGGTCGAAACGCACCGCTGATGGCAGCCGCGGCGTGACGTACAGGTGACACAGACGCTCGAGGTCGGGCACGCTGACGTACAACGTGCCGCCCGGGCGCAGCACGCGCCGCCACTCCCGAAGGACCTGCGCCAGTTCCTCGTGGTAGTCGAAGTGCTCGAGGACGTGGCTGGCGTAGACCTCCGCGAAGGTGCCGTCGGCGAAGCGGGCCAGATCGCTGGCGTCGCCCACATGATTCACATGGGGCCCCGGCAGGGCGTCGATGATCTCCCAGCCAGGCCGGGCCTGCTTGCCGCCGATGTGCAGGCGACGCGCCGTCTCCTGCGGCTCTGCCATGTGGTTCCTCCGATCGCGCGGCGACCGCGCTGCCGCCCGCGGAGGCGCCCCGCCGCAGCCGCCGTGTCGGGCGCCTCGGCGAAAAATGTTACCGCATCCGATGGCGCAGTCCGATATCGACCGGCGCCACCCGGTACGCCCGGCCGGATCTCGCGCACCGCAGGGCAACCGGGCAGTCATGCGCATCGGCCCGCAATCGCGAGGCGATACTGCCCTGCCTCGGTCAAATGATCTCGGCGAACTTCGCGCAGGATCAGCGGCGGATGATAATTTTCTCCTGCCGGGGCGGGCTGGACGGTCGTGAGCGCGGTTATTACCTGGTCCGCACGCGGTGAGCGCGGCCTGAAGGGCGCCCGAGGGACCCTGAGCGTGGGCTATGTCAAATGCGGGCCGCGGAAAGGCCGCCGGTGTGGCTGTCGATTGCCGCAGGTGTGCCCACTATCACGGTTCGGCGCCGCGCTTCCTGAGACGATCCGCATTCAAGCGGGATTGGGCATGGCGTTCATTATTCTGTCAGCGGGCACGATCAGCCGGTCGCGGCTGCACACGTTCCGGATCAGCACGCTGCTGCTGATTGGCGGTGTCGTGCTGCTGCTGACGCTCGCCGGCGCGCTGCGCCTCGGCTACCACTACGGCCGTGCCGAGCCGGCGGTTGCCCCGGTGGCGATCGCGCCACGGGAACTCTCGTTCGCCGACTTCCTCGAACGGCCGGAAGGCCGTGCGCTGATCGAGCGGATCGGCGCATTGTCGGGCCGCGTGATCCAGCTCGAGACCGAGGCGAAAGCGCTGGCTGCCCGGATCGGGATGGTGCAGGAAGTCGAGCAACGCTTCGGCCGCCCGAACCTGGCCAGCCCGATCAGAGGCGCGACACCGGTCGCGACCAGCCCTGCGGGGCCGAGCGGTGGACCGTTCGTGCCGGCCGCGACGGATGCCCGGGAGGCCTTCACGGACTCTGCCGCCGGCGAACCGGCCGCTCTCTCCCGACTGGAGCGCGAACTCGAGCAGCTGGACGCCACACTCGAGCTGCTCGCGAGCGCCACGATGCCGCGGGAACTTGCAGGGATGGCGCTCCCGAGCCGCCTGCCGGTCGACGGGCGGCGGATCACCTCCGGCTTCGGTGTGCGGCTCGATCCGATAACCCGCCGGCGGGCGCGTCACACCGGCATCGACATCGCCGCACCGCGCAACACCCCCATCAAAGCGGCCGGCGGCGGGCGCGTGGTCTTCGCGGGCTACCGATCCGCCTACGGCAACACCGTCGAGATCGACCACGGCAACGGCCTTTCGACCCGCTACGCGCACGCCTTGCGGCTGCTCGTCCGGCGTGGCGAAATCGTGTTGCCCGAGCAACCGATCGCACTGGTCGGTTCCAGTGGCCGCTCGACCGGACCCCACGTGCACTTCGAAGTCCTGCGCAACGGCAAACCCGTCGAACCCAGGGACTTCCTCCATCGCACGGACAGCTGAGGTTGCCTGCAGCCGTGGCCGGATTCGCCAGCAACGATACGCAGTACCTGACGCAGGCCAGCCTGGAGCTGGTCGCCAGTCGCGCGCGTCGCCGCAGTCTTCTGGCCGTGGGGCTGGCCATCGTGCTGGCCCTGACCGCGGCGTTTGCGATCCGGCAGGGCGGCCCGCTCGGTCTCGCCAACCTGCGCGAACACAACCTGCGCCTGCAGGCCGACATCGAGCGTACGAGTCTCGAGCTGCGCATGGAGCGCGCCACGCGCGCCGAGCTCGAGCGTCAGATCGAGGAACTTAACCGGCGCATCACGGAGCTCAACCAGCGGCTGGAATTCCTCAACTCACGCGCGGGCAGGAAATCGGCGACCGCACAGCCGGCCCGTATGGCAACCGGCCGGCAGCAAGGATGACCCGCTTGTTCGGCCGCCGTCGCAATCGCCTCATCGAGGTCACCCGGCTGTCCAGCCTGGTGGCTCCGAACGTTCGAATTCGCGGCGACATCGTCTTCTCCGGCGGGCTGCGCGTAGACGGCGCGGTCGACGGCAACGTGCTCGGCAGTGACGGCGACCACTGCCTGCTGGTGCTCAGCGAGCGCGGCAGCATCCGCGGCAATGTCCGCGTATACGACGCCGTGGTCAACGGCACCATCGAGGGTGACCTGGAGGTCGAGCACTTCGTGGAGCTGCAAGCCGGATCACGGATTACCGGCAACATCGTCTACCGGCAGCTGCAGATGGACTGCGGCGCAACGGTCGAGGGCAAACTCGAGCGTCTGGGCGAAGCCGCCGACGCGGCGCGCGACAAAGTCGTTGACCTCAATACGGCACCCCGCGCGACGGTAACGAACTCCTGACGCTGGAGCCGATCCCGCGTCGCGCCGCCCGAATCCCCGCCGTCAGCGTGATGCCGCACTCGGCTGCGGCGCTGGCGGCCATGGCCCACAGCAAACGCCGCAGCCGGCCCTCCCGCGGGCAAAAAGCAATCTGTGCCCCAGTTCGTACCCCTGCGGCTGGCGGCTGGGGCAACATGCCGTGGTATCTTGGCAAGAGGTTTTACCGTGGCGGTAACGCGGACGGACACAGGCATGGCAGAGCGGCTTGCGGCGGTATCGAGCGACGCGCGCCAGACGCGGGCACGCGCGCTCGTCGAGCAGGCGATCCGCGAGGTCGGGCAGGTCATCCTCGGCAAACCCGACCAGATCCGTCTCGCCGTCACCTGCCTGCTCTCGCGCGGCCACCTGCTGATCGAAGACGTTCCCGGCGTCGGCAAGACGCTGCTCGCGCGCAGCCTCGCGGCGGTGCTCGGCCTTTCTTTCCGCCGCATCCAGTTCACGAGCGACCTGCTGCCGGCCGACATCATCGGCGCGTCCGTCTTCGACCGCGAACGCGGCCGCTTCGAGTTCCAGCCCGGCCCGCTGTTCGCACAGGTCATCCTCGCCGACGAGGTCAATCGCGCCACGCCAAAGGCACAGAGCGCACTTCTGGAGGCCATGGAGGAACAACAGGTGAGCGTGGACGGGGTGACCCATGCGCTGCCGTCACCCTTCTTCGTGATCGCCACGCAGAACCCCATTCATCAGGTCGGCACGTTCCCGCTTCCGGAGTCGCAACTCGACCGCTTCCTCATGCGCATCGGGCTCGGCTATCCGCCCGAGACGCTCGAGCGCAAGCTGTTGCGCGGCGCCGACCGGCGCGAATTGCTCGGCGAACTCAGGCCGGTCATGGGATTGCCCGAACTCGGCGAACTGCAGGCGGCGACCCACAACGTGCACCTCAGTGACGCCGTGCTCGACTACGTGCAGGCGCTGGTGCGTTTCACCCGCGAGTCCCCGCAATTCGAGACCGGCCTGTCCCCGCGTGCCGCGGTGGACATCGTGGCCGCGGCGCGCTGCTGGGCGCTGGTCAGCGGCCATCCGGGCGTGTATCCGGAAGACGTGCAGGCGGTGTTCGCCGCGGTCGCAGGTCATCGGCTGCGTCGCCGTGGCGAGTCCGCTCTCTCGGCCAGCGACCCAGCCGTCGCGGTACTGGCCGAGGTCGCCATCCCCTGAGCGCCACCGTGTCGAGACCGCAGCCGACCGGACCCCATGATGCGCGCGGCATGGACCAGGCTCCGTCACCGGGCCGCTGAACGCTCGCGGCGCTGGGCGCGCCGCCGCCAGGGCACTGACCCACCGCGCCTGCGGCTGGCAAGCGAGCGCATCTATATCCTGCCAACCGCCGCCGGACTGGTTTACGCGGCGATGCTGGCCACGATGCTCGCCGGCTCGATGAACTACAACAACAACCTCGCCTTCGCCCTGACCTTTCTGCTCGCAAGCGTGGGGATCGTCGCGATCTATCACACGCACCGCACACTCGCGGGCCTGAGCGTCGATTACCTCGGCGCCGAACCGGTATTCGCCGGCGAACCCCTGCAGGTGCGCTTCGCGCTGGTCAATGACTCCACCCACCCGCGCGAGGAGATCTTCCTGGACTGGAGCGGTTGTCCGGCAGTCGCCGGAGGCGTCACGCCGGAGAACTCCCGCACCGTCGCGCTGCCCCTGCAGACCGCAAGTCGCGGGCCGAAACCGCTGCCGGCGCTGCGCCTGAGCACACGCGCGCCGCTCGGGCTGATGCACGCCTGGACCTGGGTGCATCTCGACGAGCAGCCGATCGTGTACCCGCAGCCGGCCGCGCGCGCCGTCGCCAGCCGCAGTCCGGCCATCGATACGCCCTGCGCGGGACAGCGCGCAAGCGGTGAAGACGACTTCACCGGGCTGCGCGAGTACCAGCGCGGTGACTCGCCACGGCGCATCGCCTGGAAGAGCTATGCACGCACCAACCAGCTGCTGGCCAGGGAATTCGGCGGCGGCGAACGTGAAGAGCCGCTGTGGATCGACTGGGACTCGGTCGCGGCCGGCGACACGGAAACGCGCGTGGCGCGCCTCGCCCGGCTGGTGATCGACGCCTTCGAATCCGGTCGGACGTGGGGGTTGCGGGGACCCGGCATGCACGTTGACCTCGGCGGCGGCCGTGATCAGCTGCACCGCTGCCTGCGCGCGCTCGCGACGGTCGCCCTGCCGGGAACGCCCGGCTGATGGCCGCGCGGTCGGCGGACCGGGCGCGGGAGCGGCGCCAGGTTGCCTGGGCGGCGTCGACGATAGTCTTCGGTGGCGCCCCGCACCTGTTCGCGGTCGCCCCGTGGGTTTCCATGCTGGTGCTGGCCGCGGCCGTCTGGCGCATCAGTGCCGCGGCGCGCGGCTGGCGGCTGCCGTCGCTGTGGGTGCGCATCCCGGTGACGCTGCTCGGCTTCGCCGCGGTGTTGCTGACCTATCGCAGTGTTTCCGGCGTGGAAGCAGGCTCGGCTCTGCTGCTGGTGATGGCCGGGCTGAAATTGCTGGAGACCCGCGGCGAGCGTGACCGCGTGCTCGTCGTCTTCATCGGGTACTTTCTGCTCTTCGCTGTCTTCCTGCGCGAGCAGGCAATCTGGTCGACGGCCTGGCTGGCGTTCGGCGCCTTCGGCATCACGGCCGCGCTGACGCAGACGGTGCGCCCCGAACGGTTATTGCCCGTACCCGCTGCCGCGGCGCTTTCCGGCCGCCTGCTGCTGCAGGCGCTGCCGCTGGCGGCGATTCTGTTCGTGCTGTTCCCGCGGATACCCGGCCCGTTCTGGGCCATGCCCGGCACCAACCTCGCGGGCGCTACTGGCCTGTCAGAGGAAGTGCGCCCGGGCGATATCACCGAGCTCAGCCTGTCCGACGAGGTCGCCTTGCGCGTGCGCTTCGAGGGTCCTGCGCCGCCGGCGGAGGCGCTCTACTGGCGCGGCCCGGTGCTGGAGCGTTTCGACGGGCGCGCCTGGAGCGCCGCACCGGCGCCCGCCCGCGCGCCAGCGGCGCCGGCATACGTCGCGCAGGGCCGGGAGTTCGGCTACCAGATGGTGCTCGAGCCGCACGGCAAGCGCTGGCTGCTGGCGCTGGAGACGCCGCTGAACTGGTCGCTGCCGCGCGCCGCGCTCGGTCCGGGGCTGGAGTTGCTGAGCGCCGAGCCGCTGCGCGAGCGCATCACCTACCGCGCCCGCTCCGCAACGGGCGGCGTCGGGGCGGCCGCCGCCAGCGCGGAAACGCTCGCCGCCAACCTGCGCCTGCCGGCGGGCCGCAATCCGCGCGCCCGCGATCTGGCCCGTGAGCTGCGCGGCCAGTCGCCGAGCGACCGCGCGTTCCTCGAGCAGGCGCTCGGGATGTTCGCCGAGGCGCCCTTCCGTTACTCGCTGAGCCCGCCCCCGCTCGGTGCGCATTCGGTCGACGAGTTCCTCTTCGAGACTCGCGTGGGCTTCTGCGAGCACTACGCTTCCGCGCTTGCGGTGCTGCTGCGCTCCGGCGGCGTGCCGGCGCGGGTAGTCGTTGGCTACCAGGGCGCGGAACGCAATCCTTTCGGTGACTACTGGATCGTGCGACAGGCGAACGCGCACGCCTGGGTCGAAGCCTGGCTGGATGGCGCATGGCGCCGCGTGGATCCGACCGCGGCGGTGGCGCCGGAGCGCATCGAGCGCGGCTACGCCGAAACGCTTGCCGCTTCGCCGCGGGTCGCCGGGCGTCTCTGGCGTTCGAATCTGTACGTCAACCGCCTGGTGCTGTCCTGGGATGCGGTCAACGCCGCCTGGGACCGCTGGGTGCTCGCCTTCGGCCCGGAGATGCAGGACGAACTGCTGCTGGCGCTCGGGTTCGATGTGCCGCAGACGATTCAGCTCACCGGGCTGGCCGCCGGCGCCACGGCCATCTGCCTCATCCTGCTCGCGATCGCTCTGCGCCATCGCGCCCCGATGCAAAAGGATCCCGCCGTGCGGCTCTACGGCCGGCTCTGTCGCGCGCTGGCCGCGGCCGTCCGCCCCCGTGCACCAGGGGAGACAGCGGAACATTACGCCGAAGCGGTGGCTGCGGCACGCCCGGAACTGGCCGCCGAGGTCCGGCGCATCACCGCGCTGTACCTGCGCCTGCGTTACGGCGGCCCCGGAGAAGCCGGACTGGAGCGCGAACTGGCGGCCGCCGTCAGCTCGTTCCGTGCGCCGCCGGTTCGCGCACCTGCGTGAGCAGCCAGGTGCCGGCGAGGAACAGCACGAGCAGTGCAAGTAAGCCGAGCCGCTGGCTGCCCGTGACCAGCGCCACGACACCGGTCAGCACCGGCCCCAGGATCGCGGCGAACTTCCCGAGCATGTTGTAGAACCCGAAGTACTCCCCGCTGCGGCCTGCGGGTATCAGGCGCGCAAAAAACGAGCGGCTGAGGCTCTGGACGCCGCCCTGCACGAGGCCAACCGCGACCGCCAGAGCGTAGAACTCAGCGGCCGTGTCGATGAAGCCGGCCGCCACCGTCGCCAGCACGTAAACGGCGAGGCCGAGGTAGATCCCGGCGCGCGTACCGATCCACTCGGCTACCCGCCCGAATGCCAGCGCGGCCGGGAATGCCACGAAATTCGTCACCAGCATCGCCATAATGAGATCCTGCGCGGTCAGACCGAGCGCAAGCCCGTAGTCCACCGCCATCTTGATGATGGTGTACACGCCGTCGATGTAAAGCCAGTACGCGACCAGGAAGCGCAGCACCTGCGGCTGGGCGCGCACCAGCCGCAGCGTATCCACGAGTTGCCGGAGGCCGGCTGCGAGCGCGCCGGGGCCGCCCTCGACCCGGGGATCGTCACGCACCCACAGCGCGAGTGGCACCGAGAATCCGAGCCACCAGACGGCGACGAGCACGAACGACAGCCGCAAGGCCTCTTCCGCAGCACCGAGACCGAAGATTGCCGGCCGCGCGACCATCGCGACGGTCAGCGCGAACAGCAACGCTCCGCCGAGGTAACCAAGCCCATAGCCGAGAGCCGAGACCCGGTCGTAGTCCGGTGGCGAGGCGACGTCGACCAGCAGCGAGTCGTAGAGCGCGTTGGCGGCCGCGAACGCCACCGAAGCGAACACGTACAGCGCGACTGCGAGACGCCACTCACCCGCGCCCACCAGGCCGAGTGCGGCCGTCGTTGCCACGCCGAGGAAGGTGATCCACAACAGCCAGCTCTTGCGCCGGCCGCTGCGGTCAGCCAGCGCCCCGAGGGCCGGCGCCGCGACAGCGACCAGCAGGCTCGCAACACCGTTGGCGAGCCCCAGGCGAAAAGTGCCCACGCTCGACGGCGCGCCATCGTTCCAGAAACCCGCCAGCAATACCGGCACGAAGGCGGTCATCACCGCCAGGGCGAATGCCGAGTTAGCCCAGTCATAAAGGGCCCACCCGAGTACCGGGCGCTGCGTCCACAACCGGGCGGGGCGGATCCGTGTCAACCGGGAGGCTGCCGGCCGTCGAGACGCCGCGCCAGGAGCACCGCGTCTTCGCTGCCGTAGCTCGCGCGGTAATAGTGCTTGCGCACGCCGACGCGCTCGAATCCGTAGTTTGCGTACAGGGCGAGCGCCGCGTCGTTCGACGGTCTCACCTCCAGGTGCATGCGCTCGGCACCGGCGCTGATCGCGCGCTGCATGACCACCTCGAGCAGGCGGCGACCGTAGCCGCGCCGGCGCTCGGAAACCGCGACGCACAGGTTCAGCAGGTGCGCCTCGCCGGCCGCCACCGACATGATCGCGTAGGCGATGATCTCGCCGCGATACTCCACCACCAGGCTCGTGTACCCGGCGAGCAGGCAGTCGCGGAAGATCCCCGCGCTCCAGGGAAACTCGTAGGCCTGCCGCTCGATCGCCGCGACGCGCGCGACGTCGCTCTGCCGCATCTCGCGGATCAGCGGTGAGAGCACGCTGGGGTTGGCGATCATGGCAGCCGCGGATCCACCAGGCTGCGGGCCAGGCAAAGATCGTCCCAGACCTTGCGCTTCTCGGCGGGTGAGCGCAGCAGGTAGGCCGGGTGGTAGGTCACCACCAGCGGAATCGCGTCGGGGCCGTAAGCGTGCGCGCGCCCGCGCAGACGCCCGACGGGCACATCCTGCTGCAACAGGCTCTGGGCCGCAATCCGCCCGACCGCCAGGATCAGCTCCGGCGCCACCAGTGCGATCTGCGCGCGGAGATGGCCGGCACAGGCGGCGATTTCCTCCGGGCGGGGATCGCGATTGTCCGGTGGCCGGCACTTGAGGATGTTGGCGATGAACACCGCGCTGCGCTCCACGCCGACCGCGCGCAGCATCTCGTTCAGCAATTTACCCGCGGCGCCCACGAAGGGCTCGCCCTGCCGATCTTCGTCCGCGCCCGGCGCCTCGCCAATGATCATCCAGCGCGCGGCAATGTTTCCGGTCCCGAACACGGGCTGCGTGCGGGTGCGGTGCAGGGTGCAGGCGGTGCAGGTGCGCACCGCCTCGCGCAATCGATCCCAGTCGAGGCTCCCGCCGCCACCGCCGTTCGCTTCGCGCGGGGGCCGATCCGGCCGATCGCGGCGCACCCACACGGCAATGCCCATTTCATCGAGGATCTCGCGCTGGCGCGAGGAGACGGCGGCGCCGCAGGCCATGGTCAGGTTCTCCGGTGTTCCTCGCGCTGCCGCGCGGGTTCCGGGCGCCGTCGCTGGCGCCGCCACAGAGACAATGCCGGTCCCGACAGCGCGTATACCACCCCGATCGTAAACAGCACGGTGGGCGGGTCCATGGCGACCAGCACGAATGTCAGCGGGATCACGAACGCGTATGTGAAGGAAATCCTGCCCCGCGCATGGACCTCGCGGAAACTGTAGAAGGGGAACCGCGACACCATGAGTGCGCCGGCGCTCACCGATACGACGAACGCCAGCACCAGCGTGAATACGCCGGTCCAGCCAAGAACGGTGCCGAGCCACACCATGCTCATCATCAGTCCCGCCGCAGACGGGCTCGGCAGGCCCTCGAAGAAACGCCGGTCCGAGGATCGGGCGTGAACGTTGAAGCGTGCCAGGCGCAAGGCGCCGGCCACCGCATACACGAATGCGGCAAGCCAGCCGAGCTTCGCCCACAACCAGCCGTAATCGCCCAGCCGCACCAGGCCCCACTGGTACACGATCACTGCCGGCGCGAGCCCGAAGGAGACCATGTCGGAGAGACTGTCGTACTGCTTGCCGAACTCCGACTCGGTGTTGGTCAGCCGCGCCAGACGCCCGTCGAGACCATCGAGCACGCCGGCGATGATCACCGCGATGGCCGCCGGCTCATAGCGCCCTTCGATGCTGGCGATGATGCCGTAGAAACCGGCGAACAGGCTGCCCGTCGTGAGCAGGTTCGGCAGCACGTAGATACCCCTCCGCCGGGGTCGTTCCGCCCTCTCGCTCGGCTCATACATCGCGCGATCCCGCTGCTCTGACCGGGGGAATTCTGCCACGGCCGGCTCGCACGTGCATGGGCGCTGCGCGCGCACGACCCGGCGCCGCGCGGCGACTTGCGCACGCATAATCGCTAGAATGGCGCCGGTTTTTCCCGCCCCGCCGCAAGCCTGCATCTCATGCGCCTCAGCCAACTGCCCTGGACCACGCTCAAGGAAACGCCCGCCGACGCGGAGGTCGTCAGTCACCAGTTGCTGTTGCGGGCAGGCCTGATCAGGCGCCTGACGGCGGGCATCTTCACCTGGATGCCGCTCGGCCTGAAGGTCCTGCGCCGGGTCGAGCAGATCGTGCGCGAGGAGATGGACCGCACCGGCGCCCTCGAGCTGCTGATGCCCGCGGTGCAACCGGCCGAGCTCTGGCAGGAAACCGGCCGCTGGGACCGCTACGGCGATCTGCTGCTTCGCATCCGCGACCGCCACAAGCGTGACTACTGCTTCGGGCCGACCCACGAGGAGATCATCACTGACCTCGCGCGACGGGAGCTGAAGAGTTATCGCCAGCTCCCGGCCAACTTCTACCAGATCCAGACCAAGTTCCGCGACGAGATCCGGCCCCGCTTCGGCCTGATGCGGGCGCGCGAGTTCGTGATGAAAGACGCCTATTCCTTTCACATGGACCAGGCCTCGCTCGATGAGACCTATGCCGCCATGGCGGCTGCCTATGCGCGGATCTTCACCCGGCTCGGGCTGCGCTTTCGGACCGTGGAGGCCGACGCCGGGGAGATCGGAGGGTCGCGATCGCAGGAGTTTCACGTGCTCGCCGATTCTGGCGAGGATGCCATCGCCTATTGCGACGGCGACGGCTTCGCGGCCAACGTCGAGGCAACCCCGGCGCTGCCGCCGCGCGCGACCCGTCCACCACCGTCCTCGCCGATGCAACGAATCGCGACTCCCGGCACGCGCAGCATCGAGGAAGTGTGTGCGGCACTCGACGTGGCGCCGGACCGCTGCGTGAAGACGCTCCTCGTCGAGGGCGCCGACGGTGGTCTCGTCGCACTTGCACTGCGTGGTGACCACACGCTCAACCCCGTCAAGGCTGCGCGCCTGCCCCAGGTCGCGCAACCCCTCAACCTCGCGAGTGCCGAGCGCATCCTCGCGCTGACCGGCGCCCCGCCCGGTTTCGCCGGCCCGGTCGGCCTGCGGGTACCGCTGATCGCTGACCACAGCGCCGCGGTGCTGGCTGATTTCGTCTGCGGCGCCAACGAGAATGGTTTCCACCTGAGCGGCGTCAACTGGGAGCGCGATACGCCGCAGCCGGCGACCGCCGACCTGCGCAACGTCGTTGCCGGGGACCCGAGCCCGCGCGGGGGCGGCGCCCTGTCCATTGCGCGCGGCATCGAGGTAGGCCACATATTCCAGCTCGGCGACAAGTACAGCAGGGCCATGAACGCGGTCGTCCTCGACCATGACGGCAAGGAACGCGTGATGACCATGGGATGCTACGGCATCGGCGTGTCGCGCATCGTTGCCGCGGCCATTGAACAGAATCACGACGAGCACGGGATCATCTGGCCGGACCCGATGAGCCCGTTCCACGCGACGATTCTCGTGCTGAACCCGAAAAATTCCGAACAGGTCACGGCGGCCGCCGAGGGGCTCTACCTAGAGTTGCGAGGAGCCGGGCTGGAGGTCCTGTTCGATGACCGCGACGCGCGCCCGGGAGTGAAATTCGCCGAGGCCGACCTGCTCGGCATTCCTCACCGCGTTGTCGTCGGGGAACGGGGCGTGAAGGAGGGAGCGGTTGAGTACCGTCACCGCCGCAGCGGCGGCGAGGACAAGGTGGCACTTCATGATGCGGTGGACTACCTGCGCAGACGCTTGGGTGCCGCGACGCCCTGACGGCCGGCGAGTCATCGTCGCGACGTGCGCGGGGCTCATCGCTGCGCTCGGCTGCTCCGGCATTCACGCGGCGCAGGAGCCGCCGTCAGCGGAACTGCGGGCCCGGGTACGCGCCGCGCTGGAGAGCGCCGACAGTTTCCAGGACCACTTTGACGCGCAGGTCTGGCTGACCGACATGGCGAGCCGCCTCGGCGACCAGGTGCCCGACCCGGAGTTGCGGGTCGAGATCCTCACCAGCGCACACCGGGAAGCGACCCGGGCGGATCTGCCGCCGGAGATGGTGCTGGCGGTCATAGACATCGAGAGCGCGTTCGACCCCTTTGCGGTGTCGAGCGCGGGTGCACAGGGACTCATGCAGGTCATGCCGTTCTGGCGTGAGGAACTCGGCCGCCGCCGTCTCGTCGACGTACACGACAACCTGCTGATGGGCTGCACGATCCTGCGCTTCTACTTCGAGAAGGAAAGAGGTGACTGGACCAGGGCCCTGGCGCGGTACAACGGCAGCCTCGGCCGCACGGAATATTCGCAGAAGGTGCTCGATCGGCTGCGGACCCGCTGGTTCCGGCAATGATCGCGAAACGGCCGCGGCTGCAGTCCGCGAATCGCAGCGCTCGGCGACAGCGCGTGGCAACCGCGCCGGGGCCCGCGGCCCGCCCTGCTCCCTGCCGGCCGCGGGGTGCGCTCTCGCGGCGCTAGCGGGTGGAGAAGCCGGTCACTGCGGAATGCGATCCGGCGGCCTCGACACGAGCATCGACGGCCGACACGCGCGCCGCCGGGGGGCCTCGCTGCAACCACTTCCGGAGTTCCTCGACTGCCGCGGCGCCGCCGATCGCCAGCACCTCGACGCGGCCATCCGGCAGGTTGACCGCATGGCCGCGGATGCCGAGCCGGCCCGCCTCGCGGGCCGTGCTGGCGCGGAAGAACACGCCCTGCACCCTGCCCGACACGGTGAACCTGCAAGCGACCTGCTCGTCTGCCATGACCCTCCACTCCAGGCGGCCCCGTCCGCGCTTCCCAAACCGGCCCGTCGGGCCACTAGAATAGCGCGGTGACGATCGAGGTCCTCGTCCTCTATTACTCGCGCTACGGCTCGACGGCGGAACTCGCCGCGCAGGTTGCGCGTGGGGTCAATTCGGTGGCAGGCGTCGGCGCGCGGCTGCGCACCGTGCCGCCCGTCGCCGCCCGCACCGAAGAACGACTGCCGGCGGTGCCGGCGTCCGGCCCGCCCTACGCCACCAGCACCGACCTGCGCGAATGCGCGGGGCTCGTCCTCGGCAGCCCGACCCGTTTCGGCAACATGGCCGCGCCGCTGAAATACTTCCTGGATGGCACCGGCAGCGAGTGGCTGTCCGGGACGCTGAGCGGCAAGCCGGCGGGGGTCTTCACCTCGACGAGCTCGATGCACGGCGGCCAGGAGACGACGCTGCTCTCGATGGCCCTGCCGCTCCTGCACCACGGCATGCTGCTGGTAGGCGTGCCCTACACGGAGAGCGCGCTCAACACCACCCGCGCCGGCGGCACGCCCTACGGGGCGAGTCACCTCGCGCCGGAGCAGACCCACACGCGGCTCACCGACGACGAGGCGCGAATCGCCGAGCACCTCGGGCGGCGCGTCGCGGACATCGCGGCGCGACTGCGCCAACGGCCGCGGCAGTGACCGCCGCGGCCTCCCGCCTGGCGGCACTCGCCGGGCTGGTCGCGCTCGCCGCGATGCTGGCCGTCCCCCTCGGTCCGGGCACCGTGATCGCCGTCGTTCCCATCGCCGCCGTGCTGGTCGCCGGCGCCGCGGCGGCCCGGCGCTGGGCGATCGCCACGGCCATCGTCATGCTGCCCTATTTCAGCTACGGCGTGATGGAGGTCCTGACCAATCCCGGCGGGCGAACGCGGGCGCTGCTGCTGACGACGCTGACCATCGCCGTGTTTTTCGCGGCGCTCGATTCGATGCGCCGCCGCTGAACGGCGCGTTCAGCCGTCCGCCTCCAGCACCGAGCGGACAAACGGCACAGTGAGGCGCTTCTGCGCCGCCAGCGCCGCCCGATCGAGGCGGTCGAGCAGCCCGAACAGGCTGCCGGTGCTGCGGTCGACCCGGGTGAGCAGGTAACGGCCAGTTTCCTCCGGCAGCGAAAAGCCGTGCCACTCCGCCCTCATCTGCAGCGCCTCGAGGCGTTGCGTCTCGGAGAGCGTCTCGAGGCGAAACACGGCTGCCGCGCACAGGCGCGAACGCAGGTCGGGCAGGGCGATTCCGGCCTGCGCGGGAGGCAGCGTTGAGGCCGCCAGCAGCCGGCCGCCGCGCGCGAGCAGCGCTTCATGCAGCAGGAACAAGGCGCTCTCCCAGGCCGCAACGCCGGCGATCGCCTCGACGTCGTCGAGGGCAACCAGCTCGAGCGATTCCATGCCACCGATGACCGCCGCGGACATGCCACGCAACTCGGCAAGGGGAACGTAGGCGGTGGCCGCACTTCGCTGGTGGGCCGCGCCGACGCAGGCCTGCAGCAGGTGTGACTTGCCGACCTCGGGGGGGCCGTGCAGCCAGATGATCGGCGGCCCCTCGCCCGCAGCGCTGCGCTGCACGCTGGCCACTGCCACCGCATTCGGTCCCGGGAAGAAATTCTCGAAGACGGCGTGGCCGGCGCGGCGGATGTCGAGGGCGAGCTGGCGCATCGGGACGGTCCGCGGCGGCTGCGCTCAGGCGCGGCTACCGAGCGCGCGCGAGGTCCAGCGAATCACGTAATCGAGCCCGCTCACGACGCTGGTGACGAGCACCGCCGCCCCGCTCACGGTGATCAGCTCCTCGATGCTCAGCGCGAAGGCCTCCTGCAACAGCACCGCGACAATGCAGATCAGCTGCGCCAGGGTGTTGAGCTTGCTCGCATGGGAAGGCTCCGGCTGCACCGGCGCGATGAGGAAGTTATAGGTCAGGCCGCCGCTGACGATCACGACGTCGCGCGCGATGACGACGGCGGCAAGCCAT
Organism: uncultured Chromatiaceae bacterium; assembly: GCA_964522655.1. Classification (GTDB taxonomy): domain Bacteria; phylum Pseudomonadota; class Gammaproteobacteria; order Steroidobacterales; genus QUBU01. The sequence continues at coordinate 7,252 of CAZFWB010000005.1, read as the reverse complement.
GCAGGTATCAGGTCGAGCCAGGCGATGGCGAGGAACAGCGAGACCAGCAGCAATTTGTCGGCCAGCGGATCCAGCAGCCCGCCGATGCGGCTGCGCCATCCGAAACGCTTGGCGAGGAACCCGTCGAGCGCATCGGACAAACCCGCCAGGCCGACGAGCGCCAGCGCCAGGCCGAAGCGGCCGGCGCCGAGCGCCCAAACGATGGGCACGATCGCCAGTATGCGCATGACACAGATGGCATTGGGAATGTCCGCTGGCTTCAACATCGCGCTGCCCGGATCCGGCACCCGCGCTCAGCGCCGCGCCACCAGCCGGTAACGCAATTCGGGCGCTGCCGCGCCGACCGGCATGGCCGGTCCCGGCTCGCCGACGGGCTCGATCGGGGCACGCAGGCCGAGTGCGGTTTCGAGCTGGCCGCGGGTGCCGCGCAGCCTCAGGCCGAACACCATCGTGTCGCCGGCGACGAAATCGACCCCGGCCGACTCGATCATCGACAGGCCACGCAGAAAGCCGAGCACAAGCCCGTACTCGTCCAACGTCCCGATGCCGCTCACGGCGAGCCGCACCTCGCTGCTCTCCGCCCCCGCGGGCAGGGCCAGCCGCTGCGCCAGCCGCTCGGCGAGACCGCGCGGCCCATCGGCCACACCGCCGCGCCACTCCAGGCGCTCCTCGCCCGCCAGCAGCGTCCAGCGCACGTCGTCCATGCCGGCGGGAAACAGCCGCGCCCGGCCGATCAACAGCGCGTCAGCGCGATAGCGGGCCGAGGCATTCTGGACCGGTCCGGTAAACTCGCCCCAGACGTCGGCGTACGAGACCGCGGCGAGTTCCTCCGAGTCGCGCAACGGCAACAGCAGTGGCACCGCGCTGGCCTCGGCAGCCTCCTGCAGCCCGCGGCGCAGTGTCGCCGCCGCGGGAGTGTCGTTGCCGCCGCTGGAAAGCACGTCACGCTCGCCGTCGCCGTTGTCGTAAGCGAGCCAGACCAGCGTCACCGGCCGGTCCTCGCCCCACACCGGCAGGCCGGCCGCATCGAGACCGGCTCGCACTGCCGCCGGGTCGAAACGCACCCAGAGCGAACCAGCGCCATCGCGCCGGAACTGCTGGACCATTGCGGCGGGATCCCCGAAGCGCGCCAGCACCGAGGCATCAGCGGCAACGCCGGGCCTGCCGGTCACCTTGACCAGGACACGCCGCAACGCCTCGGTGAAGGCGGCGGCGGTCGCCTCGGCCGAATCGCCCGCCAGCGGCGCCGTGGCCGCATACAATTCCTCGACCGCTGCCGCACACACCGGTTTCGCGAGCGGCAAGCCGAACGCAAGCACCAGCACCGCCGTGCCGGAATGCAGCCATCTGCTGCTCAACCGGATCATGCACCCGCTCTCATCGCGCTCTATTATAGTCACGCCTCGCCGGCACGCCCGGCAGCGGGCAATCTCCCGCCAAGCGGCCAGATGAGGAAATCCATGCGCCCCGATACGCCACTGACCTACAAGGATGCGGGCGTCGACATCGACGCGGGCGATGCGCTGGTCGAGCGCATCAAGCCCCTGGCGCGGCGCACCGGGCGCAACGGATTGCTCGGCGGCCTCGGCGGCTTCGGCGGCCTGTTCGAGATCGATCTCGGCCGTTACCCGCAGCCGGTGCTGGTCGCCGGCACCGACGGCGTCGGCACGAAGCTCAGGCTGGCGATCGAACTGCAGAAGCTCGACACGGTCGGCATCGACCTCGTTGCAATGTGCGTCAACGATGTCGTCGTGCAGGGCGCCGAGCCGCTGTTCTTTCTGGATTACTACGCCACCGGGCGGCTCGCGCTCGACCAGGCCGAGACGGTGATCCGCGGCATCGCGATGGGTTGCGAGTTGAGCGGCTGCGCGTTGCTCGGTGGCGAAACCGCCGAGATGCCCGGCATGTACGCGCCCGGCGACATCGATCTCGCGGGCTTCGCGGTCGGCGTCGTCAACCGCGACCGCATCATCGACGGCTCGGCGGTGAGCCCGGGCGACGTGCTGCTCGGCCTCGCGTCCTCCGGCCCGCACTCGAACGGCTACTCGCTGATCCGCCGCGTGCTGGAACTGACGCCGGGCGCGGCCGCGAAGCCGTGGGAAGGCACGACACTCGGCGAGTGCCTGCTCACGCCGACGCGCATCTACGTGAAACCGCTGCTGCGGCTGATTGCGGCCTGTGAGGTGCACGCGCTCGCGCACATCACGGGGGGCGGGCTGCCCGGCAACGTCGAGAGGATCCTGCCTCCGCTCGCCGATGCGCACATCGACCCCGCGACCTGGCAGCGGCCCGCGGTATTCGACTGGCTGCAGCAGGCCGGGCGGATAGCCGACGGCGAAATGTACCGCACGTTCAATTGCGGCATCGGCATGGTCGTGGTGCTGCCGCGTGCCGAGACCGACCGCGCCACGCAGCTATTGCGCGAGTCCGGGGAGACCGCGCAGGTCATCGGCGAGGTGCGCGCCGGCACCGGCCGGGTCCATATCGGTTCATGAGCGCGGGCAGCGCCACGCGCCCGCGCGTAGCGGTTCTCGTCTCCGGCCACGGCTCGAACCTGCAGGCGATCATCGAGCGCTGCAACGGGCCCCGGGGAGGCATCCAGCTCGTCGGCGTCATCAGCGACCGGCCGGAAGCCTTCGCGCTCGAACGCGCCCGGCGGGCGGGCGTCGCCGCGATCACCGTGAACTACCGGGCCGCGCCCGACCGCGACGAGTTCGCGCGACGCCTGGCCATGGAACTCGACCGCCTGCGCCCCGAGCTCGTCGCGCTGGCGGGTTTCATGCGCATCCTTCCCGCCGAGCTGGTCAACCATTACCGCGGGCGCATGCTGAACGTGCACCCCTCGTTGCTGCCGAAATATCCTGGGCTGGACACCTACCGCCGCGTCCTCGACTCGGGCGACGAGTGGCACGGCAGCACTGTGCACTACGTCACCCCGGATCTCGACACCGGACCGGCGATCGTCCAGTACCGCCTTCGCGTCGGCCCGACCGATACGGCAGACTCACTGCGCGTGCGCATCCAGCGCGGCGAGCACCGGATCTACCCGCAGACCATAAACTGGATCGCGGCAGGGCGGATCAGCCTTCGGCAGAACCAGGTCTTCATGGACGGTAAGGCATTAGCCGAGCCACTGGTCATCGACGAGGAGCCCGAGTGACAACGCCGGGCCCGACCCTCGGAAGGATGGGGACATTCCTGATTTTCGAAAGCACGGGTGTTGCTGATTCCCGGCCTCAGACAAAAAAATCAGGAATGTCCCCATTGCCGCACTGCGCCGGCCTCACTCGCTCGTTGCAGGCCGTCCCGACCGCAGCCTGGCAAGCGGAGCGGCGCAGAACCTTGTTTGACGGCTCAGGTCCGCGGCAGGGTCACGCCGCGCTGGCCCTGGTACTTGCCGCCGCGGTCCTTGTAGGAGACCTCGCAGGCCTCGTCGGACTCGAAGAAGATCATCTGCGCCACGCCCTCGTTGGCGTAGATCTTGGCCGGCAGCGGCGTGGTGTTGGAGAACTCCAGCGTCACGTGGCCCTCCCATTCGGGTTCGAGCGGCGTGACGTTGACGATGATGCCGCAGCGCGCGTAGGTGGACTTGCCGAGACAGATGGTCAGCACGTTGCGCGGGATGCGGAAGTACTCGACCGTGGCCGCCAGCGCGAAGGAGTTCGGCGGGATGATGCAGATGTCCCCCTCCATGTCCACGAAGCTCGACTTGTCGAAGGCCTTCGGGTCCACGATCGTGGAATTGATGTTGGTGAACACCTTGAACTGCGCGCCGCAACGCACGTCGTAGCCGTAGCTCGACGTGCCGAAGGAGATCAGCCGGCCGCCACGCGCCTCGCGGATCTGGCCGGGCTCGTAAGGCTCGATCATGCCGTGCTGCTCCGCCATGCGGCGGATCCAGCGGTCTGATTTGATGGTCACTTGCGCTCCTCGACCACGATCTTCGGAAACTTGTGCTTCTGGTCCTTCGGCCGGAGCGCAAGCTCGGCGGCCACCCGGCGGGCGATCTCGCGGTAACGCAGCGCCAGCGCGCCCTCGGGATCAGCCGCTACGGGCGGATTGCCCTCATCCGTCTGCGACCGGATCGCGCCGTTGAGCGGCACCTGCCCGAGCAGGGGCACGCCGCAGGCCTGCGCCAGTTCCGCCCCGCCGCCCTCGCCGAACAGCGCCTCCTCATGACCGCACTTGGGGCACAGGAAGGTGCTCATGTTCTCGATCACGCCGAGCACGGCCACGCCGACCTTGGTGAACATCTCCAGCCCGCGGCGGGCCACCTGGGTCGCCACCTGCTGCGGAGTCGTGACGATGATCACGCCGGCAAGCGGCACCTTCTGGCTCAGCGTCAGCTGGGTGTCGCCGGTCCCGGGCGGAAGGTCGGCGATGAGGAAGTCGAGGTCTCCCCAGCGGGTTTCCAGCGCGATCTGAGTGACCGCCTGGGTCACCATCGGGCCACGCCAGATCAGCGGCGTCGTCTGCGGCACGAGGAAGCCGATCGACATCACCTCGAGACCGTGCGCGCGCAGCGGCTCGATCTTCTTGCCGTCATGGCTCTCCGGCTGGGCTCCGGAGAGGCCCAGCATGCGCGGCTGGCTCGGGCCGTAGACGTCCGCATCCAGAATTCCGACCCGCGCGCCCTCCCGCGCCAGCGCCAGGGCCAGATTGACCGCCGTGGTGGACTTGCCGACACCCCCCTTGCCGGAAGCAACGGCAATGACGTTTCGGACACCGGCGAGCGGCGTGAGATTCCCCTGCGGCGCCCGCGGCACGACCGACCAGGCGATCTCCACGCTGACCGAGCGGGCGCCAGTCGCCTGCCGCACCGCCTCAGCCACCTCGCGCTCGAGCGCCTGCTTCAGCCCGGCCGCCGGAAAGTCCAGCGTGATGCGCATGGCGACAGCATCCCCGGTGACCGACGTCTCGATCGCGGCCCCGCCGGCCCCGAGCTCGCGGCCGATTCCGGGGAGGGGAATACGGGCGGCAGCCCGCTCGATGGCGGGAACCGTCAGGTCAGGCATGATTCGTGACGTTGTTAACAGTATGCGGATGCGCTCAGGCCCCACATTGTAACTGAACGAAGAGGGGCTGCCGGCCGGAATGACTGCGTCCGGCTGGCCGCCGGCGTATGGCATAATCGCTCGGCGCTCGTTTGCGCCCGGCGTATCCTCGTTGACATAACCACCGGCGGTGGGTCGCCGCCGGTTTTTTGATGTTCGGGTCGGGCGGTACTGTCTGCTGGGGCAATGAAGTTCATCAGTACACTGAAAGCAGAGCGCTCGATCGCGCAACTACTCGCCGAGCGGGACGTGCAGGCTCCCGGGGCGCGCAAGGCGCTCGATAGCCTGCGCAAGCTCGGCCCGAGCGCCATCCCGACGCTGATCGACGCCTTCGCCACGGCCGACCGCGAGCACGTGACCGCCCTGGTCGAGACCCTGTCCACCTGCGTCACGGACCGCACGCTCAAGGAGGTCGCCGCCGGCCTCGGGCATGGCAATGCGCGCTGCGTCTCCGGCACGGCGGCTGCCCTGGGGGCGGCCTCGACCTACGATGCCAACCAGCTCCTCCAGCTGCTCGGCCGCGACGGCGTCTCGGTCTCCGCGCTCATCGAGGTCCTGCGCGCCAACAAACAGCGGCTCAATCCGCGTGAGCTGCTGCGCCGCGCCTACGACCTGGAGCCCCGCGAGAAGGCCGCGGTCTTCAGGATCATCGCCGAGGTGGCCACCGCGGAGCTCGTCCCGGACCTCATCAACCGGCTCGAGGGCAAGGACCCGGCGGTGCGCGTGCACATCATCAATGTGCTCTCACGCTTCAACCAGCCCGAGGTCGCCAGGGCGCTGGAAGAGCAGCTCAAGGACCGTAACAAGTCCGTGCGCAAGGCGGCACTCGTGGCTGTCGAGAACATGCCCGGCGAGCGAAATATCGCCCTGCTGTGCGCGCTCCTTCGCGACCCCGACCTGGAGGCCCGGTCGAAGGCGATCGACCTCGTGGTCAAGGCGCGCCACCCGGAGACGATGAAACACCTGGTCGAGGTGCTGCGCGACGAGTCCGAGGATGCCCGACGCGCCGCGGTCGAGGTGCTGAACGGCATCGCCGATGTCGCGACCCTCAAGCACCTGCTCGCCGCACTGGAGGACCAGGACTGGTGGGTCCGTTCACGTGCGTCGGACGCACTCGCCAAGATCGGCGGGCCGAAGGTGATGGACGCCGTGCTGCAGCTCGTGCGCGATTCCGACGAGAACATCCGCCGTGCCGCCATCGAAATCCTGAACCAGACCAAGGACGAGCGGGCCGTGGCGCACCTGATGGCGGCCACGCAGGACAAAGACTGGTGGGTCCGCGAGCGCGCCGCCGATGCGCTCGCCGAGATCGGCAGTCCGAAGGCCGTGCCGGCGCTGACGAAGATGCTCGGCGGAGACGCGCGCTCGGTGCCCGCCGCGGTCAGGGCGCTCGGCCGGCTCGGCGATTCCAAGATCATGCCCGCGCTGTTGCCCTTGCTCGAGCACGCCGACAAGGCCATTCGTCTCGAGGCCGTCGGCGCGGTCGCGCGCCTGGCCGATCAGCAAAACGTCAGTACCATCAAGTCCAGGCTGCAGCCCTACATGACCGGCGCCGACGAGACCCTCGCCAAGGCGGCGGCCGATGCGATGGTGAAGCTCGAGAACCGCCTCTCGCCCGCGGCAATCGAAGCGCAGAAACACGATGAGCGGCTCGCGGCACCGGGGCGCACGCTGCTGGTCGAGCCGGCCGAGGTCGAGCGGCTCGTGCGGGCGACCGAGACCGCGCAGAAACTCGACGTCAGCACGCTCAGCCCGGGCGACGTCATCGAAAACCGTTACCGCTTCATCCAGAAGATCGGCAAGGGCGCCTTCGGCACGGTGGTGCTCGTCGAGGACACCGTCGTGGACGAGCGACTGATCCTGAAATTCCTGAATCCCAACGTGAGCCAGGACGAAGAGATGATGAAACGCTTCGTCCACGAGCTGCGCTACTCGCGCAAGATCACGCACCAGAACGTCATCCGCATCTACGACTTCCTCAGCCTGGGCGGCAACTACGCCATCTCGATGGAGTACTTCCCCTCCCATACGCTCGGTGCCGAGCTGAGCGCGAAAAAGCCCCTGCCCTTTGCCAAGACCGCGTCCTGGTCGGTGGACATCGCCACGGGCATGTCGGTAGCGCACCAGGTCGGCATCGTGCACCGCGACCTCAAGCCGGCCAACATCCTCATCAACGACGAGGGGCTGCTCAAGATCGT
>CAZFWB010000004.1:23422-46013 GCA_964522655.1 uncultured Chromatiaceae bacterium | reverse complement strand
TGGCATAGGCGTTCGAGCTGATCGGGTCGGACGCGAACACGGCCAGCGCCCGCAGGATGCGCCTCAGTGGCCCGTGGTCCCCGCCGGGCATACCCTCCTCCGTGGCCACTTCCTCCTCGGCGGCATCATACTCCCAGCGGCACAGGAGCTCGATCTTCTGTGCGCGCGTCAGGCCCGGGTGTGCCGCGATTGCCTCCGGAGTGGTGAACAGCTCCTGGGGATCGCGCATGGCCTTTTCCAGATTAACGGCAGCGCTCATCGCAGCCCGGCCTCACTGAGGGCAGAATCGAAAGGCATTCCCAGCATGCCGCTAATCGACCTGCCGCGCCAGTTCCGCAAGCCAACGCCGATGATCAGGCGCCCCGCGCGCGGCGGCTGGAATGCTGCTGGCAGCGAAGGCGGATCGGGCGTGTACAATCGGGCCAATCGAGGGGGACGAGGCACATCGGCATGAAGCGGCTCTGTTTTCTGCTCCCCAACATCGAGGTGACCCGGTCGCTGGTGGCGGACCTGAAGTCGATGGGGATCGACGCAGGTCGCATCCACCTGCTGGCGAACCGGGATACGCCGCTCGGGGACCTGCCCGATGCCGGCGCCGATCAGACCGACTTCGTTCCGGCACTCGAGCGTGGGCTGGCGGCCGGCGCTGCGGTGGGACTCGTCGCCGGTCTGGTCGCACTGCGGGCTGCCGGAGGTGTGCTCGGCGGCGCAGCCGTCCTGTTGATCATGCTCGAGACTTCGCTCATCTCAGGCTGGCTGACCGCGATTGCCGGCTCCGCGTTTCCGAGCACGCGCCTGAAGAAATTCAAGAAGGCGATCGACGCAGGTCAGGTCCTGATCATGATTGACACCATGGTGAGCCAGGCGGATGAGCTGTCAGCGCTGGTCCGGAAACACCATCCGGAGGCCGAAATCGAGGGGTTCGAACCGCCGCCGCCGATCCTGCCGACCTAGGCGAGTCAAGGTGCCGGGCGTCTCGGTTACGCGACGTCGCGAAACCGCGCCACGCCCCTGACACCCCGCATCGCGACCTCGTCGAAGACGAGCGCCATGAACGACTCTGCCGGCACCTTCTCCCACTGGCAGCGCAGCCCGATCCCGGTGCCGGGCCGGAAACCAAAGCGCGGGTAATAACTCGCGTGTCCCACGACGATGACGAACGGGCATCTGGCCGCGCGCAGCGTGTCGAGACCCGTCCGGCCCAGCCGCGTGCCGACGCCCTGGCGCTGATACTCCGGCAGCACGGCGAGTTCGCCGAGGCCCATCCCGGCAATCTCTGCCCTCTCCCCGCTGGCCAGCGCCGGCGTGAAGATGATGTGGCCGACGACACGCTCGCCGGGACCGACGGCGACCCAGGCACACACGTCGTCGAGCGTGTCGAGCAGCTTTTCGAAGGTGCCTGGCTGCTGCATCCGGAATGCCTGGCGGTTGATGTCGCGAATCGCAGCGCGGTCGGCCCGCTGATAAGTCCGGATGCGGATGTCCATGACCGCTCAACGCACCCCGACGAGGTCCACGGTGACGTTGCGCGCCCTGCCGCTGCGTTCGATGCGCAGCGTGACCTTGCCGCCGATGCCCGCTTCCTCGAAGACATCGAGAAGATCGTTGGCCTCGCGAACGGGCTGGCCGTTGGCCCCGACGATGACGTCACCCAATTCCACCCGGCCCGTCCGGGGATCGACCGACGCCGCCTCGAGACCGGCGCGCGCAGCCGGCGACGCGCGCGCAACCTGGCGGATCACCACGCCCTCGATGCCGTAGCGACGCGCCCAGTTATCCGGCACGAGCGATATCCCGATCCCGGGCTGGCTGATGCGTCCATAACGGATGAGTTGCGGCACGAGCCGTGCGATCGCATCCACCGGGACCGCGAAGCCGATGCCCGCCGAGGCGCCGCTCGGCGAGAAGATCGCCGTGTTCATCCCGATCAGCCGCCCGCTCGAATCGAGGAGCGGACCGCCCGAATTGCCCGGATTGATCGCGGCATCCGTCTGTATCACGTCCCTGATGCGGCGCCCCGTCCGGGACGTCAGCTCGCGCCCCACCCCGCTCACCACGCCGACCGTGAGCGTATGGTCGAAGCCGAAGGGATTGCCGACGGCGAGCACGCGCTGCCCGACCAGCAGAGTGCCCGACTTGCCGACTGGCAGCGGCCCGAGCCTGCCGGGCGGGGCGTCGATAGCGAGCACCGCGATGTCCTTGTCGGGCTCGGCGCCGACCACCCTCGCCTCGTATTCCGACTGATCGGACAACCTGACCAGGAATTTCCGTCCCTCCTCGATCACGTGAAAATTAGTGACGATGTGCCCCTGGCGGTCCCAGACGAAGCCGCTGCCGGTGCCGCGCGGAATAGCGGCGATGTCGAATGAAAAGAGATCACGCTGGTAGGCGATACTTGTGATGTACACCGTGGACGCGGCCGCACGGCGGAAAATCTCGATGTCGCGGCGCTCCTCGGCGGTGAGCCCCTGGGGGATGGCGCCGGCGCTGGGGTCCACCGCGGACCGGGCCACCACGGAGCACAGACACGCGCCGAGCACGACGATCATCCGCAGCGCTCTGCCGGCATTCCTGCGCATCGCCGTCCTCACCCGCGTGCGAGCACGATCCCTGCGAGCGGGGGGAGCGTTGCGACGATCGAACGCGGCTGGTCCATCCACGGCACCGGCTCGACCTCGAGCGGCAGCGGGTTGCCCACGTCGCTGCCGCCGTAGAAACGCGAGTCGGAGTTGAACAGTTCCCGGTAGCTGCCCTCCCCCGGGACGCCGATGCGGTAACCGGTGCGCGGCACGGGCGTGAAGTTCAGCGCCACCACCACCTCGTTGTGCTCGTCACGTCGCAGATACGTCAGCACCGAGTTGCCCGAGTCGTCCCAGCGCAGCCACTGGAAGCCTCGCGACTCGAAATCGAACCGGTGCAACGGCGAATGCTCGCGATAGAGGCGATTGAGGTCGCCGACCAGGGCGCGGACCCCGCCGTGAGCGCGCTCGCTGAGCAGCTGCCAGGGCAGCGAAAAGCGATGGTCCCATTCCCAGGGGTGCGCGAACTCGCCGCCCATGAACAGCAGCTTCTTGCCCGGGTAAGTCCATTGGAACGTGAACAGCAACCGCAGGTTGGCGAAGCGCTGCCATTCGTCGCCGGGCATCCGGCCGAGGAGCGAGCGCTTGCCGTGCACCACCTCGTCGTGTGACAGCGGCAGCACGAAGTTCTCGGTGAAAGCGTAGATCGGCCCGAAGGTGAGCATGTCGTGGTGGAATCGCCGGTGCACCGGGTCGTGGCTGATGTATTTCAGCGTGTCGTGCATCCACCCCATATTCCACTTCATCGAGAAGCCGAGCCCGCCGTGATATGCAGGCCGCGAGACTCCGGGCCAGGCGGTGGACTCTTCCGCCACCATGATCGTGCCGGGACACTCGGCATGGGTGAGCTCGTTCAGCCGTCGGATGAAGGCGGCCGCCTCGAGATTCTCATTGCCACCATGCGCGTTCGGCGCCCATTCACCGTGGCCGCGCGAGTAGTCGAGATAGAGCATCGAGGCCACCGCATCCACGCGCAGGCCGTCGAAGTGGAACTCCTTCAGCCAGTACATCGCGCTGGAGAAGAGGAAACTGCGCACCTCATTGCGATCGTAGTTGAACACCAGCGTGCCCCACTCGGCGTGCTCGCCCTTGCGCGTGTCGGCGTACTCGTACACGGCGCTGCCGTCGAATCGCGCCAGCCCGTGCGCATCCTTCGGGAAGTGCCCGGGCACCCAGTCGAGAATGACTCCGATCCCGGCCCGGTGCAGTCGGTCGACGAAGTAACGCAGCTCGTCGGGCGCCCCGAAACGGCTGGTCGGCGCGAAGTAACCCGATGGCTGGTAGCCCCAGGACTCATCGAGCGGGTGCTCGGTGACCGGCAGCAGCTCCACGTGCGTGAAGCCGAGTTCGGCAACGTAGGGTGCGAGCTGGTCAGCGATCTCGCGATAACCGAGGAAACCACCATGTGCGCGCTGCCGCCAGGAGCCCATGTGCACCTCGTAAACCGACATCGGCGCGTGCAGCCAGCCGTTGCCGGCGCGGCGCGAGAGCCAGTCGGCATCGCCCCACTCGTAGGTCGGGGGTGCTGCGGTCACGGAGGCCGTGGACGGGCGCAGCTCGGTGCGGCGCGCGTACGGGTCGCTCTTCACCAGCAGCTCGCCGCTCCAGCGGTTGCGAATCTCGTACTTGTAGAGCTCGCCTGCCCCAAGTCGGGGCACGAACAACTCCCAGACCCCCGAGCCGCCGCGACAGCGCATCGGGTGGCAGCGGCCGTCCCAGCGGTTGAAGTCGCCCACTACGCTCACGCGCTCGGCCTCGGGCGCCCACACCGCAAAACGCGTGCCCGCGAACCCGTCGACCGTCACCTGGTGCGCGCCGAGCAGCCACCACGAGTGCCAGTGACGGCCGGCGCCGAAAGCAGCGATCTCCGCCTCGTCGAGCAGCGGCAGGAAACAGTAAGGGTCCTCCTGCTCCAGCACCTCTCCGTGGTCGGTCCGCCAGCGCACGCGGTAGCGCGGCGGCAGCCCGGCATCCGGTCCGCGATACTCGAAGATGTCGGTATCGCCAACGCGCAGCAAGGCCGCGCCGGTCTCCGGCAGGCTCACTTCCACCGTCGCCGGCCGCAGCACGCGCACCAGCACCTCGCCACCGGGCAATGGGTGGCGGCCGAGGACCTCGAAAGGGTCGTGGTGCCGGCCGTCGAGCAGCCGCTCCAGGCCGGCGTCGAGAGCCTGCCAGTACGAACCCTGCGCCTGGTCGCCGGAAGCCTTCACCGTGTGCGTCCTCACCTCGAAACGTCCTGCCATTCTGACATAGTGCCCTAATCCCTCACGGGTTATACTGCCGGCCACCGTCGCCACTGCCAACTACAAGAGCACCCAGGGGCGCCCCGAGTGTGAAGCCGAGAAAGTCCGGTCGCTTCGTCAGCCAGCTCACCAAGAGCACCATGGCGGTGGTCATGGCCGGCGGGCGCGGCGAGCGCCTGCGCCACCTGACGCGGAATCGCGCGAAACCCGCCATGCCCTTCGGCGGCAAGTACCGCATCATCGACTTCTCGCTTTCGAACTGCGTCAACTCGGGAATCCGCCAGATCCTGGTCCTGACGCAGTACAAGGCCCATTCCCTGATCCAGCACATCCAGCGCGGCTGGGGCTATCTGCGCGGCGAACTCGGGGAGTTCGTGCAGCTGGTGCCGGCCCAGCAGCAGATCGGCGACCTATGGTATCGGGGCACTGCCGACTCGCTCTACCAGAACCTCGACATCATAGAGGCCTACCATCCCGACCTGGTGCTCGTGCTCGCCGGAGACCACGTCTACAAGATGGACTACGGCCCCATGATCGCCTTTCATGTGGAGAAAGGCGCCGACATCACCGTCGGCGTGGTGCAGGTTCCCGTTGCCGAGGCGCATCACTTCGGCGTCATGACGGTGGATGAAAGCCAGCGCATCATCCGCTTCAGCGAAAAGCCCGCCCGGCCGGAGCCGATGCCCGGGAAGAGCGATATCGCGCTCGCGTCCATGGGCATCTACGTCTTCGACCGCGAATTCCTGCGCGAGCGGCTCATCGCAGATGCCACAGCAGCGAACTCGGCCCACGATTTCGGCCGCAACATCGTGCCGGACACCATCGGCTGGGGCCGCGTTTTCGCCTACCCCTTCGAGGACGTTAAGACGGCGGCACAGGCCTACTGGCGCGACGTGGGGACGCTGGACGCCTTTTACGAGGCCAACATGGAACTCGTGTACGTCACCCCGGAACTGAATCTCTACGACGAGGACTGGCCGATCTGGACCTACCAGGAACACGTGCCGCCGGCCAAGTTCGTCCTCGACGAGGAAGGACGCCGTGGCGAGGCGATCAACTCGCTGGTGTCGGGCGGCTGTATCATCTCCGGGGGCACGGTACGCGAGTCGCTGCTGTTCTCCAACTCGCGAGTGCAGGAGCGCTCGCACGTCTACCGCTCCGTGCTGTTGCCGAACGTGCATGTCGGCCGTGATTGCCGCATCAGCAAGGCGATCCTCGACGAAGGGTGCGACGTCCCCGACGGCAGCCGCATCGGTCTCGACCTCGCCGCCGACGCGAAGCGCTTCCACGTGACGGAACGCGGCGTCGTGCTGGTCACGCCCGAGATGCTGACCGAGCCGGCTGCCGCTCGCCCGGCCGCCACGGTCGAGGCACTCGTCGAACGCCAGGGCCGCGGCTGACGCGGCAAGTGCCATGACGACCCCGCTCGACCGGCGCCGCGCCGGGGTGCTGCTGCATCCGACCTCCTTGCCGGGGACGGGCAGCCACGGCGTGCTGGGCGAGGAAGCGCGGCGGTTCGTGGATTTCCTTGCTACGGCCGGCTTCAGCCTGTGGCAGACACTGCCGCTGGCGCCGGTGGACCACAGCCTGTCGCCGTACCAGATGCGTTCCGCCCACGCCGGCAACCCCGAGCTGATCGATAGCGCCGACCTCGTTGCCCACGGCTGGCTTGCCGCAGAGCACGCCGGCGCCGACACTGCCACGCGCCTGGCGCGCGCCTACCGCGCCTTTCGCGACCAGGCGACCGCGGGCGAGCGTGCGGCGTTCGACAATTTCGTGCAGGAGAACCGCGGCTGGCTGCTGCCCTACGCCCTGTTCGAGCACTACCGGCGCGAATCCGGGCTGAAGCCCTGGTGGGAATGGCCCGAGGCGGTGCGAAACCGTGAGCCGAGGTTGCTCACGGCGACGCTGGCGCAGGGTCGCGATTCACTGCGCAGCATCGCGTTCGAGCAGTATCTCTTCGCCCGGCAATGGCAGCGGGTGCGCGATTACGCGAACTCGCGCGGCATTGCGCTGTTCGGCGACACGCCGTTTTACGTCGACCTCAACAGCGTCGAAGTATGGTGGCACCGCAAACTGTTTCGTGTGAACGGTAGCGGCCGCCCCGAGGCAGTCGCCGGCGTGCCGCCCGACTACTTCAATTCCAACGGACAGCTGTGGGGCAATCCGCTCTACGACTGGGAGGCGATGCGCGCAGACGGCTTCCGCTGGTGGATAGATCGCGTCCGCGGCCAGCTGCGCCATTTCGACCTCGTGCGGCTGGACCACTTCCGGGCGCTGGAAGCGTACTGGGAAGTGCCCGCCGCCGCCGCGACCGCGCGCGACGGACGCTGGCGGCCGGCGCCCGGCGCGGAACTTCTCGGCACCCTCGAACGCGACCTCGGGGAACTGCCGCTCGTGGCCGAGGACCTCGGCACCATCACGCCCGCGGTTCGCGAACTGCGTGACGAGTTCAACCTGCCCGGCATGCTGGTCCTGCAATTCGCCTTCGATGGCTCGCCCCAGAACCCCTACCTGCCCGCCAACCACGTGGAGAATGCGGTCGTCTACACGGGTACCCACGACAATGACACGACGCTCGGCTGGTACCAGGGCCTCGATGCGGGTACACGTGCCCGTGTGGACGCCTGTCTCGCCAGCACGCCGGGCGACATGCCCGGTGCCCTCATACGGGCGGCCTACGCTTCGCCGGCGCGGCTCGCCGTGGTGCCGATGCAGGACCTGCTCGGGCTCGGCAGCGAGGCGCGCATGAATTACCCGGGCACCGTCGCCGGCAACTGGCGTTGGGGCTTCCGCTGGGAGCAGGTGGACGAGCAACTCGCCGAGCGCTGCCATCGCCTGGCGGTCATGGCCGGGCGGGTGTAACGGAAATCGGGGACAGTTCACTCATCTGCTCGGTCGCGTTCGCCTGCTCAACGGCCATCAGCGGCAAATGAGTGAACTGTCCCCTGTTTCCTATCCCCCCGACCCACGCGCGAGCCGGCTGTACAAGGCCTCGAACTTCGGGCCCTGGTGATCCCACGAGAAATCCTGCGACATGCCGTTGCGCATGAGCCGTCGCCAGGACGCGCGATCGGCGAACCAGTCGAGCGCGGTGCGCAGCCCCCACTCGAGCCCGCCGACATCGGCATCGCGAAACACGCTGCCCGTGCCGCGACCGATGGCCGGATCGAAATGTTCGACCGTGTCAGCGAGACCGCCGGTGTGGCGCACGACCGGCACCGTGCCATAGCGCATCGCGTAGAGCTGGGTGAGCCCGCAGGGCTCGTAGCGCGACGGCACCAGCAGCAGGTCGCTGCCGGCGATGATGCGATGCGCAAGCTCCTCGTCCTGGCCGGCCACGAAAGCCACCCCTCCCGGGTAGCGGCCGGCAAGCTCGCGCAGAGCCTCGATATGGTCCCGGTCGCCGCTGCCGAGGATGGCGCAGACGAAATCGCGTTCGGCCAGCAGCGCCGGCAACGCGGCGACGACCAGGTCGATGCCTTTCTGCTCAGCGAGCCGCGACACCATGCCCACCACCGGGGTGCGCCCATCGGCCTGGAGTTGCAGGTCCGCGAGCAGCGCCGCGCGGGTGGCGAACTTGCCGCGCAGGTCATCGATCGAGTAACGCTCGGGGAGCAGCGAATCGGTGTCTGGACTCCAGCGAGCGTAATCGACCCCGTTCAGGATACCCGCGAGACGGTGCCGGCGCTGGCGCAGGAGACCGTCGAGTCCCATGCCATACTCCGGCGTCTGAATCTCCCGGGCATGGGTCGGACTGACCGTAGTGAGGGCGTCGGCGTGGCTGATGCCGGTCCTGAGAAAATTCACCTGCCCGAGAGCGAACTCGTCGGCCGGGAACAGCGCGCGCGGCAGCAGGTCCTCGCGGCCCTCGATCACGTCGGCGGGAAACACGCCCTGGTAGCCGATGTTGTGGATCGTGAGCACCGTATAGGCATGGCGGAATACCCGCTCGGCACGGGTCATGCCCTTCAGCATGACCGCCGCGGGCGCGGCGTGCCAGTCGTGACAGTGGACAATGTCCGGCGCGAAGCCGAGCGTGACGGAAAGCTCGAGCGCGGCCTGTGACAGCAGCATGAAACGCAGCGCCTCACGCCGGCCCTCGCTGTAGACGCCGTCGCCGAACAAGGCGGGACAATCGACCAGAAAGACGCGCGCGGGCAGGCGCGGCTCGGCCAGCGGGTACACCGCGTATGTGACTTCCTCCGCGGCCGCGCCGTAACGCCGCGAAACGAGGGCGGGCCGCGGCTGGGCTCGCACCCCGGCGGAGCGCATCACGCCGTAGTACGGCAACACGACGACGACGTCGTGGCCGCGCTGCTGCAGCCAGCCGGTCAGGCCTGCGGTCACGTCGGCGAGCCCGCCGACCTTGGCAAACGGCGCAAATTCGGCGCAGACGGTCAGTATCCGCATCGTCAGTCAGGTCAATCCGTGTTGAGTGCGCCGGCGCGCATCTCGGGCCGGCAATCCGGGACCGGTGCCGGAGCCCGGTTCGCTGGCGCGACAGTGTAGCCGGCGGCAGCGGTCGCCAGCCGGGTCAGTCCTTCTTGCTGCGTTTGCGGCGCTTCCTGATGTCACTCCAGACAATCGCGAAAAAACACGCCAGCGCGAGCAGGACCGCGACGATCGTCAGACCTGTGGACATGATGAAAGCTCCTCGAGGCTCCAAGACTGTTGCGTTGACCCGGTCATCCGGCCGCGCCGATTGTTCTGCTTCAGGCAGGAATTGTGCGGATGACCCCGGGCCAACTCAAGCGTTCGTCGCATGCGGCGGCCCGCAGCCGCCGGACTTCGCGCCGCCGCGGTAACGAAACCTGTCGTGTTCAGCCGCTGCGAATCGAGAGCACCGGGCAGGCGGCGTTGCGAAGCACCGCTTCGGTCGTGCTCCCGAGCAGCACGTGCTTGACGCCGCTGTAGCCGTGGGTGGTCATGATGATCAACGCAGCGTTCTTTTCCTTCGCGTAGCGCACCACCTCCTCGGCCGGGCGACCCACGATCACCTTCGTCGTGACCTGGCCGAGGCCCTTGAGGTGCGTGCTGGAGAAATTGGCCATGCGCTTCTCCGCGCTGCGGGTCAACTCATCCACCGAGGGAATCGGCACGGGCCCCATGTCGAGCGTCGCATATATGTGCGGCTCTTCGACGACATAGATGCAATGGATCTCGGCCTGCATCTGCTCCGCCATGCGCCGCGCCCACGGCAACGCAGCCTGGGACAACTCGGAGAAATCAGTCGGAACCACGATCACGTTCTTGCCGGCCATTTTTCTGTTCCCTCTGCGATGAGTGCGTTCGTTGTGGCGCCTTTATAGCAGAGGGCGTGCGCGAGCGTGCATGCCGCCTCGGGCAAACAAATGTGGAGCAATTACCGGCGCCGGCGCGTTCTGCCGGCAATCATCCAATAAATATTTATTTTTTTACAGATAGTTATGCCGTCTATTTCAGACGACATCTTGATCAAATCCGCGGCGAAAATCGCTGTATCAGACGGAGTCGAGCACGCGGGCGGCGGCACGCATGCGCTGCTCGCCCGCCGGGCCGTACTCGGCCGCGCCAGCAGGCTCGCCACGCAGGATGCGCAGCGCGCCGTCGACCCGCCGCCGCTGGCCGCGAATGAACTGGCCGTTCGCCTCGTTCAGTGCCCGGCAGCGCGCGGTAAGCGTCACAACCTGCTGCCAGCGACTGGCAATGCCCGCATCGGCGCTGAAATCCCGGCGCGGACGACCGGGGTTCGTCGCGATGCCGAGCCGCTCGAGCATCGCGCGCCGCCGCTTCTCGAGCGCGTCGGCATCGGCGATGCGCTGCGCCTTGCCGCTGACGGCCGCGAGCAATGCATCGCCGTCGCGATCCGCCAGAGCAGCGCGTTCGGCCTCGAGCGCGGCGAGCACGGACTGCATGGCGCCAATCTGCTCGTCGAGCAGCCGGGCGAGTTCACGATCGGATACGGGTTCGCGTGACATGGGAGCGCAATTCCGCCGCGGCCACTCAGGCGAGATCCTGCTCCATGCGTATGAGCCTGGCGGCGATGCGGGCCGGGTCCGGGCGATACTCGCCGGACTCGATGCGCTTGCGAATCTCGCTCACCCGGGCTTCGTCGACATCGGGCACCTTGGCCAGCCGGCTTTCCACCGACTTCAGGCGCGTCGCGGTGCCGGTCAGCTCGACCGCATCGGCGGCAGAGCGCGAGCGACTCGTCTCGCCGGTCTTGTCGTCGCCCTCGTTGCGATTGACGGCGCGGGCGCGCGACTGGCCTACGTCGAGGCCGACACGCCCGTAGCTGTTGATCTTGTCCGCCATGACTCCTGCGCTCCTCGCGCCATCCCGAGTTCCCGCCAGCCTTATCGGCAGCTTCCGGAATTTCCTTTAGCGCCCTTACCCGTGATCAGACTGCGCCCGTCAGGGCACCAGTACCTCGACAGATTTCTCATTTCTTCCAATACCTTGCAGAACCTTTCTGGAAGAGAGTTTCTGCACGGGGATGGTTTCACCTAATGCGCCGTCCGCCTTCGCAATACCCGCCATCTGCACCACGATGCCGCCCGAACGAGCCTCCAGCGTGACGTGGCGGCCACGCTCGATCAGGACCGGCGCGTTGAGCAGACCGGGTGACAGCACCGCGCCAGCCGGCACGTTCCGCCGCAGCACCTGGCCCACCGCGGCCTCTACCGAGCCGAGATAACCGGCTGGCGCCGAGCTGACGGCGCGCTGCGCCAATATCACGTCGCCCGCCGCCAAAACCTTGCCACGCTCCACCGGCACGGTTGCCACCACTACCGGCTTCTGCACCGAGACGCGCACCGGCACGAACAGGCGCCAGGGCCGCACGCCGGGACAACTCACCTCGGCCGTAACGCGGCCGGCCTCGCGTGTCGCCTCGGGCAACTCGCCCGTCAGCGCCGTCTCACAGGCCGGCAATCGCAGACGCGGGTCGAGCGCGTCCGCTCGTACGCTGACCTGGCCGTCCGTGTCGCTAAATCGCTCGAGTGCTACCCGCTCCGCCGCCGCGAGGATCGCTTCATTGTCCTGCCACGGGTCGGCAGCCCGCGCCGCCAGGGTGAGCGCCAGCAGGCAGGTCAGGGCCGCGGCCACCTGCAGGGTCAGACTCCTGCATCGTTGTAATGGCGTTTTCATCCTGACCAGAGCGGGTGCAAGAAGCGTGCCGCGCTCTCGGCCTCCATCGCGAATCACTGACGCAGCGTCCTTGCGGCAAATCGCTGCCAGGCCTGCAACGCGCTGCCCGGCGTGCGGCCAGCGATTGCCGCTCGCGCTGTGTGCCGCTGTTCCGAGCGAGTGGAATCACGCATGGCACAGCTCTTGCATTGAACCCGGCGGGTCACTTGCGCATGGAGTGAGCGATGCCACTCGACGTCAATCAGGTGTTCGCACCCCACGAGCGGGTGCTGACGGCCGCAAGCCAGCGGATGGAGCTGCTGGCGGCCAACATCGCCAATGCGGATACGCCGAACTTCAAGGCGCGCGACATCGATTTCCGCGCGGCGATGCAGGCCGCAGGCGAGAACACGCCGGTTGCGCTCGCCGCCACGCCTCGGGGCCATATAAACGGAGCGGGCGCGGCCGCCGGGCGCGCCGAGGCGCTGTACCGCGTGCCCGACCAGCCGAGCCTGGATGGCAACACCGTGGATGCACAGAAGGAAAGCGCCGCGGTCGCCGAAACCGCCACGCGCTACCAGGCCTCGCTTGCCCTGCTCGACCAGCGAATCCGTGGCCTGCGCGCCGCGATCACCGGAGGCCGCTGATCATGGCGCTGTTCAGGATTTTCGATATCGCCGGTTCCGCGCTGAGCGCACAGTCCGTGCGCCTTAACGCCACCGCCAGCAATCTCGCCAACGCAGGCAGCGTCGCGGGCAGGCCGGAGGAGGCTTACCGATCGCGCCAGCCGGTGTTCCAGACCGTCCTGCAGCAGCAAAGCGGCGACCCGGCCGCCGACGCCGCCTCTGCCAGCGTTCGGGTGGCCGGCGTCGTCGAGAACCAGGCTGCGCCCGCCCGGGTGTACCAGCCGGGCCATCCACAGGCGGACGCGGAAGGCTACGTGTACATGTCCAACGTCAACGTGGTCGACGAGATGGTCAACATGATCTCCGCGTCGCGCTCTTACCAGAACAGCATCGAAGTGCTGAACACCTCCAAGGAACTGCTGCTGCGGACCCTGACGCTGGGCCAGTGAGCAAAAGGAGCAATGATCCATGAGCAGCATTAACCCCAACGCAGCGGGCGGCGTACTTGGCAGTCTCGGCTCGAGCTACCAGCTGTCCCAGGCAACGCAGCAGGCGCGCACGGAACTCGGCCAGGAACAGTTCCTGATGCTGATGATCACCCAGTTCCGCAATCAGGATCCGCTCAAGCCGCAGGATCCTTCGGAATTCCTCTCGCAGCTCGCCGAGGTAACCAACGTCGCCGGCATCGCGGAAATGAACCGCTCGGTCGCAAACCTCGCCGATTCCCTCTACGCGGGCCAGGCGCTGCAGGCGGCGAGCGTCGTCGGCCGCAACGTGCTCGCTCCCGCTGACGAGGCGCGCCTCGACGCCGGCGGCACGGTGCGCGGCTCGGTCGACCTGCCCGCCTCGACCCAGGGCGGATACGTGCGCGTCCTCGATGCCAGCGGCTCGCTGGTGAAGGAGATACCGCTCGGGCTGCGCGGCGCGGGCCTCGCCGCCTTCGAATGGGACGGCACCAGCAGCACGGGGCAACCGGCCGCGGCCGGCGAGTATCGCTTCGTGGCCGGCTATCGCAACGGCGAGTCCGAGTCGGCCGCCGACGTGCTGCTCGCGAAACGGGTCAACAGCGTCTCGATCGGCGGCGACGGCCGCCGCACGGAAATCACCACCGACGACAACCAGACGGTGGCCCTGGCCGACGTCCGGGCCATCTACTGATCTCTAACGGGAATAACGGTCCGATCAAAGGAGACTACCGATGTCCTTCCAGATTGCGCTCAGCGGCCTGAACGCCGCCTCGACCGACCTGCAGGTCACGTCGAACAACATCGCCAACGCCAACACCACCGCTTTCAAATCTTCGCGCGCCGAATTCGCCGACGTGTTCTCCGGCGAGGCGATCGGCATCGGCAACGGCGTGCGCCTCGCGGACGTGCGCCAGCAGTTCACCCAGGGCAACGTGGACATCACCGAGCGGCAGCTCGACCTCGCGGTGCGCGGCAAGGGCTTTTTCATCGTCAACGACAACGGCAGCCTGCTCTACTCGCGGGTCGGCGCCTTCGGCCTCGACGCCGACGGCTTCGTGGAGAACTCCGAGGCCGAGCGCCTGCAGGTCTATCCGCCGCGCGGCGACGGGACCTTCAACACCGGCGCCCTGATCGACCTGCAGTTCACCACGGATACGTCGCCCCCGGAGCCGACCACCGGGGTGGACATGAACATCAATCTGCCGGCCGGCGCACCGCTGCCAGTGGTCGTGCCGTTCGATCCGGCCGAGCCGCAGAGCTACAACCACAGCACCTCGACGATCGCGTACGACTCGCTCGGCGTGGCGCACAACACCACCTTTTACTTCACCAGGACTGCCGCCGGCTGGGATGCCTCGGCCACGATCGACGGCACCATCGTCGGCGCCTCGCAGCCCTTTACCTTCAACTCCTCCGGCACGCTGGCGACACCCGCCACCGGCGTGCTGAACTTCAACGGCTATGACCCGGGCAACGGCGCCGTGGTCATGAACCTCGGCCTCGATCTCTCGCCGACCACCCAGTACGGTTCGGAGTTCGTGGTGAACCAGATCAACCCGGACGGCCAGGCCGCCGGGCGCCTGCGCAGCATCGAGGTGGATCCTTCCGGCGTCGTGTTTGCGCGTTTCTCCAACGGGGTGTCGACCGCGCTCGGCCAGATCGCGCTGGCGAACTTCTCCAACCCCGAGGGGCTGCTGAAGATCAGCGACACCTCTTTCCAGGAGACCTTTGCCTCCGGCATCCCGCAACGCGGGCAGGCGACCACGTCGGACTTCGGCGTGATTCAGTCGGGTGCGCTCGAGGCTTCCAACGTGGATCTCACCGAGCAGCTGGTGAAGATGATCACCAGCCAGCGCCTCTTCCAGGCCAACGCGCAGGTGATCTCCACGCTCGACACCGTGACGCAGACCATCATCAACATCCGCTAGTAGGCGACTGATCGCCAGCGAGGCGAGGCACGAATGGACCGCATGATCTACGTGGCGATGACCGGGGCCCGCGAGGCGATGCGCTCGCAGACCCTGGTCGCCCACAACATCGCCAACGCGAGTACCACCGGTTTTCGCGAGGTGCGCCACTCGGTAGCGAGCGCGCCGGTGCCCGGCCCCGGGCTCGGCACGCGGGTCAATCCGGTCTCGCTAGGCGACACCTGGGACGCCACCTCCGGCACGATGGTGCAGACCGGCCGTGATCTCGACGTCGCCGTGCAGGGAGCCGGCTGGATCGCGGTTCAGGATGCGGATGGCGGCGAGGCCTACACCCGCGCGGGCAATCTGCACATCAACGCTGCCGGGCTGCTCGAGACCGCCGGCGGCCAGCTGGTGCGCGGCAACGGCGGGCCGATCTCCATCCCGCCGTTCAACGAGCTCTACGTCGGCGACGACGGCCAGATCTCGATCGTGCCCCAGGGACAGACCCCGGAGGGGCTCGCCAGCGTCGACCGCATCAAGCTGGTAAACCCGCCGGCGGAGCGCCTGGTACAGAGCGGCAACGGACTGTTTCGCATGGCCGATGGGGGCGCGGCCGCCGCCGATGCGAACGTGCGCATCGCCAGCGGGCAACTGGAATCCTCCAACGTCAACGCGGCGGCGGCACTGGTGGAAATGATCGAGCTCGCGCGGACCTATGACATGCAGGTGCGCGCAATGCACACCGCCGATGAGAACAGCGCGGCGGCCACAAGGCTGATGCGCTCCGGCGGATGAACTGACTCGGATTGAGGAGAACGGACCATGGAAGCACTCTGGGTGGCGAAGACGGGACTCGATGCGCAGCAGACGCGCATGACCGTCGTTTCCAACAATCTGGCCAACGTGAACACGAACGGCTTCAAGCGGGGCCGGGCCATCTTCGAAGACCTGCTCTACCAGAACGTCTCGCAGGTAGGCGGCGCAACCTCCCAGGATACGGAGCAGCCGACGGGGCTCAACCTCGGCACCGGAGTGCGGGTGGTGGCCACCGAGAAGTCATTCACGCAGGGCACCACGGTGAACACCGGCAATCCGCTCGACATGATGATCAGCGGCCGAGGTTTCTTCCAGGTGCTGCTGCCCGACGGCACGCAGGCTTACACGCGTGACGGGTCCTTCAAGATCGATTCAGAAGGCCGGCTCGTGACCGCCAGTGGCTACGAGGTGCAGCCGGCGCTGACCATCCCGAACGGGGTAACCAGCATCACGATTGCCACCGACGGGTTGATCCAGGCAACCCTCACCGGCCAGGTGGACCCGGTGACGCTCGGCCAGATGCAGATCGCGGATTTCATCAATCCGGCCGGCCTGCAGCCGCGCGGCCAGAACCTGCTGGTGGAGACCGCGGCTAGCGGTACCCCGCAGCTCGGCAACCCGGCGCTGGAGGGCCGCGGCGAAATCGTGCAGGGCGCGGTCGAGGGCTCGAACGTCAACGTGGTGGAGGAACTGGTCGGCATGATCGAGACCCAGCGTGCCTACGAAATGGCCTCGAAGGCCATCGCCACCAGCGAGCAGATGCTCCAGTACCTCAACAACAACCTGTAAGGGGTGACCATCTGGTGCGCCCAGCCGACGGAAGGCATACGATGAATCCGATGTACGCAAGAGTGACCGCACTCGCGCTGCTCGCCTTCGCCGGCGGCTGCAGCGAGGTGGTCGGTCAGCGCCCGGGCGAGTTCCCGCCGGCGCTGCCTCCGGAGGTGCCGCCTCCCGGGGCCGAAACCGGCGCGATCTACCGGCCGACCACCTCGATCGCGCTGTTCGAGGACGTAAAGGCCAGGCGCGTCGGCGACACGCTGACCATCCGGCTCGCCGAGCGCACCCAGGCGTCGAAGAGCGCGAGCACCGATGCCACCAAGGAGACCTCCACCGACACCGGCTCACCCGTGATCTTCGGCGATACGGTCACGCGCAACGGCGAAGACATACTCAACAACGAGTGGGAGACCACGCAGGAATTCGAGGGCAGCGGCTCGAGCAGCCAGAGCAACCGGCTCGACGGCAACATCACCGTGACCGTGGCCGAAGTGATGCCGAACGGCAACCTGTTCGTGCGCGGCGAGAAGTGGCTGACGCTCAACCAGGGCGAGGAATACGTGCAGATCACCGGCATCGTGCGCCCGACCGACATCGGCCCCGACAACTCCGTGCCGTCGTTCAAGGTGGCCGATGCCCGCATCACATACAGCGGCACCGGCTTCCTCAATGACGCCAACCGGCCCGGGCTCCTCGCCCGCTTCTTCATGAAGCTCTGGCCGCTGTGAGAGACGCAGGAGCGCACCACATGAACGACAGAATCAAGGCTCGCGTGGTCCAGGTGGCATGGCTGTTCACGGCCATGATCCTGGTGCTGCTCTCCGGGGGAGAGGCACGCGCCGAACGCATCAAGGATCTGACCTCCGTCGCCGGCGTGCGCAACAACCAGCTGGTCGGATACGGACTCGTGGTCGGTCTCGACGGTACCGGCGACCAGACCACGCAGGCCCCCTTCACGACCCAGAGCCTCATCAGCATGCTGGAGCGGCTCGGCGTCAACCTGCCGCCGGGCACCAACCTGCAGCTGAAGAACATCGCAGCCGTGGCGGTGCACGCGGACCTCCCACCCTTCGCCAAGCAAGGCCAGACGATCGACGTGACGGTATCCTCGATCGCCAACGCGAAGAGCCTGCGCGGCGGGACGCTGCTGATCACGCCGCTGAAGGGCATGGACGGGCAGATCTACGCGATCGCCCAGGGCAACCTCGCCGTCGGCGGCCTCGGCACCTCCGGGCAGGATGGCTCGCGGGTGTCGATCAACGTGCCGAGCGTAGGCCGGATCCCCAACGGGGCCACCGTCGAGCGCGAGGTGCCCACGCAGTTCGCCGGCAACGACTACCTGCTTCTCAACCTGCACCAGCCGGACTTCACGACCGCGACCCATCTCGCCGAGAGCATCAACAAGCTGCTGGGCAAGGACACCGCCCTGCCGCTCGACCCGACCTCGATCCGCGTGGCGGCGCCGGTGGCCGCCAGTGACCGCATCGCGTTTCTCTCCGCCATCGAGAACCTCGAGGTCGCGCCCGGCGATGCGCCGGCACGCGTGATCATCAACTCGCGCACCGGCACCGTGGTGATCAACTCCCAGGTGCGCGTGACGCCGGCCGCCGTCTCGCACGGCTCGCTGGTGGTGAGCATCACCGAGGACTTCAACGTCAGCCAGCCGCAGCCCTTCGCCGAAGAAGGTGCAACCGTCGTGACGCCGCAGACCAACATCGAGATCGCGCAGGACAACAGGCGCATGTTCCTGTTCCGCCCCGGTGTCGAGCTGAACGACATCGTCAAGGCCGTCAACGAGGTCGGCGCCGCCCCGGGCGACCTCGTGGCGATCCTCGAGGCCCTGCGCGAGGCGGGCGCGCTGCGCGCGGAGCTGCTGGTGATCTGACGGACCGCGAGCCATGGCATCGATCGTCAATCAGCCACCGCAGACGACTACCGATTTTGCCGCTCTGGCGCAGCTGCGCGCGCGCGCCACAGAAGACTCACAGGCGGTCACGGCCGAGGCAGCGCGCCAGTTCGAGGCGCTGTTCGTGCAGATGATGCTGCAGACCATGCGCTCGGCCGGGGATATCTTCGGCGACGGCAGCGACAAGACCTACCGGGACATGTTCGACCGCCAGGTCGCGCTGGAAATGAGCCGCGGCAGGGGCCTCGGCATCGCCGAGCTGCTGACCCGCCAGCTCACGCAGAATGCGGCCGGCGACCCGGCGCAGCCCCCACGCGATCTGACGGCGAGTGACTTCGTCGCCGCGCGCGAGCCGGCCCTGCCCTCCCCCCCGGGAGCGGGATTCGAGAGGCTGACGCCGGACCAGGCGCTGCTGCAGGCGGCCGGCGCATTACCGGATCTGGACTTCGCCTCCGTCGCGCGGCCAGGGCCCGCCGCAGCCTCCGCGTCCTGGCGCAACTGGCGCCCGGCCACGCCCGAGGAGTTCGTTCGCGATGTCTGGCCGCTGGCCGAGAGCGCCGGCAGGGAGCTCGGCGTGGATCCGCGCGCAATAGTCGCGCAGGCCGCCCTGGAGACCGGCTGGGGCCGCAAGGTGGCCCGCGACGAGCGGGGATTCAGCGGCAACAATCCGTTCAACATCAAGGCCGACTCCCGCTGGGCCGGCGAACGGGTCAGTGTGCGCACGCTGGAGTTCGAACACGGCCTGCCCAGACCGCAAATGGCGTCGTTTCGCGCCTATCCGGATCTGAAATCCGCGTTCGCTGATTATGTGCAGTTCATGAAGGGCAACCCGCGTTACGCCGACGCGCTCGCAAACGGCGCGCGGGCGGAAAGTTTTGCCGACTCGTTGCAGGCTGCAGGCTACGCGACCGATCCCGACTACGCCGGCAAGTTACGTTCAATCCTCGGCAGCCCGCGTTTCAACGACCTCGTCGCGCAGTTCAAGAATTCGCTGCGCGTGCCGACCTTCTGATGTGACCACCCGATCGATGCACGACATCACGACAACAGCGGAATCGCGCCATGTCGATCATTAGCACGGGACTTTCGGGCCTGCTCGCTGCCCAGCGCGGGCTGGAGGCCACCAGCAACAACGTCGCCAATGCCGGCACGGAAGGTTACGTGCGCCGGCGCATCGTGC
The DNA here is from genome assembly GCA_964522655.1 of uncultured Chromatiaceae bacterium. GTDB lineage: Bacteria > Pseudomonadota > Gammaproteobacteria > Steroidobacterales > QUBU01. Next base: position 26,393 of record CAZFWB010000004.1, on the reverse strand, counting down.
AGGCGGAAGCCATCACGACCGGCGCCGGGCTCACTGCAGACCTGGGCTCGGGCGTGCGCGTCACCGGCGTCGAGCGGCTCTACGACGCGTTTCTCGGGGAGTCACTGCGTAGCGTCACCAGCCTCGAGGGCCGGGCGCAGGTGCTGAGCGATCTCTCCGCGCGACTCGATGGACTGGTCGGCAACCCGGAGTTCGGTCTCGACCGCAGCATCCAGGCCTTCTTCGACCAGGCCGAACTGCTCAGCCGCGACCCGACCTCCGACACCAGCCGCCAGGCGCTGCTCGCGCAGGGTGACTCGCTCGCCGCACGCTTCCAGCAACTCGGTACGCAACTGGAGCGCTTCGGCGACGAGGTGGATAGCCGAATCGGTGACGCGGCGAGCCGCATCAACACGATTGCGGTGTCACTCGCGAAGATCAACCAGACGCTGGCGCGCGGCATCTCCGGCGCCAACGACTTGCTGGACCAGCGCGATACACTCCTGACCGAACTCAGCCGGCTCGTCGACGCAGACGTGGTCAAGCAGGCCGACGGCACGGTCACCGTCCTGATCGGCAACGGTCAGCCGCTGGTGCTCGGCATCAACAGCGCCGAGCTGACCCTGGTGCAGGACCAGTTCGACCCGACCCGGCTCCAGGTCAATTTCGACTTCGGGGCAGAGTCGCGACCCGTTTCGCGGCTCCTCTCCGGCGGCGAACTCGGAGGCCTGCTGGCGTTCCGCAGCGAGACGCTCGACCCGGCGCGGCGCGAACTCGGCCTGCTGGCCGCCACGATCACCAACGCGTTCAATGAGCAACATGCGCAAGGCGTCGATGCCAACGGCGATCTCGGCGGTACCTTTTTCCGCGACCTCCAGCCGCTGGTCGCCGACGGCGCCGGCAATGCCGGGACCGCGGTGGTTGCCGCGACGGTCGCGGATGCCACGGCGCTCGAGGCCCGCGACTACGAACTGCGCTTCGACGGCGGCACGTGGTCGCTCGCCGATGCAGCCACCGGACAGCCGCTCGCGATGACGGGCACCGGCACGGCCGCCGACCCGTTCCTGGTCGCAGGTCTCGCGATCACTGTGACCGCCGGTGCCGCCGCGAACGATCGCTTCCTGGTGCGCCCGGTCACGGATGCAGCCTCACGCTTCGCGATGTCGATCAGCGACTCCGGCAGCATCGCCGCCGCGGCGCCCGTGCGCACCGCCCGTTCGCTCGCCAACGCCTCGGATGCCGGAATCACGCTTGCCGGCATCGCCGACGTTGCAAATCCCTCGCTGCAGCAGCCGGTCCAGTTACGCTTCGAGTCGGCCACGACGTTTCGCATCTACGACAGCGGCAACAATGACCTCAGCGGGCCACTCGCCTATACGAGCGGCGCGGACATCACCTTCAACGGCTGGACGGTACGCGTGGCCGGCAACCCGTCCATGGGCGACCGCTTCGACGTGCTGCCGACGCCGCCGGGAAGCGCCGACAACACCAACGCCCTGGCACTGGCGCAGGTTGCTCGCCGCGGATATCTCGCCAGCGGCCAGGTCTCGCCTGACGCCTTGTCCACGCGCCTGGTCTCGACCGTCGGCGCCACGGCCCTGCGCCACAACCAGGACCTGCAGGTGCAGGGCTCGCTGCGCGAGCAGGCACAGCTCGACCTCGACGCGGTCGCCGGCGTCAATCTCGACGAGGAAGCGGCCAACCTGCTGCGATACCAGCAGGCTTACCAGGCGGCCAGCCGGGTCATCGCCATCGCCGACGACCTCTTCCAGACACTGATTGGAATCATTCGTTAATCATGCGAATCTCCAGCCGCACCTTGCAACTGCAGTGGCTCGCCGACGTCTACCGACGTCAGGCCGAAGTCGCGCGCGTCCAGAAACAGGTATCCACCGGGTTGCGCATCAACACCGCGGCGGATGACCCGGCCGGTGCGAGCCAGGCAATCACACTGCGCCAGGGTCTCGACCGGCTCGAGAATTTCGCGGCCAATGCCGAGTCCGTGCGCCGTCGCCTGGCGCTGGAGGAGAACGCGCTCGACAGCTTCGGCGACTCCCTTGGCCGGGTGCGCGAACTCGTGGTACAGGCCGGCGGCGGCATCCAGACCAACGAGACCCGCGCGGCGATCGCGGCGGAGATGCGCGAACTGCTCGCCAACATGATCAACGTCGCCAACAGCCAGGACGGCGAGGGTCGCTATCTCTTCGCCGGTAACGAGGTTACCGCGGCGCCGGTCACGATCGCCGGCGGAACCGCCGTCTACAACGGTGATGCCGGCATACGCGTGCAACGCATCGGCGACAGCCGCGTCATCCGCGAGAACGACCCGGGCTCGGAGGTTTTCTTCGCCATTCGCGACGGCAACGGCACCTTCTCCGTGAGCAGCGCGCCGGGCAATCTGGGCACGGCGTTCTTCAGTTCCGCCCTGCTGACCGATGCCTCCGCCTGGGTGAGCGACTCCTACACCATCAGCTTCACGGCGCCCGACGCATACGCCGTCACCGACTCCGGGGGCAACACTGTCGCCACCGGCAGCTGGAGCAGCGGCGAGTCGATCAGCTTTCGCGGGGCCACGGTGACGTTCAACGGTGTGCCGGCAGCTGGCGACAGCTTCAGCGTGCAGCCGAGCGCCAACCGCAATGCGTTCGACATGGTGAGCCGGATCATTGCCGCCCTGGAAAGCGACACCGTGACGCCCGCCGGCCGAGCCGGATTTCAGAACGAGTTGAACGCCTCGCTCCTCGACCTCGAGCAGGCGGAAGTCCACCTCGGAAACGTGCGCGCCGGTATCGGCGCCCGGCTGAACGCGCTCGACGAGCAGCGTTCCAACAACGAGGAGCTGACGCTGCAGCTGCAGACCACGCTCTCCACCGTGCGCGACGTCGACTACCCGAAGGCGATCTCCGATCTCGAGACCAACCTGACCGCGCTCGAGGCCGCGCAGAAAGTCTTCGCCCAGACGCGGGCGCTGTCGCTGTTCGACCTGCTGTAG
>CAZFWB010000004.1:593-23322 GCA_964522655.1 uncultured Chromatiaceae bacterium | reverse complement strand
CCGTAGCCGTCGCCATCGGCGTCGAGCTGGCTGTTGCCGCCGGCGTCCGGCAGCAGCGGGCCGTTCGGCACGAGCACGCAGTTGTCCCACAGGTCGGTCACGCCATCGGTGTCGGAATCCGTGCCGTCGTCCGCCTCGAAGGTCAGGGCCAGCTCGACGTGGCCCTGCGACTCGCCGAACCCGTCCACGGCGATGCCATAAGCGGTTCCCGCGGAGGCGCCGAAGACGACCTGGCTGGTCAGGTCCGCGTAGTCTTCGTTGAAAGCGACCGGGCTCAACTGGTCCGGCGAACTCCCGGTATACACCGCCAGCACGGTGTCGAAGCTGCTGCCCCCGGTCGAGATCGTCACCCGACCGGCCGCCGGCGCGGTCCAGGACCACCACGCCGACTGCACGGGAGCAGAGAACAGCGCATGGTCCGGCTCCCCGGCCTCGCCGGTTGCGCTGAAGGTCGAGCCTGACGCGCTCGCCGCGGCGCCCGTAAGGGCGATGCGCGCGGCGAAGTCGTCGTTGGGCGGAACGCCGTCAGCTGACCAGGCGTAGTTCAGCACCAGCTCTCCCTCGTCCGCCTCGAACCCGTCCACCGCAATCCGGTACGTCGTGCCGGCCACCGTGTTGACGGTGACGGCGCTCTTTACGCCCTCGCTGTCGTCGTTGCTCGCCCGCTCGACCAGCGACCAGCGGGTCGAACCGGTGTAGACAGCGAGCGTCGTATCGAAGTCGCTGCCGTGAGTGTCCACCCGCAGCACACCGTCGTCCGGCGCGGTCCAGCGGTACCAGACCGAGGCCCGCGGCACGCTCTGCCCCGCGTGATCGGGCTCGGAATTCTCCCCCGTCGCATCGACGTTACTGCCGAGCGCCTGGCCGGTTGTTCCGGTCAGTTCCAATGCGTCGGCGAATTCGTCGTTGACGGGGGCCTGACCGACCGCAGAAGCTGAAACGATCAGGAGCGTCGTAACGATGAGCGGGCGAATGAGGCCCACCCCGGCCCCGATCGAAGACATCGATGGACACACGCTGGCGGCAGCGGACTGCTCGCCTGCCAGCCGCTGGACGCGAGACCAGCCCGGGCGGCTGTGCGTCTCCCGATCCGTCCGTCGTTCGTGTGACTGCAGCATCGGGTCCGATGATAACAATCGTGGCAGATCATGCGACTGACCATAAGCTCACTCGTTGCCTCCATCGCGCAAACAGCGCGTGAGCGCACGGTCCCGCTCGCGGATGTGGCATCGCGACATTTGACAATAAGTCGTTCGCACCACATCCGGGCTCATGCTCGCGCGCAGGCACACGCCGCATCGTTCAAGAAACCTTGCGCATCTCGCGCACCAGTCCGTCAGCCCCGAGCGGCCCTCGCAGGCGCAATTCGCGCCTGCGCCCCGGCCTGGGGCTCGGTCGCGTTCTGAGAGGCTGGTCACAGGCCGCCGCTTAAAGTTGGCGGCCGCTATGCCGATAAAACCGTCGCAATGGCTCAAGGGTCCCTCGCCGGGCGCGTGTCACACGCGGTCGAGCGGCCGAACCGGGTACCCGGAAAGCGCGTGCACTTTTCAGGACTCATCAAACTCGGTAAGGAGAGGCAGTCATGCCAGTAGTCATCAACACGAACGTTCTGTCGCTGAACGCGCAGCGCAATCTGTCGCGCTCCGACAGCACCCTCGCGACGGCGTTGCAGCGCCTGTCGTCCGGCCTGCGCATCAACAGCGCCAAGGACGATGCGGCGGGGCTCGCGATCGCCAACCGCTTCACCACGCAGATCCGCGGCCTGAACCAGGCGGTGCGCAATGCCAACGACGGCATCTCGCTCGCCCAGACCGCCGAATCCGCGCTGGACGAGCTGACCAACAACCTGCAGCGCATCCGCGAGCTGGCGGTACAGGCTGCCAACTCGACGAACTCCGCCTCCGACCGCGCCGCGCTCGACCAGGAAGTCCAGCAGCGCCTCGCGGAGATTAACCGCATCGCCTCGCAGACCTCGTTCAACGGCCAGAAGGTGCTCGACGGCAGCTTCGGCGCCGCGCAGTTCCAGGTGGGGGCGAACGTCGGCGAGACGATCAACGTCAACCTCACGACCGGCGTGCGCGCGGACCAGGTCGGCCAGATCGCCACCCAGACCGGCACCGCCGTCTCCGCCAACGCCCTGACGGACGGCAGCGTGACGATTGCGGTGGGCACCGGCGCGGCGGTTGCCGTCGGCGCCAGCACCGCCGGCACCCAGGCCGGGCAGACCACCGACAGCGCCTACTCCAAGGTCAACGCAATCAACGCCGCGGGCGTCTCGGGCCTCACCGCGACGGCGACGAACGTCAGCTCCGGCACGTTCTCCACGGTGTCGAGCGCGGGTGGTACCTCCACCTACAACCTGACGATCAACAACGTGGCCATCTACTCCGGCACCGGTAACGTCGCCGACGGCGCTTCGCTCACCGCCGCAGACGTGGCCGCCCAGGTGAACCTGTTCTCGGCCCAGACGGGCGTGTCGGCCTCCGTGTCCGGCACCACGTTCACGCTGACCGCCGCCGACGGCCGCAACGTCGTCGTGACCGAGTCGATCGCCAACGGCACGGGCACCGCCTCGGGCACCGGCATCGCCGCCGCCCAGGAAGGCACGCTCCGCGGCACGATCACGCTGTCGGCCTCCGAGAACCTCACCCTCGGCGGCACGCCGGCCGACATCGGCTTCTCGGGCGTGACCTCGATCGCGGTCGACAGCACCACGCTGTCGAGCGTCAGCGTCACTTCGGTCGCGAACGCCAACACGGCAATACAGCGCAGCGACGCCGCCCTCACGGCCGTCGCCGCACTGCGCAGCCAGTTCGGCGCCATCCAGAACCGCTTCGAGTCCACGATCGCGAACCTCACCGCGGTCGCCGAGAACCTGACTGCCTCGCGCAGCCGGATTCAGGACGCGGACTTCGCAGCGGAGACCGCGTCCCTGACGAAAGCGCAGATCCTGCAGCAGGCGGGTGTGGCGGTGTTGGCCCAGGCCAACGCGGCCCCGCAGGTCGTGCTCGGTCTGCTCCGGTAAGAGGACCCGCAATGCCCGGACGGTGGCCGGTGAGAGCCGGCCACCGCCCCCGGGCGGCGACGGACGAACAGCGGCCTGCCATCCCTGAGAAGGGGCGCGGGCCGCAGCCGCGAGCGGACTGAGGCGGCACTGTCGAAGGAAGCACGATGTCAAGCGGCGTCAGCAGCGTTCCGGACCCAGGCTGACCCGCTGGTTGTCAGAGGCGAGTCATGAACGTCACGGCAACAATGCAAGCGAATGCGCCGGTACCCACCCGCGTGGGCACCGAACCGGCGCGCGGGTCCGACGCCGGCGGCAAGCCGTTGCCGCTCGAAGGCAACTCGCCGCCGCCCGCGCGCAGCAGCCCGCCGCCGGTGAGCATCGAGCGAGCGGTGGAACAGATCAAGGCGTATCTCAGCGAGTCGAAGCGCCAGCTCAACTTCGAACGCGACGAGCACACGGGGCACACCGTCATCAAGGTCATCGACCCGGCCTCCGGCGAGGTGATTCGCCAGTTTCCGCCGGAAGAAATCCTGAAGCTCGCCGCGATCATCGAATCCCAGGGCTTTCGCACCGTCGACGAACTGGCCTGAAACGGGCCGGTAGTGTGGCACGGATCTTGCTCCTGATGGTCCGGGACTGAAACGCCCGGAACCGGGCCGGGACGATCACGGGTTATTTCAATGGCGATCAGCGCAACCGGACTCGGCTCCGGACTCGACATCAAGAGCCTCGTGGACCAGCTCGTGTCCGCGGAACGCCAGCCGGTGGCCACGCGGCTCGCGGCCCAGGAGGCGCGTGCCACCGCGCAGCTGACCGCAATCGGCCGGTTGAAGGGCGCGCTGTCCGCCTTCCAGAGCGCGGCGGCCGGGCTCGCCGACGTCGGGCAGTTCCAGCAGCGGCTCGCCAGCGTCAGCGACGACGAGCGCATCACGGCCAGCGCCACGGCGCAGGCCGAGAGCGCCGTCTACGACGTGGAGGTCCTCGGTCTCGCCACCGCGCACCGGCTGGTGTCCGGCCCCTTCGCGTCCGCAGGTTCCGTCGTCGGCGAGGGCCAGCTCACGATTACCTCGGGCGGCTCCGCGATGCAGATCGAAATCACGGCGGCGAACAGCACGCTCGAGGGGATTCGCGACGCGATCAACGACTCGGCGAACAACCCCGGGGTGCGGGCCAGCATCGTCACGGGCGCAGACGGCGCGCACCTGATCGTGAGCGCAACCGCCACCGGCGTCGCCAATGCGGTCACCATCGACGCGGTGGCGCCGGGCAGTGCGCTCGAGATACTGGAATTCGGCGCCGGGACCAGCAACAGCCTCACTGAACTCAAGCCTGCGGCCGACGCCTCGGCGCGCATCGACGGGCTGCTCGTCACGAGCGCGACCAACAGCATCGAGAACGCGATCGAGGGCGTCACCATCGAGCTGCTGCAGGCCGAGCCCGGCACGGTGCTGAGCCTGGAGGTGAGCCACGACGAAGAATCCGCCAGGGAAGCGGTCGCGAAATTCGTCGATGCCTACAACGCGGTTGCTAAAGCCATCAAGGAGCTGACCGCCTACAACGCGGAGACCCGCGCCGCGGGTGCCCTGCTGGGTGATGCGGCCACGCGCGGCATCAAGAACGCGCTGCGCGAGACGCTGAGCCGCGCGGTCGACACCGCCTCCGACACGTTCCGGACGCTGGCGGAAATCGGCGTCACCACGGGTACCGACGGCAGCCTCTCGCTTGACGCAACCAAACTCGGCTCTGCGCTTGCCACCGATTTCGACGCGGTCGGACGGCTGTTCGCGGATCCGGCCGAGGGCATCGCCGTGCGCCTGGAGAGCATCGTCGAGGACTTCCTCGCCAGCGACGGGCGCATCGGGACACGCGAGGCAACGCTGAAGATCCGGCTCGACGACATCAGCGACCGGCGCACCGAACTGGACTCGCGCATGGAACAGGTCCGCAAGCGCTACCAGAACCAGTTCAACGCGCTCGACCGGCTGGTCGGCCAGCTCAACCAGACCAGCAGTTTTCTCAGCCAGCAACTGGCCAACCTCTGACCCGCTGACCTGCAGGACCAACCATGAATCGCGCACCCGGCAACGCCCTCGGACAATACCGCACCGTCAACGCCTACGGCGCCGCCAGCGGCGACCCGCTGCAGCTGGTCCTGCGCATGATGGACGGGGCGATAGACCGCATCGTCTCCGCCAAGGGGCACATGCGCCGGCAGGAGATTTCCGCCAAGGGTGAGGCAATCGGCCGTGCCATCGGGCTGATAGACGGCTTGCGCACCTCGCTCGACAGGGAGCGCGGGGGCGCGATCGCCGTGAACCTCGAGTCGCTGTACGACTACATGATGCGGCGCCTGGTGGAGGCCAATTTCCGCAACGACGAGCACCGCCTCGACGAGGTGGCTGCCCTGCTCGAGGAGATCCGCTCGGCCTGGCAGGCGCTGGTGCACTCGCCGCCGCCGGCCGCGGCCGGTGTACAGGCCGCGCAACCCTGACGGCGCCACGCTCCCATGCAGGCACTCGATCAGATCGTGGCCCTCACCGAGTCGGTGGAACGCCACGTCGAACGCGGCGAATGGGCCGAGGCCGGCGCACTGGATGCAGAACGCTGCCGCCGCCTGGCGGAGCTGTTCGCCGACCCCGCCTCGGCCGAGGATCTCGCCGCCTATCGCGGCATTCTCCAGGAACTCCTGCTGCGCAATCAGCAGACCATTCAGCGTGTGTGCGTGCAGCGCGAGGAACTGGCGCGCGCCTCGACCACGCTGGCCCGTGCCAACGGCGCAGTGCGCGCCTATCGCAGCAATGCCGCGCCCGGCAATCTCGTTTACCTCCGCGAACCACAGGTGCAAGAGCCATGAGTACCGCACAGGAACTGCGCGACTTCGAGGGGATCTCGCTCTACGAACGGCTGCCGTTCAGCTGGCTCGGCGCCGACCTCGGCGACCTCAATGCCCTCGACCAGGCCAGTCACGAAAGCGCCCGCACGCTCCAGGCACTGGCCGTATACGAGGAGATGCCGCGCGAGATGTCCAGCGAAAGCACCCACCACGTGAGCGCCGAGATTCTTCATCTGCAGGTCAAGGTCGACGTGCTGCTCTCGCTGGTGGGGCGGCTGGTCTCGGAGAACGCCGGCCTGCCTCCTCGCCACTCCCTGGTACTGCGCGGCCACAGCGTGGAGTGGTCCGGGGCCGACCAGGCCAAGGCGAAGCCCGGTGACACGGGTTATGCGCTCATTTACCCCAACCCGATGCTGCCGCTGCCGTTGCGTCTGCCCGCCCGGGTGGTCGGCGCCGTCGAGCGCTCCGGCGCGCGCTGGCTGCAGACCCGTTTCGAGAACCTATCCCCCGCGGTGGCCGCCGGCCTGGAGAAAATGGTGTTTCGCCGCCACCGCCGCCAGGTCGCCTTCAGCAAGGGCACGGGCGTGTTTACGGAAACCGGCATCTTCAAGGCGTCAAAATTCTGACTTGCGGGGCGCCGTCCGCTCCGGAAATCTGTCACTCCCGCCAGCCGGGATTTCAGAAAGCTTCTCGGATCATCGAGTTATGTGACGCCCGCTGATCCGGCACGGTTCTTGCTCAAGTCGATGCATGAACCCGTCTGAACCGACCACGACCAGCGGATCCGCCCCCGCCGCGCTGCCGCCTGCTGCCGCGACCCTTGCAGCGGCCTTCACCGCCTTCAACGACGTGTCGCGGCAACTGGAGGATTCCTACCGGACGCTGGAGCGCGAGTCCGCGCGCATGCGCAGGGAACTGCGCCGCGCCCGGCAGCGACGCGCCGCCGAGTCACGCCTGAACGCGCAACTCGCCGGCCGGCTCAGCGCACTCATCGAGGCACTGCCAGGCGGAGTGTTGCTGCTCGATGCCGAAGGCCGCGTCCAGCAGGTCAACTCGGCCGCGCACGCACTGCTCGGCGAGCCTCTGCTCGGCGAGCCGTGGAAGCGAATTGGCGAGCGCGCGTTCGTCGCAAACAATGTCGGCCAGGGTGAATTCGAGCTGGCCAGCGGCCGACGAGTCAACATTGCGCGCAAGACGCTGCAGCCCGGCCCCGGGCAGGTGCTGCTGCTGACCGACATCACCGAGTCGCGCCGCATCGAAGACCTGCTTGCCCGCCACCGGCGCCTGGCGACCATGGGCGAGATGGCGGCGGCGCTCGCACACCAGATCCGTACTCCGTTGACGGCCGGCCTGCTCTACGCGAGCAACGCCAGCCGCCCGGAATTGCCGGCCGAACAGCGCGATGCGCTGCTCGGCAAAGCCGTTGCCTGCCTGCACGACCTCGAGCGACTGATCGGCGACATGCTCCGGTTCGCGCGCGGCGCCACACTCGCCGGCCAGAGATTCGGCCTCCTGGAACTGCTCGTTTGCGTCGACGACTCGCTGCGCCCGCTGGTCGGCACCGATCAGGCGCTGGTAGTCAGGCGCCCGGACCGGGACGTCATCCTCACCGGCAATCGCGAGGCGCTGGCTGGCGCACTGATCAACCTCGGCACCAACGCGCTACAGGCCGGCGGGCCCTCGGCAAGCGTCGCCATCTCGGCGCGCGTCACCGGATTGCAGGTGGAAATCCGCGTGTGCGACGACGGGCCCGGCATCCCCGAGCCGCTGCGCGAGCGCATTTTCGATCCGTTCTTCACTTCCCGCGCCGATGGCACGGGGCTCGGGCTGCCGGTGGCCCGCTCGATCGCACGGGCGCATCACGGTGACGTGCTGCTGCTCGAAAGCGCGGCGGGCCGCACCGCGTTCGCGCTGCGGCTGCCGGTCACGCCTGGTGAATCCGACCATGCACCTAATCGAAGGAACGCAGCCGCATGAGCAAGAAACCGGTCCTGCTCGTCGAAGACGACGAGCGCCTGCGCGAGGCGCTGGCGGAAACCCTGCGCCTCGCCGGATTCGAGGTGCTCGAGGCCGCCGATGGCAGCGTGGCCCTGCAGGTGCTCGCCAGCGCGCCCGTCGCGGCAGTCGTGACGGACTACCAGATGAAGCCGATGGACGGATCGACGCTGCTCGCGCGGATCCGCGACCGGCTCCCGCAACTGCCCGTTCTCATGATCACCGCCTACGGCAGCATCGAGCACGCGGTGAACTCGATGATCGCCGGCGCGACCGATTATCTCGTCAAGCCCTTCGCAGCCCAGACGCTGGCCGAAAAGCTCGGGCGCCTCGTGCCGCGCGACATGCCCGCGACCGACATGGTCGCCGAGGACCCGGTTACCCGCGAAGCAATGGCGCTGGCAGAGCGCGTCGCGGCGTCCGACACGACGGTGTTGCTGGCTGGCGAAAGCGGCACCGGCAAGGAAGTCTTTGCCCGCTATATACACCAGCACTCGCCGCGCCGTGCGGGCGCCTTTGTCGCGATCAACTGCGCGGCCATACCCGAGAACATGCTGGAGGCGCTGCTCTTCGGTCACGAAAAGGGCGCGTTCACCGGCGCCCACGAGGCGCGCGCCGGAAAATTCGAACAGGCCCAGGGCGGGACGCTGCTGCTCGATGAGGTCAGCGAGATGCACATCACACTGCAGGCGAAGCTGTTGCGCGTCCTGCAGGAGCGCGAAGTGGAACGCATCGGCGGCCGCAATGCCATTGCCCTGAATGTGCGGGTTCTCGCCACCACCAACCAGGACCTGCGCGCGCTGGTCGCCTCGGGCCGTTTTCGCGAGGACCTGTATTACCGCCTGAGCGTGTTTCCGATCACGCTGCCGCCGTTGCGCGAGCGCGCCGCCGACATCGAGCCGCTCGCGCGTTACTTCGTGAGCGAGGCGAGCGGGACGCGGCCTCGGCCGGAAATCGCCCCGGAGGCGATTTCTGCGCTCAAGGCCTACGACTGGCCCGGCAACGTGCGCGAACTCGCCAACCTGTTGCAACGCGCGGTCATCCTGAGCACGGGCGGCACCATCGAGGCACGCCACCTGCGCTTCGACAGTTCGGGGACAGTGACCGAATTGGCCACACACGCACCGCCATTCGGCCAACCGTCGCGAGGAAATCCGGTCACTGTCCCCGAATTGCCGCGCCTGCAGGACAACCTGCAGACCATGGAGGGGAGGCTCATCATCGATGCCCTGCATCGCTGCGGCAGCCGCAAGCGGGCCGCGGAACTCCTCGGCATCAGCCCACGAACGCTGCGCTACAAGCTCGCGCGCCTGCGTGACGCCGGAATCGACGTGCCCGGCCGCGAAGCACGGGAAATCGGGGACAGTTACCGATTTCTGAGTGCGGTCGTCCATCAATAGCCGCCGCTGGAGTCGGAAATCGGTAACTGTCCTCGCTTTACTGGAGACACGAGCATGATCGAAATAGATCCAGGGGCAACCCGCCGCACAGGCGACTCCGTCTGTGCCATTCGCTGACCTTCTGCGCCAGTCGATCGAGACAGTGAACGAGCAGCAGTCCGCCGCCAGCAGTCTCGCGGCGCGGTTCGAGAGCGGCGCAGCGGATGTCAGCGTCGCCGAGGTGATGATCTCCATGCAGAGGGCCAGCCTTTCCTTCCAGGCGATGACGGAAGTCCGCAACCGCCTGGTCGAGGCCTACCAGCAGGTCATGAACATGCCGATCTGAACCGGATGCCGCCAGGCGTCCGCACCGGAAGAAGGTAACAAGCGATGGAAGCCGTTGAAACCAGTCCCCTCGCCGCGCTGAACCGGATACCCGGCCTGCGGCAGATCCTGCTGCTCGCGGGGCTCGCGATCGCGATCACCGCCGGCGTGACCGCCGCGTTCTACGTGCGCGAGCCGGCCTACGCAATGCTCTTCAGCAACGTCAGCCAGCAGGAAGCCGGCGAGATCATGGACGCGCTGAACGGCAGCGGGATCGCCCACCGCCTCGACCCGAAGACCGGCGCGATCCTCGTCGCCGCCGAGCAGGTCCACGAGGCACGCCTCAAGCTGGCCGCCCAGGGGCTGCCGCGCGGCTCGGGCTTTGGGCTGGAGATCATGCAGGACACCAACACCTTCGGCAGCAGCCAGTTCATGGAGACGGCGCGCTATCACCACGCGCTGGAGACGGAGCTATCGCGCACCATCAGCACGCTGCGCCCGGTGCAGTCGGCGCGCGTGCACCTCGCGGTGCCCGAGTCGTCGGTGTTCCTCAGAAAGCGCAAGGAGCCGAGCGCCTCGGTCCTGGTCAACCTCTACCCGGGGCGCGACCTGGCGAAGGCGCAGGTCGCCTCCATCGTGCACCTGGTTGCATCGAGCATCCCCGGCCTGGAGTCGGACCGCGTCACGGTGGTCGACCAGCAGGGCCGGCTGCTCAACGCTCCCGGGGACGCTTCCGCCCTCGGGCTCTCGACGCAGCAGTTCGAGTTCACCGAGCGCATCGAGCAGTCCTACACCGAGCGCATCGTCGGCCTGCTCAACCCGATGCTCGGGTCGGACCGCGTGCGCGCCACGGTTACCGCCGACATCGACTTCACCGAGCGCGAGGAGACGCGCGAGGAATTCGATCCCGAAAACACCGCAGTGCGCAGCGAGCAGGTCGCCGAAGACCGCAACGCAGGCGGCGCGGCGGCGATCGGCGGGATCCCCGGCGCGCTCTCGAACACGCCGCCACCGCCGGTGGTGGCCAACAACGCGGCGAATCCGCCCGCCCCGAACCAGCAAGGCGCCGCCCCCCCGGCCGCGGAGTCCACCCAGGCGGCGCTCGCCGGGCCGGTGAACGAGTCGATGCGCCGCACCCGCAATTTCGAGGTGGACCGCACGCTCAGCCGCACCCGTCAGCCGACCGGCAGCATCCGCAAGCTCTCGGTAGCCGTTCTGGTCGACCACAAGCGCGTCGAGGCCGAGGACGGCAGCATTACGGCGCAGCCGCTGGAGCAGCAGGAGATCGACGAGATCACGCGCCTGGTCAAGGAAGCGGTCGGCTTCGACGAGAAGCGCGGCGACAGCGTCAGCGTCAGCAATGTTTCCTTCTATGAAAAGCCGGCCGCGCCCGAGCCCGAGGAGCCCGGCTTGCTCGATTCGCCCGGGTTGTTCGATGCCGCCCGCAACGTGCTCGCCGGAGTGTTGCTGCTCGCCCTCGCCTTCGCGGTCATCCGTCCCATCATGCGGGGACTCGGTATCGGCGGCGGCGGCGCCAGCCCGGCCATGCTGCCCGCCGCCCAGTCTGCCACCGCGGGCGGCTACGCCGCCGCACCTACCCGCGCACCGCTGTCGTTCGACGACAAGGTCAGCGTCGCGCGCCAGCTCGCCGACAAGAACCCCGAGCGGGTAGCGCAGATCGTCCGGACCTGGATGCAGACCGATGAGTGACACGCAGAATCTGACCGGCAGCGAGCGCGCCGCCATCTTTCTCATGTCGCTCAGCGAGCGCGAGGCCGCCGAGGTCATGAAGCACATGCCGGTGAGCGAAGTGCAGAAGCTCGGCGCCGCCATGGCCAGACTCCGCAAGGTGACCCGCTACCAGGCCGACGCGGTGCTGCATCACTTCACCGAGAATATCGAGTCCGAGGCGCCGCTGGTCGGCCGCTCGCCGCGATTCCTAAAGAAGCTGCTCGCGAGCTCGCTCGGCGAAGAGCGTGCGTCCTCCCTCTACGACAAGCTGGTGGACGAGGAAGGCAAGGGCCTCGATTCGCTGCAGCTGATGGAGGCCAAGGAAGTGACGGAGATCATCCAGGGCGAACATCCCCAGGTCATCGCCACCGTGCTGGCGGGGCTCGATCCGGCCAAGTCCGCGCAGATCGTGGCGCAACTGCCCGTCCGGCAGGCCACGGACGTGGTCACGCGGATCGCGCGCATGGGGGAAGTCCCCGAGAGCGCGATCATCGAACTCGACGAGGTCCTGCAGCATCGGTTCAAGCAGTCCGGCACTCTCAAGATGACCACGCTGGGCGGCGTGCGCAGCGCCGCCACCATCCTCAACCAGGCAAAGAAGGACGTCGGCAAGCAGATCATCGAGGAACTCGACCGGATCAACGCCTCGATGTCGCAACAGATCCAGGACAACATGTTCGTGTTCGAGAACCTGCTCGACGTCGACGATCGCGGCATCCAGGCCCTGGTGCGTGAGGTGACCACCGACACGCTGGTGGTCGCGCTCAAGGGCGCCGACACCGCCCTCCAGGACAAGATCTTCCGCAACATGTCCAAGCGCGCCGCGGAACTGCTCCGCTCAGACCTCGAGGCCAAGGGGCCAGTCAAGCTCTCGGACGTAGAAGCGGCACAGAAGGAGATCGTCGCCACGGCCCGCCGTCTCGGCGACGAAGGCAGCATCAACCTCGGCGGCGGCGGCAACGAGTTCGTCTGATGACGTCCAAGCTGCTTCGCGGCCGCGAGATTGCCGAGCGCTGCCAGCCCTGGCAGGCGCCGGAAGTCGCCGATCCTTTCCGCGGCGGCGGAACCGGCCCGGAGGACCTGCGCGCCACGCGCCAGCGGGCCTGGCAGGAAGGCTTCGCAGAGGGCCGGGCCGCCGGACTCGAGGCTGCGCGCAAGGACGCTACTACACGCGCGGCAGCGCTCGAAAAGGTGCTCGACGCCCTGTCGCGCCCCCTCGAGGAGCTCGATCACCGTTTCTACGACGAAGTTCTCGAGCTCGTCCGGGCGGTGGCCCGGCAGCTGCTCCGACGCGAGCTGCGCGCCGACCCTGCGCACCTCCTCGGCGTAGTGCGCGATGGGCTCTCGGCGCTGCCCATGGCGGCGACCGACGTCACCGTGCGCATGCACCCCGAGGACGCCGGCGCGGTACTCGAATGCCTGCCGCAGGCCGGGGACGAGCGCAGCTGGCGCATCGAAACCGACCCGCTCATGGAGCGCGGTGGCTGCATCATCGTCACCGCGCAGTCGCAGATCGACGGCCGCCTGCAGACGCGCCTCGACCGCACCATCGCCACGATGTTCGACGACGAGCGAAAGGCGTCCGATGAGTCACCCGGCACTGACCCTGGCGAGTGACCGCGCCCGGCGCTGGTCGACGCAGGTTGCACGGCTGCGAGGCCGGGTGCGCGATCCCGGCGTGACGGTCGAGGGCAAGCTCGCGCGCGCCGCGGGCATGACGCTGGAGGCCACGGGATGCGAGGCGGCGCTCGGCGCACGCTGCCTGATCGAGGGCCACGACGGCCGCCGTATCGAGGCCGAGGTCGTCGGTTTTGCCGGGGACCGCCTGTACCTGATGCCGACCGGCGCGCTCGCCGGAGTCATGCCAAACGCCCGCGTGATCCCGACGCGCACGGTGGCGCAGGTACCGGTGGGCTTTTCCCTGCTCGGTCGGGTGATCGACGGCGCCGGCAGCCCGCTCGACGGGCGCGGGCCGGTGCTGCCGGACGCGCGCGTGCCCCTGGAGGGACGCCCCGTGAATCCCCTGCTGCGCCGGCCGATCACCGAGCCGCTCGACGTCGGCGTGCGCATGATGAACGCGCTGTTCACCGCCGGGCGCGGCCAGCGCCTGGGGCTGTTCGCCGGCAGCGGCATCGGCAAGAGCAGCCTGCTCGCGATGATGACCCGGTTCACGCGCGCCGACGTGATCGTCGTCGGCCTGATCGGTGAGCGCGGCCGGGAGGTGAAGGAATTCGTCGAGGATAACCTCGGTGCCGAGGGTCTCGCCCGCGCCGTCGTCGTCGCCACTCCGGCCGACTGCTCGCCGCTGCTGCGGCTGCATGGCGCGTGGATGGCCACGGCCATCGCCGAGTACTTTCGCGACCACGGCCAGCAGGTGCTGCTGCTGATGGATTCGCTCACACGGTTCGCCCAGGCCCAGCGCGAGATCGGGCTCGCCATCGGCGAGCCGCCGGCCACCAAGGGCTACCCGCCCTCGGTGTTCGGGCGGCTGCCGCAGCTGATCGAGCGGGCCGGCACCGGCACCCGCGGGAACGGCTCGATTACCGCTTTCTACACCGTGCTGGCCGAGGGAGACGATGAGAACGATCCGATCGTCGACGCTGCGCGCGCAGTGCTCGACGGGCACATCATGCTCTCGCGCGAGATCGCCGAGAGCGGTATCTATCCTCCCATCGACCCCGAGGCCTCGATCAGCCGCTCGATGAACCGGATCTGCGCGCCCCAGCACCTGCGCGCCGCACAGCGCTTCCGCGAGATCCACGCCTACTACCAGCGCCATCGCGACCTGATCACCGTGGGTGCCTATCGCAGCGGTTCCGACCCGCAGCTCGACCGGGCGGTGCGGCTGTGGCCACGGATCGAGGCTTTCATGGCACAGGCGATGAACGAGCCCGTCAGCATGGAGACCGCAGTCGCCGAACTCGAGGCGCTGGTCAACAGCGATTCCACTGTTGTAGGAGCGGCTTCAGCCGCGACCATGGCTTCAGCCGCGACCACATAAGCCATGCGCCGCCGCAAGGGCCTGCAATCCATCCAGCGGCTCGCCGAGCACGGGGCGGACGCTGCCTCGCGCGACGTCGGTTTGCGGCTGCGATCACTGCAGGCAGAAGAAGAGCGTCTGCGCCAGGTGCGCGCGTACCTCGATCACTATGAGCGCATGTCCGTCACCGGCAGCAGCGCTCTCACGCTCGGCGCGCTGCAGGGCCGGCGCCAGTTTGCCGCCCGGCTGCGCGAAGCCGTCGAGCGGCAGACGCAGGTCGTCGAGGAACACCGTGGGCTGTATCTGCGGCAGGTCGAGCGCTGGCGTGACGCGCGCTCGCGCTCGCTCGGGCTGCAGCGTTTCAACGAGCGCATCCGCCAGCGCGAGAGCGACCGGCTGGAACGGCGCGATCAGGCAGAACTGGATGAAATCGCGCAGCGCAGGCGCTGACGCAAGACTACGAGGCCGGGGAGGACGAAGGCGCTCCGCGTAAGCGCCGGGCGGGGTCCCCGTGAACTTCAGGGCGCGCCGCGACACGGATCGTGATGCGCGTCGCGGATGCGTCCGGCTGGGAGCCTTGTACCGCGCGCTGGCACGGTTGTTGCTCTTTTCTGATACCCATCCGAGGGACAACGCCGTCAGTGACTGCCACCCTGATCCCGGAAACCAGCCAGGCGCGCCTCGCGACCACCGCAGCCGGTCCGCTCCAGGCGCCCGCCACCGGCGCTGCGCCCGGCGGCGGCGTCAGCGCGCCTGTTGCGGATGGCAGTTCTGCGCAGGGCGCATTTTCCGCGCTGCTGCTGGCTTTGCGACCGAACGCCACCACCGCGCCGGAATCAGCTTTGCCGGCCATTGCGGCCGATGGGACCGTGGCGCCGGAAACGCCGCTGCCTGAGCCGCTCACGAGCCTGTCCACGCCAGCCCGGGAATCGTCCACGGACGCGCTGGCGGCCGACCCTGTCGGGGGCGGCGGCGAGCCCTTGCCGACGGAGGGCAACGGCTTGCCGCTACCCGACATCGATGCCTTGCTGGCGAGCCTAGCTGCCCCCGGTACGGTGACGACGCCGACGGCGGCGGCGCCCGCCGCTCAGCCCGACGGCGCCCAGCCGCCACCCTCCGGTCCCGTGCCCGTCGCAGGCATGCCGGAAATGCCGGCCGAAGGGCCGGCCGAGGTGGTGCTTTCCTCTCTGAACGCCGGCGTTGACGCACGGACGTCGGCGGCGTCGGACGATCCGCTGGACCGGGCCGCGCCGCAAGCGAGCGGCCTCGACTCCATGGCCGCCAGGGGCGAGGCGGCGCGCGTCGCGCCGGGCAATGACGGCGCGCGAGCGGTCGATGAGCTCGCGTTGCCGGCCGAGGCCCGCGCGCGGCTCGAGGCGGCTCTCAACCCGGCGCCGCGATTTGCCTTGAGCGGCGACGCGGGCGCAGCGGTGATTGTGAACGCGACGCAGCCGCCGGCCGCGACGAGCGCCGGCCCGCCTGCGGCGCAGCCCGCGGTGCTCTCCCCGTTCGAGGCGTTGCCGGCGCTCGAGCCCCTCGCCGATCGGGACGCCTGGTCTCAGGGCCTCGGTGAACGTCTGCTGCTGATGGCCGAGCGTGGCATGCAGTCGGCAACGCTGCGGCTGCAACCCGAACACCTCGGACCGATGCAGATCCGCATCAACGTAGACGAGGACGGCGCCGCGCAGGTGCTGTTCAGCGCCCACCAGGCGACGACGCGCGAAGCGCTCGAACAGGCCATTCCCAGGCTGCGGGAACTATTCGCCGATCAGGGCCTGACCCTGATGCAGGCGAACGTGGATGCGGGCCGAAATGGCTTCGCGCAGCGCGGTTTCGCCACGGCCTCCCCCGCGTGGGCGAACTGGTCGAATGACGATCGCGAGACGGCCACGCTGACCGCAGCGTCAGCCTGGCAGATCAGGCCGCAGTCCGATCGCCGCGTGGATGTATTCGTCTGAGGCGTCGCGTGCGGGCCGCCGCAGGCACGGGCGTGCGGCGCAATCGGCGGGCCGGCCTGAGCTACTCGCTGACGATCGGGAGCAACTGCAGTGTCTCCCCCACGACGATGGTCGAAAACCTGTCCACGATCTCGATGTCCACGAGCGCGTTTTGGTCGATACCGGCCGCGGGGATGGGGAAGGTCCCACCCTCCACATAGGCCACGATCCCCAGCGTGTACGTGCCGGGCAACGGGGTCTCCGGAGTCGAGTCGAACAGCTGGATCGGTACCGAATAACTCTGCTCCGTGCCCGGCGCCGCCGCGCCCGGGTCGATGTCGAGGTTGAGAAACCACAGCGGCGAATCGCGCAGCGGCGGCCGCGTACCCGGCGGGTAGAGGACCGCGACGAGCAATTCCACCTCTCCGATCGTCTCCGGGAAGCGCACCGTGAAATCGAGCCGGGCCGGGAAGGCCTCCAGCACCCGGTCGAGACCGCCACCCGGCGGCGGGTCGGCGGATGGCGTCGCGGTCGGCAGGCCGCTGAAGAACGTCCACAGGCTCGCGCTCGCCTGTGACCACCAGGCATGGCCTTCGCCCGCCGACTCATCATGCAGGCACCACTCAACCGGATACAGCGAGGAGCCCAGCGAGTAATCGCGGCAAGCCGGAGCCGTTCCCGGACCCGAGGCATCGAGATCGAATCCGTTGTACAGCACCCAGAAATCGCGCGCGGGCGTTACTGCGGACGCTGGCACCAGCTCGTCATTCTCGCTCTGCAGCTGCATCACGGCCACTGCGCCTGTGCAATCGCGCCCCGTGAGCGCGCCCGAGTGCGGCGCAATCGCGCGCACGATGTCGCCGAAACGGCAGCCGATCTCGTGCGTGAAGCCACCGCCCGAGCTGTGTCCGGTCACGAAGATCCGGTTGGTGTCGAAGCGGACCTTGTTCGCGACGTCCGCAAGCACGTCCTGGAAATACTCGAAATCCGTCGCGAAATCCCACTGCCGGATTCCGGTGACCAGCGTTTCCGCCTGCATGAAGACCATGATCGCCCCGTCGCCGATCGTCTCCTGCAGCGTCGGCCCGTAGTACCCGCCCTCGAACCAGCTCATCCACGTGCCGTTGGTGCCGTGGAACGCAAACAGGATCGGCTTCGGCGTGTCGAAGCGAGAGTAGTCGGACGGCATCCTGAGGTAGTAGACGCGCTCTGCGCCGCCCGAGCTGATGCTCACCAGTCCGGACGACGGCGGCACGAACAGGATCTCCGCGATGAGGACCCGCGCCTGTGCCACCAGCTCGTCGGCGTCCTCGGTGGCGAGCGAACGCCCCCGGTAGGTATCGACCAGGCCAATGAAGTCCTCGACGTGCTGCGCCGCGCGCCTCGCGCCACCGTCGTCAAGGCACAGGCGTCGCGAAAGCCGTTCCACCCAAACCGCCGGCCGTTGGCTCAGGGTGGCAAGCCGCTGCCGCAGCCGCGCGGCCCATGGCTTCGCGCTGGCTACGTCATTGCCGTCCGAACATATCGCGAGCACGTAGGCCGCAGATGCCAGCTCGCTGTGCAGCCGTACTTTCCTCGACCGCAGCAGGTCCAGATCGTCCACTGCGGCTCCCAGCGCGTCGATCCGCTCGGCAAGCGTGACCACGGGAACGGGCCCGAGCGAAACCACCAGGTCCACCGCGTCGTTGAGCATCGCGCACCCATCGCAGGGCAACGGGTTCTGGCTGAGCACCCGCCCCGCCGGCACAAACGGATCGTTGGCGGCGGACACCGTGCCGACGGCCAATCCGCCCGCCGCAATCGCGGCCTCCGCCAGCGCCTGATCCTGTCCACGCACGTCGGGAACATCGAGCAGGGGCGGCGCGTCGTTGACCAGGAATTCCAGCTGCAGCCCCGCGGACCCGGGGTTGGCGGTCCAGTCCGGAGACTCGATGAGCAATACGCTGCCATTGAACGTGTTCAGCCCGGCGGCATAGTTCGTGAGCTGCTGCTGCGGCCCGAGCGCCACGTCGTCGCCACCAACGGCGCGCGTGCCGGGCACGGCGCCGTAGTCGAGCGTGGTTTCCGGGATGAAGTTCTCGCCGAAATTCACGTTGCCGCACAGGCTTGCTCCGACCAGGCTGCCGAAATCGCCCTCGACGCATTCGTAGGCGGCGCCGCTGATGGTCACCGCATCGAGGTCGAACACCACGTCGGCCATCACGTGCGTGAACAGGTCGTTGTTCGGCGCCGGACTGAGGTCGAAACGGTTGCGCTGGGTACCGGACAGCTTGACGGTGCCCGCCGAATCGTCGTAGACCCATGAGCCTATCGTCGTGAGCGACACGGCGTTCGACATGCCGTTTGCGCTGCCGCTGGTCACCCGGACCAGTTCGAGCGAGTACTCGGCGGCAACGGCCCACGGACCGCTCAGAGCAAGCAGAGCCGCACCGGCCAGCGCGGCGCGCACCCGCTTCATTGCATCGTTCCCGGGCATCCCCCGCCCTCTGCGTCGCGATCGTTGCTGGTTTCTGTTGTTGTCGAACCGGCCTTCCCGCCGGCTACCGCGATTCTCCCAGCGCGGCGGGACGGCGGGCAATGGGTGCTGCCGCCTTCTCGGCCGATCGGACCTGATACCGTGCCCCCGCACGCCCGTCCCGCGCCAAGGGATTGGCCAGCCCCCGCCGCGCCACGCCAAGTCGTTGACAGCGGTTCGAAACGGCTCTGTAAGCCATTAATTAATAAACCTTAATTTTCGCCTCAATCGCTGGCACAGGACTTGCTTCAGAGGTCGCGGGATTACCCACCACAGGGGTGGCAAGTCATGGCAATCGAAGACGCGGAAGTCGCCGCCACGGCCAGGGAAGCCAAGGCCGGCGGTGGCAGCCTCGGCAGGACAATCGGCCTCGGCGTGGGCCTGTTCTTTCTCGTAGTTGCGGCCCAACTGGTGACCTCCGTCGTCGGTTGCCTGGTCATGCCGGGACTGATGCCCGGTTGCGGTCAGCACGCGCCGGAAGCGGACGTGAAGACCGGCAAGGCACCCGCAAAGAAGCCCGAGCAACCCAAGGCACCGCCCGTCTACCTCGCCTTCGACCCGCCTCTGGTGGTGAGTTTCCGCGACGAGGGCGCCATGCGCTTCCTGCAGGCCACGGTCGAGGTGATGGCCCGCGACGAGGAGAGCATCGCCGCCGTAGAGATGCACATGCCGGTCATCCGCAACAACCTGCTCAATGCGCTGAGCGGCAAGAGCCTCGCCGAGCTGACCAGCCGCGAGGGCAAGGAAGCGTTGCGCAAGGACTGCCTCGCCGAGGTCCAGCGGGTCCTTAAGGCCAACGCGGCCAAGGGCAAGACCACCAACGTGGAGGACCTGTACTTCACGAGCTTCGTCGTCCAGTAACCGCGCGCCCATGGATCATAAGGACATCATCTCGGACGAGGAGTCCCAGGCGCTGCGCGCCCCTCCGCCAGCTGGCGACCAAGCAGCGGGCGGCGCGCCCGCCGGCCAGATCCGGGACCTGCATGCCGATCACTGGGAACGCATCCTCGCCGACCGCGCGCCGGCGCTCGAATCGATTGCCGAGCGCATGATGAGCCTCCTGAAGGCCACGGGAAGACGTTTCTTCCGCGCCTCACTCGACGTGGTTGCCCACCCGGTGCGTTCGGTGCGCTGGGGCATGTACGCCCGTTCCCTGCCAGCCCCGGTCAGCCTGAGCGTGCTCGACATCAGGCCGGCCAACCTCAGGGGAGCGCTCAGCCTCAGTCCCGATTTCGTGTTCGTACTGACCGAGGTTTTCTTCGGCGGCGACGGCCTTGGGCAGCGGCCCGGCGATCTCATCGATTTCACACCGATCGAGCAGCGGCTGACCCGCAAGTTCGTCGAGGCCGTCACCGCTGACCTGAAGCAGGCCTGGAAGCCGTTCCTCGATCTCGATTTCGGGCTCGGCAAGACCGAAAACAACCCGATCTTCGCCGGCGTCGCCACCAGCTCGGAGACGGTGTCGGTGGCGCGCTTCGGCTTCGTGATCGGTGAGGCCGAGCATTGTTTCGACGTAGTGCTGCCTGCCGCGATCGTGGAGCCGCTGCGCAGTCTGCGCGGTGCGGTGCAGTCAGAGACCGCTGCCGGCACGGCCCAGAAATGGAGAAGCCGGCTGCGCGAGGACGTGGAAGGGGCGCGGGTCGCGATGCGCGCCGTACTGACCGCGACCGAGGTGAGCCTGCGCGACATCGCGCTCGCCAGGCCCGGCGACGTGATTCCAACTGAACTGCCCGCCAACGTCGTGCTCTACGCCGGCGACCAGCCGCTCCTGGAGGGCACCCTCGGAGTCTTCGAGGGACGCAATGCCGTACGCATCAACAAACCCCTGAACCGCCGCGCCTTGGGAGAGAAATATGGATGAGCAGAAACCGAGAGAGACCAGCGGCGCCGCGCCCGGCGCCAAGCCCAGTTCCGACACCGCAGGCTTTCGCGCCGCGTCCTTTCAGCAGGTGAGCGAGAGCGGCGGCGGCAACGGTGACGGGCATCCAAGCATAGACGTCATTCTCGACGTGCCGGTGACTCTGTCACTGGAAGTCGGCCGTGCGCAGATGAGCGTCGGCAACCTGCTGCGCCTGTCGCAGGGCTCTGTCGTCGAACTCGACCGCAGTGCCGGCGAACCTCTCGACGTCCTCGTCAACGGCGCACTCGTTGCCCATGGCGAGATCGTGGTAGTCAACGACAAGTTCGGCATCCGGCTGACTGACGTCGTCGCGTCGGCGGCGAAACCGACGGGCTGAAGGAGCGCCACTTGAAACGCAGTCGTTGCATCGCGGTCGCGATCGGCCTCGCAGCCACCGCCCTGGCGGTTGGCGTGCTCGCGGCGGACCCGATGCCGGCGCAGCCGGTGCCGGGCGCGCTCGACACCGGCAGCCTGGCGGGTTCCGCGCTGCGCATGGTGCTCTCCCTCGGCGTGGTGCTCGGCCTGGTCGCCGCGCTGGCCTGGGTCGCCCGGCGGCTGCGCGCCGGTGGCCGGCTCAAGAGCGGCCTCATCGAGGTCGTGAGCGGTGTTTCGCTAGGCGCCCGCGAGAAGGTCGTGCTGCTGCGCGTGGGGCAGGAACAGGTCCTCGTCGGCGTGAGCCCGGCCGGAATGCGGGCCCTGCACGTGATGAGAGACACGGAAGGGAGCCAGCGGTTCGCCACGCTCATGGAGCAGAAGCCATGAAGCGCGGCAGCCTGATCGCGCTCGCCGCGTTGCTCGTGCTGCCGTCGCTCGCTCTGGCCGAGGCGGCAGTGCCGGCACTGGAACTGGTCAGTTCGAGCAGCGACGGCAAGACCTGGTCGGTGAGCCTGCAGATCCTGCTGCTCATGACGGCGCTCACGCTGCTGCCGTCGCTCGCACTGGCCGCCACTTCGTTCACGCGCATCGTGATCGTGCTCGCGATCCTGCGCCAGGCGATCGGCATGCCGCAGACGCCGCCGAACCAGGTGCTGATCGGACTGGCGCTGTTCCTCTCGTTCTTCGTGATGGGCCCGGTGCTGAGCGAGGTCTACGACGGCGGAGTCAGGCCGTACATGGCGGGCACGATGGAACTCGACGCGGCCGCAAGCGCCGCCGAGAAGCCGCTGCGCTCGTTCATGCTCGGCCAGACGCGGGAGCCTGATCTCGAACTGTTCGCCGGGCTGGCCGGACATGAGGAGTACGCGACACCGGAGGCCGTGCCGATGTCGGTCCTGCTCCCGAGCTTCATGACTTCCGAGCTCAAGACGGCGTTCCAGATCGGCTTCCTGACCTTCATACCGTTTTTGATCATCGACCTCGTGGTCGCCAGCGTGCTGATGTCCATGGGCATGATGATGCTCTCCCCGATGCTCATCTCCCTGCCGTTCAAGATCATGCTCTTCGTGCTCGTGGACGGCTGGAGCCTGATCACCGGGACGCTCGCCGCGAGCTTCGCAACCGGCTGAGAGGCCCGTCATGACGCCCGAAATGGTCCTGACCGTCGCGAGAGAATCGCTCACCGTCACCGTGATGGTTGCCGCTCCCCTGCTGCTCGCCGCGCTCGTCACCGGCGTGCTCGTCGGCGTTCTGCAGGCAGCCACCCAGATCAACGAGATGACGCTGTCGTTCATCCCGAAGCTGCTGGCGCTGGTGTTGATGCTGCTCGCCGCCGGCCCATGGATGCTGCAGCTGCTGACCAGTTACACGCGCGTGCTGTTCAACAACATCCCCGCCATGCTCGGCTGAGCGATCGGGCCCCACCATGCTCACCCTGGCCGCACTCGTCGACACCCTGTTCCAGGTGATGTGGGCCGCGCTGCGCGTCTCAGGCGTAGTGATGATGGCGCCCGTGCTCGGCGCCATGTTCGTGCCGCCCCGCCTGCGCATCCTCATCACGCTCGTCCTGTCCTTCGCCATGCTGCCGGTCATTGGGGCAACGCCGCAGTTCTCGCCGTTGAGCGTGCAGGGCGTGCTCGCGGTCGCGCAGGAACTGCTGGTCGGCATCGCAATCGGCTTCCTGCTCAAGATCGCCATCGAAGCGGCGGTGATCGGCGGCCAGATCGTCTCGAGCGGCACCGGCCTGTCGTTC
>CAZFWB010000004.1:0-583 GCA_964522655.1 uncultured Chromatiaceae bacterium | reverse complement strand
GATGGTGGTGGATCCCCAGGCTGGCGGCATCCCGCTGCTCGGCCGCTTCTATTTGATAATCGCCACGCTGCTCATGCTCGCCGCCGACGCGCACCTGCAGCTGATCGAGTTGCTCGCGGCGAGCTTCAGTCTCATTCCGATCGGCAGCGGCGGGCTCGACGCCGGCGATGCGCGGCAGGTAGCTGACTTTGCCGGAATCATGTTCGTCGGCGCCCTGAAGCTCGCGCTGCCCTCGGTCGCGGCGCTGCTCATGGTGAACGTCGCCTTCGGCGTCATCAGCCGGGCCGCGCCGACGCTGAATCTTTTCGCAGTCGGCTTCCCCATCACGCTGCTGATGGGCTTTCTGATCATGCTGCTCGACATCGACGGCCACGGGGCGATCTGGAGCGCGCAGTTCGCTGAGGCCTTTGCCGCAATCAGCCGCGTACTCGCCGGGAGTTGACCGTGGCCGAGAGGGATTTCCAGGAGCGCACCGAGCAGGCAACCCCTAAACGCCGCGAGGACGCGCGCCGCCGTGGCCAGGTCGCGCGCTCACGGCAGCTGAACATCGCCGCCGTGCTCGTTGCCGGCGCCCTGCTGCTGG
>CAZFWB010000003.1:8098-48959 GCA_964522655.1 uncultured Chromatiaceae bacterium | reverse complement strand
CCGCCGCGGTCGCCACCCCGTGCTGGCCGGCGCCGGTTTCGGCGATGACGCGCCCGGCGCCCAGCCGGCGCGCGAGCAGCGCCTGGCCGAGCGCGTTGTTGATCTTGTGCGCGCCGGTATGCGCGAGGTCTTCGCGCTTGAGGTAAACCTCCGCGCCCCAGCCGCGCCCGAGATGGGGGGCGGGCGTGAGCGGCGTCGGCCGCCCCACCCAGTCGCGCAGTTCCCGGCCGAGGTCGGCCGCGAACTCCGGCTCGCGCAGGAATTTCCGCGCGCCTTCGGTGAGCCGCTCGAGGGCGGGCACCAGGGTCTCGGGGGCATAGCGCCCGCCGAATGGGCCATAGCGGCCGCGCGCGTCGGGAAACTCGCCTTTCAGCAGGCGCGCGAGCAGGCTCGCGGATTCTTCTTTACCGATCTGCACGGTTCATTTCCCGTTCCGCGCGGCGCACCGCCGCGATGAAGGCTTCGATCTTCGCCGGATCCTTCACGCCGCGACTCGATTCGACACCGCTGCTGACGTCAACGCCCCAGGGCCGCACGCGCCGGATCGCCTCGCCGACATTGCCAGGATGCAGCCCGCCGGCGAGCACCAGGCGGGTGAGCCGCGCGAGCGCTCCCGCGCGCTCCCAGTCGGGCGTCTGCCCGGTGCCGCTCGCCGCCGCCTCGAAAAGAGCGCGATCTTCGCGGGCGAGCGCCGCACTGTCCAGACCGGGAACATCGCGGTACACGGGCAGCGGTTCCACGCCGGCCGGCAGTTTCAGCGCCTCGAAGTCACGCGCCTCGGTCTGCAGCCAGTCGGGCCGCGCAATGCCGGCCACTTCCTGCCACTCCTCCGGCAGCGGGTGGCGCATCACGGCCACGCGCATGATGCCCGCCGGCACCAGCGCCCCGAGGGTTGCCGCGTCCTCCGGCGTCACCCGCCGCGGCGAGGCGGCGAACACGAAGCCGACGGCGTCGGCGCCGGCCGCGACCGCCGCGCGAACCGCCGCCGCCGTGATCAGCCCGCAGATCTTGACGAAGACACGCATGCTCGAATCGCCGCTGGCGCCGGTCAACCCGCCGGCAGCGCCGCACGGCCGGCCTCGAGCAAGGCCCGTGCCACCGCAGCCGGATCTGCAGCGCGCATGAGCGCGGTGCCGACGAGGATCGCGCGGTAGCCGAGGCGCGCGACCTCGGCTGCCTGCGCCGGCGTGTCGATGCCGCTCTCGGCAACCCACGGCACGCCGTCCGGCAGGTGCGGCACGAGTGCGGCGAAACGGCCGAAATCCACGGTGAGCGTGCGCAGGCTGCGGCAGTTCACGCCGAGCAGCACGCGGCCACGCCCCGCCTCGCTCAACGCGGCGGCTTCGACGGCCGGCAGGCAACGATCGAGATCTGCCCGGTCGAATACCTCGACCAGCGCGAACAGCCCGAGCCCGAGCGCGCACTCGAGCATCGCCTGCAGCCGCTCCGGCTCGAGCATCGCGGCGATCAGCAGCACGCCGGAGGCGCCGGCTTCGCGCGCCTCCAGTATCTGGTAGTTGCCGACGAGAAAGTCCTTGCGCATGACCGCAAGGGCCGGCAACGCGGCCGTGACCTCGCGCAGATCGCCGAGGGCGCCGCCGAACTCCTCGGGCTCGGTCAGCACCGAGACTGCAACGGCGCCGCCCTGCGCATAGCGTCGCGCCTGCTCCGCCGGCGAGAGCGTCGCGAGCGCAAGCTCGCCGGCCGATGGCGAGCGACGCTTGACCTCGGCGATGAGGTGAAACGCCGATGTCGTGAAACGCGGGGCGTTCGGTGCCGGCAATCGCGCGATCTGCTGCCGCAGTTCCTTCTCGCTGCGCACGGCGAGCGCCGCGTCGAGCCTGCGATGACTCGCCAGCGCCATGCGGACCAGGAAATCGCCGCCGCCCGGCGTCATCACGAGCCGCCCCGCGCGAACGCCCGCAGGCGCCCGATCAGCGCGGTGGCAGCGCCCGAGTCGATGGCCTCGCGCGCCCGCTCGATACCGCGGCGCAGCCCGCGTGTCCTGCCGGTGAGATCGAGTACGAGGCCGGCGCCGAGCACGAGTGCGTCGCGGTGCGCGCCGCGGTCGCTGCCCGCGAACACCAGCTCGATAGCGCGTGCGTTGGCAGCCGCGTCGCCGCCGGCGAGTTCCGCGGGGCGGCAGGGGGGAAGGCCGTAGTGCAACGGGTTGCGCCGCCCGCGGCGGACCGTTCCCGGCCGCACGTCGAAGACGACGAACGGGCCGACGGGGGTGGCCTCGTCCCAGCCGGGCTCGCCGTGCACCACGAAGGCTCGCTCGATCGGCAGCCCGGAAAGCGCGTCCGCCATCAGGCGCGCGGTCGGCAGGTCGAAGGCGCCGACGACGCTGAATGGCGGCGCCGCCGGATTGGTCAGGGGCCCGAGCACGTTGAACACGGTGCGCGCCCCGAGCGCGCGCCGCACGGGTGCGATCGCCTTCATCGCGGGATGAAAGTTCGGCGCGAACAGGAACGTGAAACCGCATTGGCGCAGGCACTCGAGCGCGTGGTCCGCGTCCTGCGCCAGCGGCACGCCGAGCGCTTCCAGCACGTCGGCGCTGCCCGACATCGAGGACACGGAGCGATTGCCGTGCTTGACCACGGGCACGCCGCAGGCCGCCGCCAGCAACGCCGCCCCGGTGGAAATGTTGAAACTGCCGGAATCATCGCCGCCGGTGCCCACGATGTCGGCCGCGTGCAGACCGTGCGGCAACACGACGCGAAGGGCGAGATCGCGCATGGCACTCGCAAAACCGCGCACTTCCTCCGCCGTTTCGCCCTTGCTGCGCAATGCAGCCAGCACTGCGCCCGCGAGCGCGGCCGGGAGCGTCTCGTCGGCGAGCGCGCGCATCAGCGCGGCCGATTCCGCCTGTGACAGGTCCTCCCGGCGGAGCAGGCGCGCGAGCGAGGCCTGCACCGCGGCGCTCACCTGCCGGCCCTCAGGAAGTTCTCCATGAGCCGGTTGCCGTCCGGAGTGAGTACGCTTTCCGGGTGGAACTGCACGCCCTCCAGCGGCAGCTCGCGATGGCGCACGCCCATGATCTCGCCCGCCTCGGAGCGCGCGCTCACCTCGAGCGCCGCCGGCATGGAGCCGTCCTCGGCCGTTAGCGAGTGGTAGCGGCCCGCCTCGAAAGGATTGGGAAGGCCCCGGAAGATGCTCCGGCCGTCGTGGCTGACCATCGAGGTCTTGCCGTGCATCAGCCGCGGCGCGGATACGATGCGCCCCCCGAAATGATGCACCAGGCTCTGGTGGCCGAGACAGACCCCGAGCAGCGGCGCGCGTCGCTCGAACGCCGCGATGATGGCGAGCGACACGCCGGCGTCCTCGGGACGGCCGGGACCGGGAGAGATGCACACGTGGCTGGGCGCGAGCGCGAGCGCCTGCTCGACCGTGATCTCGTCGTTGCGATAGACGTGCACCTCCGCACCGAGGACCAGGAACGCCTGCACGAGGTTGTAGGTGAATGAATCGTAGTTGTCGATGAGGAGCAGCTTCGGCGTCACAGCCCTTCCTCCGCCATGGCGAGTGCGCGACGGAGAATCGCGCTCTTGGCCAGCACTTCTTCGTACTCGGTCTGCGGTACGCTGTCGGCGACGATGCCGGCGCCCGCCTGGTAGCTGTAGGTGCCGTCGCGGAACACCAGCGTGCGAATCGTGATCGCCTGGTCCATGTCGCCGTTGTTGCCGAAGTAACCGACCGTCCCGGCGTACAGGCCGCGGCGTACCGGCTCCAGCTCGTCGATCAGTTCCATGGCGCGCACCTTCGGCGCACCGACCAGCGTGCCGGCCGGGAAAGCGGCCGCGAACAGGTCGAATGCGTCGCGCCCGGGCGCGAGCTGCCCCTGCACGCCGCTGACGATGTGCATGACGTGGCTGTAGCGCTCGATCGCCTTGTAGGGATCCACGCGCACCGACCCGGCGCGGGCGACACGGCCGAGGTCGTTGCGCGCCAGGTCGACCAGCATGACGTGTTCCGCGTTCTCCTTCTGGTCGGCCCTGAGGCTCGCCTCCAGGGCGAGGTCCTGCTCGGGATCGGCGCCGCGCGGGCGGGTGCCGGCAATCGGCCGGAGCGATGCGCGGCCGGCCCGCAGGCGCACCAGCGCTTCCGGCGAGGAGCCGGCCACCTGCACGTCACCGAGATCGAGATAGAACATGTAGGGAGAGGGGTTGAGCAGGCGCAGCGCCCGATAGGTCTCGAACGGAGAAAGCGAATGCTCGCCTGCGAAACGCACCGAGAGCACCAGCTGGTACACATCGCCGAGCGTGATGTAGCGCTTCGCCTGTTCCACGGCCGCGCAGAACTCCTCCGGCGAGAAGCTCTGCGCCGCCGTCCCGTAACGGGGAGTTGCGGGACTCGCCGGAGCGGCCCCGCGCAGCAGCCTCAGCACCTCCCGGCGCAACGCGACGCGCTCGTGTTCGGCGCCCGCGTGCAGCAACGCGATCCGCCGCGTGAGGTGATCGAACACCAGCATGGAGCCGGCCGCGAGATAGGCCGCTTCCGGCACGGCGGGCACCGCCGCGCCGCCCGGGGGGCGCTCGAGACGCTCGAAGTTGCGCACCACGTCGTAGCCGGCGACGCCGACCAGCCCGCCCGCGAACGGCAGACCGGGAATCTCCGGTTGCAGGCGCGGGGTGCGCTCGAGCGCTTCGCGCAGGGCGGCAAGCAGGCCATCGCGGCCGCGGGGGCGCGCACGCCGCGCGCCATTCGTTCGCAGCCCCTCGCCGTCGAGTCGCAGCTCCGCGGCGTCGCCGAAACCGAGAAACGAATAGCGCGCGAGCTGCAGACCGCCCTCCACGCTCTCCAGCAGGAAACGCGGGCCGAGCGGGCGCAGCTTCAGGAACGTGGACACCGGGGTGTCCAGGTCGGCGGCTATGTCGAATGGTCCCTGCATGTCTTCCTTATCGATCGGTCCAAACCAGTTCTTCGCCGGTCTGCGGGGACGTTACACGTCACCTGATCTCGCGTGCGGCGTATCGGCTGCTGGCGGCCTGCCGCCAGCAGCCGGTCAGCGTCACCGTTCATCGCCGCACCGACAGCCCATGGGACGAAGCCACTCGGAAGCGGTCGCTCTCGCCCGCACCCTTCCGTTGCAGACATTCCCGCGGACCGGCGAAAAACGAAAAAAAACCCACCCCCGCTGCCGCGGAGATGGGTCATTGGCCGTACGAACCTCGCGCGCTAGCCAGCAACCCCCTCCGCGGAGAGGATCCGCCACCAGCGAGCGTCGGCAATCACGGCCTGCATGGCGCGAGTATCCCCGCCTGCCCCCTTGCGGTCAAGCGAACCCTCCTCGCTCACAGGTCGTAGAGGATGGTCAGGATCACGGTGAACGCGGGCAGCATCACGGCGATCAGGGGTATCCCTATGCGCATGTAGTCGCCGAACTGGTAGCCGCCGGCGTTCATGATCAGCGTATTGGTCTGATAGCCGATCGGGGTCGCGAACGGCATGTTCGCGCCGTAGATGACCGCCAGCACGAACGGCTCCGGATCCACCCCGAGCTGCTGCGCGACGTTGATTGCGATCGGCACGCCGAGTACCACCGCCGCGTTATTGGTGACGACGTTGGTAAGCACGGTGATCCCCAGCATCACGCTCCCCACCACCATGGGTGTGGGCAACGCCTGCGTGACCCAGACGAACAGCTGCGCGATGAATTCCGCGGCGCCGGTTTTCTCCAGCGCGACCCCCATCGACAGGCTCGAGACGATCACCATGATGAGGTTGATGTTGAGCGCCTCCGGGATGTGTCGCCAGCGCAGGCAGCGCGTGACGAGCATGACGGCAATACCCATCAGCGCGCCGATGGAGATTGGCATCAGGCCGGTCGCGTTCGACACGACCACCCCGACCATGATGGCGAGCGCGAGCGGGGCCCGGTCCGTGTGCGGCAGGTCGATGGTGCCGCCAAGCACCAGCATCGAGCCACTGGCGCGCAGCGCGATGATGTCCTGCTGCGCGCCCTGCACCAGGATCACGTCGCCGGCGCGCAGCCGCAACTCCTCCTTGTCGGCTCCCGGAGTCTCGGCCCCGCGGGCGCGGTGGACCGCCAGCGGCAGCAGCCGGTAGCGGGCCACGAAGTCCGCCGCGTTGAGCACGCGCTGGTACAAGGGCGAGGCCCGCGTGATCACCACCTCGGCGAGTTGCTGGTTCTCGGTCGCCTGCGGCCGGCCCTCGGTAACCGGCGTTTCGAACTCGCTGTCGTCGTACATCGTGGCGCCGAGCAGCTTCTCGAACTCTTTCAGGCGATCCGCGGTGTCCTTGACGAACAGCCGGTCGCCAGCCTGCAGCCGCAACGAGGGCAGCTTCGCCACCGTCAGGTCGAGGCCCCGCTGGATGCGCTCGATGCGCATTCGGTTCTGCGTGTGCGCCAGCACCTCCGACAGGATGCGCCCATGGGCGAAGCTGCCTTCGTTGATGTAGAACGCCGCGCTGAAAATCCGCGGCGAGCCCTTGGCGAGCGGAAGGCGGCGTTCGGGCAGCAGGCGCGGACCGGCGAGCCAGATGAAGATCAGGCCGAGGCCTCCGGCGAACAGCACCGGCGGGGCGAGGTCGAAGAGCCTGAACGGCGGCAAGCCGGCTTTCTCGGCGACGCCCACCGCGAGCAGGTTGGTGGAGGTGCCGATAGTGGTCGCCATGCCGCCGATGAGCACGGCGTAGTTCAGCGGCAGCAGCACCTGCGAAGGCGGCGTGTCGCTGCGCGTCGCACAGGCGAGGATGACCGGAAACAGAATCGCCATCAGGGGCGTGTCGTTGATGAAGCCGCTGGCGAGCGCCGAGAGCAGCAAGGTGATCAGCAATGCCCGCCTAGGGCCCTTGTTCCAGAGTCGGCCGAGGAACACCGTGAGCGGTTGCAGCGCCCCGGTCGCCTCGAGCCCCTTGACGAGGATCAGCAGCGCGCAGACGGTCACCAGCGCCTCGTTGCCGAAGTTGGCGAAGAAATCCGCCGTCTTGATCCCGGGATACGGGAAAACGTAGAAACCGAGCGCGAGCACCAGCAGCACGCCGAAGCCGGTGGTCTGCAGCGGCCAGCGATCCTTGCTGAACATGTAGAGCGCAAGGCCGATCAGGACGATCACCGCCAGCGCGTGGAGGCTGGGTAAAGCGGGCAAGCTGCGTTCCTTCTGTTTCTGGCTCTATTTCCCCGCGACCGCCGACTCAGGGCGGGGGGACCGCCGCCGCAAACGGCGCAAAGCTATAGCACGGCCGCTGCAGTGCATACAATGGCGGGCCGTCCACTGGGGTATCGCCCGGCGGAAAACGCGGGCGCCGCGCGCCGCGGCGGCGCAGCCCCTCGCTCCAAGGCCCGCGCCGTGCGCCCGCGGTCGAGGAGGGCTGCAACGGGCTACGCGGCCTGAAAGCGCGGCGCCTTCGAAACCGCGCGGGCGCAGCCGAAAACCACCGATCGCAGCACGCGCTCAGGCGCGATTGCGGGCGATCGCCCAGGTCATCTGCAGCAGGCGGCGGAAGGCTCCGAGCGGCAGGGCGCGCGCTATGGCGTCGCCGCGCATCGCGATCGTGTCGGCCGCCTGCACGACCGGCAGCAGGTGCAGATAGGCGCTCAGTGGCCGGCGCGGGCAGCGCTCGGGAAACACGCTGTAGGGCGAGAGCACCAGCAGGTGGCGGTGGCGCAGCCCGGCCTGGCGCAGCAGCCGGCGCGCGCGCTCATCGCCGAGGCTGGAGGCAAGCGAATGGGCGATGTCGTGCAGCTCGAGCCCGGGGAACGGCCCGCGTTCGCGGGCGAGCGCGTTGGACTCGCGCACCATGAGGCGGCGCACCACCGTGAGCCAGCGCGTAGCGAGTTTCACCGAGCTGAATGCCGCCGGGTCGAGCTCCCAGCGGTCGATGAGATCACCGATGCCGGTGACGTGGACCGCCAGGCGCCGGTTGACCAGCGCATCCTGCGCGAGCTCCGGTGACGGCCAGTCGATTTGCTCGACCAGGTTGTCGGCCAGGCGCAGGCCGGCGCGCAGCAGGCGGCGCAGCTCGTTGAGCCCGGCGCGTACCGAGTCGAGATCGAGCGCATCGAGCTGTATGCGAAGCGCGAGCCAGGCGGTTTCCGCGCGCACCTCGAACTGGCTCAGCGGCAATACAGCGTCGCCGCGCTCCCCCCAGGCGAGCGCGCAGGCGGGCCGGGTCGTGTGCTCGAGCACGAGCCGAACACCGGGCTCTGCGTGCGCAACTGCGGTGATGCCGCGCCACAGCCGCATGCTGTCGCGATGCCCTTCCGGGCTCCCCTCCGGCCTGGCGCCGCCGAGCGTCAGCATCACCCGGTCGGGGATGCGGACGATTACCTGTGGCCGGCCGAGCGTCGCGCACTCGCGCAGCCTGAGCAGCGCGCCGAGTCCCGGGTGATCGGCCGTGACCGACAGCGCGAGTCCCGCCGCCGTGACGCCGTAGCGCGACAGCGCCAGCGGCAGCGTCTCCCGCAAACCGGCGGCTACCAGCCGCATTTGTTCGCGACGCAGGTCGGCAGCACTCGCGCCCCGAGCCAGCGCGGAGACATCGACCGCCACCCGCGCGCCGGCGGCGAGATGCGCGGCGAGCCGCCGCGCCACCACCGCCATGCTCCGATGCCGCAGCCAATCGGCGTCGCCCGAGACCAGCGGAAAACGCGCCGCGTGCTCGCCGGCAATGGCGCGCAGTGTCAGCGGCTGCCAGCCTGCCGGCGCCACCGCGCCGACCGCCGGGTGTGAGAGCAACCAGCCGAACTCCGCGCGCCAGAACCCCGCGTTCGCCTCGGCGCCGGCGCCGCACTCGAGCAGGTCGGCGTCCACCGGTGCGTTGGCGAGCGAGCGCCCGCGTGCGTGCAGCCTGTCCACCCCGCGACCCTCCGCCGGCCAAGTCAGGCGCCGAACAGTGCCAGATCGGGGCGCCGCGGTCCGCCGCCGAATCGGCCCACTTCGTGCCGATTCGAAGCCAGCGATGATAAGATTTCGAGCCGGTCCTCCACGTGCCCCGCCCGGGCGTCGCCAGATCCCCTCCGCGCCGCATGTCAGCCTGGAATCCAAGCCATCTCACCGGATTGCATCCCACGGCGCGTCCCGCCGAGAAGCGACAGGACATCGAGTTCGCCGAGAAGGACGAGCAGCTGCGCCGCGACGTGCACCAGCTCGGCGCGGTGGTCGGCGGGCTGCTGCGCGAGCAGTGCGGCGAGGAGCTGTACAGGACCGTGGAAGAGGCGCGGCGCGCCGCGATCGGCCGCAGAGAAGGCGACGCGGCGTCGAGCCAGCGTCTCGACGAGATCCTCGGCGGCCTGAGCCTGGCCGACGCGCGCGATTTCGTGCGCGCCTTCTCCACGTTCTTCCAGGTGGTGAACATGGCCGAGCAGGTGCACCGGCTGCGCCGTCGGCGCGATTACCTGCGCACTGCCTCGATCCGCCAGCCCGGCAGTGTCGCCGAGACCATCTTCAGACTGCACGAGGCCGGAATCGGCCTGCCCGAGCTGCAGACCCTGCTCGCGAGCCTGCGCATCGTGCCGGTGTTCAGCGCCCCGCCGATCGCGCCCACCCGACGCACCATCCTGCGCAAGCACCAGGCAATCGCGCGTCGGCTGGTGGACATGCAGAACCCCGTGCTGACCGATGGCGAACTCGCCGCGGTCCTCGACGCGATTCGCACCGAGGTGACCACGATCTGGCAGACGGAGGAGATCCCTGGCGAGGCGCGCACCATCGCCGACGAGCTCGAGCACATACTGTTCTTCTTCACGGACGTGATCTACCGCGCCATACCGCTGTTCTACGAGGCCATCGAGACGGCGGTGCGCACGACCTACAGGTCCACGATCGAACTGCCCGCCATCGTGCGCTTCGCCTCCTGGATCGGCGGCGACATGGACGACAACCCGGACATCACCGCGAGAACGATCCGCGAGACGCTCGCGCGGCAGCGTTCGCTGATACTCGACCTGTATCATCGCGAGTGCCGCGACCTCTCGAGCAAGCTCTCGCAGTCGACGGGCCGCGTCACCGTGAGTGCCGAGGTGCACGAGCGCGTCCGCCACTACGCGGGTCACTTTGCCAGCGCGATGGGCGCAGTCCCGCTGCGCCATCGCGACATGCCATATCGCGTGCTGCTGCGCCTGATGATGGCGCGGTTGCAGGCCACCCACGACGACGGCAGCTACCCGTACGAATCGGCCGAGGAGTTTCTCGGCGACATAGAGCTCATCGCGGCGAGCCTCGAACGTAACAAGAACATACACGCGGGGCTCTTCGCGGTGCGCCGGCTGATGCGCCGCGTGCAGACCTTCGGCTTCCACTTCCTGAGCCTCGACCTCAAGCAGAGCGCGCTCGTCATACGCAACGTGGTCGGCCGATGCCTGAACGAGCCGGGCTGGCTGGAGCGCACGCCGGAGCAACGCGCCGAGCGCATTCGAGAGGCCCTGCGGCGCAACGAGTCGCCGTGCGAGAACCTGGACAACGAGGCGAAGCGCTCGCTCGCGGTCTTCCAGGCGGTGGCGTTCTGCCGCCGCAAGTACGGCCAGCGCGCCATCGGCCCGTTCATCGTCAGCATGAGCCACGGCGTCGACGACGTGCTCTCCGTGATGCTGCTCGGGCGCTGGGGCGACCTGCATGGCCCGGCAGGCTCGGTCCCGATCGACATCACGCCGCTGTTCGAGACTACGGAAGATCTCGCCAACGCGCACGGCACCATGCGCCAGCTGTTGCAGGACCCGCTCTACTGGGAGCACATCGCGCGGCGCAACCGCCGGCAGATCGTCATGATCGGCTATTCCGACAGCAACAAGGACAACGGGCTCGCCGCCGCCCGCTGGCTGCTGAAGCAGACGCAATCGGCACTGGTGCAGGTCTTCGACGACGCGGGGGTGGACTTCACCCTGTTCCACGGCCGCGGCGGGACCATCAGCCGCGGCGGCGGCAAGACGCACGCGGCGGTGCTCGGCTCGCCGCCGGGCGCGGTGCGCGGGCGGCTGCGGGCCCTCGAGCAGGGCGAGCTGGTCAGCATCAAGTACGGCGTGCGCGGCATCGCGCTGCGAACCCTCGAGCAGGCTATGGGCTCGGTCGCGCTCGCCACCGCCCTGCCGGAGCGGCCCTCGCCGCAGGAAACGACGCAGTGGCACGACATGGCCGAGGAGCTCGCCCGCGTCAGCCGTGAAAAGTACAAGGCGCTGGTGTACGACACGCCGGATTTTTACGAGTACTTCCGGCAGGCGACCCCGGTCGACGTCATCGAGCGCATGCAAACCGGCCCGAACCACGACACGCCCGGCCGCGGCGGCATCGAGGACCTGCACGGCGTGCCCTGGACCTTCGCCTGGACGCAGAGTCGCCACATCCTGCCGGGCTGGTACGGTTTCGGCACCGGATTGCAGGCGCTGACCGGCAAGTACGGCCTTCGCACGGTGCGGGAGATGGCGCGCGAATGGTATTTCTTCCGCGCCCTTGTCGGCGACGTGGAACTGGTCCTCGCCAAGGCCGATCTCAGCATCGCCAGCCGCTATTCGGCGCTTGCCGGAGAATTGCACGAGCGCTTCTTCGAGTCGATCCGCGCGGAGTTCGACCTCTGCGTAAGCCAGGTGCTCGCCGTCCAGGAGCAGCAGGTGCTGCTCGAAGCGAACCCCAGCCTGCGCCGCTCGATCCGGCTGCGCAACCCTTACGTGGATCCGATGAGCATGCTGCAGATGGTGCTGCTGCGCCGCTGGCGGGAGGGCGGCAGGCAGGACGAGGCCGTCTTCGGCGCCCTCGTGGCGAGCATCAACGGCATCGTCCGCGGATTGCAGGATTCCGGTTGAGCCGGGGGTCTCGGCTTGCGCCGCGCTGACGCGACTCGATGCAGGCGGTCTTTCTCGATTTCGCAACCTTCGGTCCGGCCGACCTCGACGCCTCCCCGCTGACGGGCCTTCTGCCCGGCATACGCCTGCACGACGATT
The DNA here is from genome assembly GCA_964522655.1 of uncultured Chromatiaceae bacterium. Taxonomy (GTDB): domain Bacteria; phylum Pseudomonadota; class Gammaproteobacteria; order Steroidobacterales; genus QUBU01. The sequence continues at coordinate 37,063 of CAZFWB010000003.1, read as the reverse complement.
CCCCCACCGCGACGCTCGCCGAGCGGCTGCACGACGCCGAGGTGGTGATCGTCAACAAGGTCGTGCTCGACGCGGGAGTGCTCGGTTTTGCGCCGCGGCTGCAACTGATCTGCTGCGCGGCCACCGGCACCGATAACGTCGCGCTCGATGCGGCGCGCGCACGCGGCATCGCGGTCGCCAACATCCGGGACTATTGCGCGCCGTCCGTCACCCAGCACGTCTTCGCCCTCGTGCTGGCGCTGACCCAGCGCCTGCGCGAGTACGACGATCTGCTCGCGAGCGGCGCATGGGCGGCGAGCCGCAGCTTCTGCCTCCTCGACTACCCGTTCCACGAGCTGCGCGGACGGACGTTCGGGGTGGTAGGCGTCGGCGCGCTCGGGCGCAGCGTCGCGCAGCTTGCGCAAGCCTTCGGCATGGAGGTGATCGCAGCGCGACGCCCCTACGCCGCGTTTAGCCCCGCTGGCGAGGCCGCAACCAACGGCATCCGGCGGGTTGCTTTCGCGGAACTGCTGGCGCGTTCGCACGTGGTGAGCCTGCACTGCCCGCTGACCGCGGAAACCCGCGGGCTGATCGGACCCGGCGCGCTCGACCGGATGCGTCGTGACGCGCTGCTGATCAACACGGCGCGCGGCGCGCTGGTCGATCCGGCCGCATTGCTGCGCGCGCTGCGCGAGCGGAGGATTGCCGGGGCGGGAATCGACGTTCTCGAGCGCGAACCGCCGGCCACGGACGACGCGCTGGTGACGGCGCGGCTGGCGAATCTCATCGTGACGCCGCACATCGCCTGGGCCGCCCGGGAGGCCCGCCAGCGTGCCCTGGAGGAGATCGCCCGCAACATCGAGGCATTCCTGTCCGGTACGCGGCGCAACCGGGTGGATTGAACGCCGTTGCAAACGGCGATCTGCTAACGTCGATCGAGGACGGGTCTGAAGAGGAGCGCCGGATGCTGTCGTTCGTTTTCCTCGCCTACGCGATCGTGCACCTCGGTATCTGGCTATGGGGATGGCGGCAGTGGTCGCAGAGCGGCCGGCCCGTAGCGCTGTTCCTCGTCTTGTTCGGCGGCACCCTGCTCTTCTACGACAACCTGCGCATCGGCCTCGGACGCTTCATCGGCCCGGGCGATCTGCTCTACGCGCTGAGCGTGCCCGCGTTTGCCTGGCACTGGTCCATGCTGCCGCTGCTGGTCATCGCCGCCGGCTCCGTGGCCCGTCTGGCCGACCTCTCGTGGGCGCGTGGACGGCTCGTCATGGGCGCGTTCTGCGTGGTCGCGGTCGGGCTCTCCGCGCTCGACATACCAAAGATCTTCGACATGGACCTCAAGCTCGCCTGCCTTGCCGACACCGTGCGCTATTCGACCAACGTCACGCCGGCGCAGGTCTGCCCGGGCGGCGAGCCCTACCAGGGCCATGGCGCGGCGCTGGTGGCGATCGTCACCAACGTCGTCGTGCTGGCGGTCGGCATCGCGTTGTGGGCGCAACGGCGCTGGCCGTGGCTGGCGATCGGATCGGGCGCAATGTTCATCGCGGCCGGCGCGTTTGCCCGCTCACCCTGGTCGCTGCCGATCGCCAACTTCGGTGAAATCTGCATCACCCTCGGCTTCATCGTGACCTGCGTGCATTTCGCGAGGCTGAGAAACGAACCGGGCCGCTCGCCGGCGATGGCGATGCGCCAGGCGGCGTGAGCGTCCGACAAGGTTGACGGTCCGAGGCGAACTGTACAAACGAGCTGTGGGCGCGATTTGCAGGAGGCACTATTCAGTGCCGACCCGGTGCGCAGACGGCACCAAGTCAGAAAGCTGACCGTAATCGCGCACCGACCTTTAGCGCGCACCTTACGAGAACTGCGGGTGCGGTCGGGGCTGAAGCCCCTCCTACAGGTGCGTTTCGGCCGCGCGTGGTCGGGGTTGAAGCCCCAACTACAGCGGCAGGGGGCGTCAGAACCGGAACGCGAGGTCGTAATCGGCCGCGACGTTGTAGGCGGTCTGCGTGCCGTGGCCCTGGATAGAGCCAGCCGACGGGCTGCCGTCGTCGCCGCGGTCCTCGAGGCGCCGGTCGATGTTGCCTGGCAGCGCGCCGAACACGACCACGTGCCCGCCCAGATTGTAGACGTCGTGCTCGAAGCCGATCAGCCCGCCTGAGGAGTGCGTCGGCTGCTGATAGCTCGCAGCGGTGCCGTCCGCGGGCCCCCTGATGAAGCCGGCGCCACGCAGGTGCTTCCAGATCTTGCGGGACTCCTCGTCGTTGCTGGCGCTGTTCCAGGTACCCTGCACCATGCCGTCGCCGTTGCCGTTGTCGGCCGCCGTCCAGGTTCCCGGAAAGCGGGTCGCGGCCGCGGGGTCGTCGCCGGGAAGCACTCCGTAGCGGTCCTGGTAGGAGAGGATCGCGGCGGTAATGCCCTTGCGGTCGTTTTCCAACTTGGCGACCTTGGCGGTGTTGATCATCTCCTGACCCTTCAACACGCCACCGATCAGCAACCCCACGATCACCAGTACGACCGCGATCTCGACCAGGGAAAAGCCCTGCTGCCTGCCGGATGCGCCCATTCCGACTCTCCTCGCCCGAATGTCCCCGTCCTGCCCGACACGGGGCGCACAGAAGGTGCATTGCGCAGTCTGCGTGAACAGGATCGGGCGTTCTGTAAAGCCAATCACACTATTGACGACCCGGTCTGGGTCGCCCGGCGGGCTGCTGGCCCGGTGTTCGTTCCTGACCATGAGGTAAGGAGTAGCGCAACCTGTTGGCGCACCGACCCGCCAGGCTTCGAGGTGGCGGATACGAAGAGGCGTGACGCCGCCCCGAAGCGGTTGCCTATGCGGGCGGAGCCGCCGGAACAAGGCCTTGCTACAGTACAGCCATGATGGGTGCGTTCGGAAAGTTTCTCGAGGTGTGCGTGCCGACCGCGGACATCCTGCGCTCGCTCGAGTTCTACCGGCGTCTCGGGTTCACGGAACTGCCCACCGGGGACATCCGCCCCTGGCATTACGCCGTGGTCACCGACGGGCACATCGCGATCGGCCTGCATGCCGGCGGGTTCGACGAGCCGGCGCTCGCCTTCGTGCGACCCAACCTCGCGAGACAGGTCCGCGCACTGGAGGAGGCGGGCCACCGCTTCGAGCTGCGCCGGCTAGGGCCGGACGAGTTCCACGAGGCCGCGCTGCGTGGTCCCGACGGCCACCGCGTGCTCATGATGGAGGCGCGCACCTTTTCTCCCGGCGGCGAGACGGGGGGTGATCTACCTCTGGTCGGGCGCTGTGGGGAAGTGACGCTCGCCTGCCACGACCGCGAGGCGACCCGCAGCTTTTTCGAGGCCGCGGGCTTTCTGCCAACGGAGGAGGCGACAGCTGAGGTCGTGAGACTGCACACCCCGGGCATCCTGGTCGGCCTGCGCGAAGCGCCGCGGTCGACGGCGGCAATCCTGCGGTTCACCGCGGCCGACACCGCGCGCAGACGCTCAGCGCTGGCGGCGCTGGAGCTGCGGCCGGTCAGCCGGGCGGAGGGCGAAGTCCTGCTGGCGCCTGAGGGGACCCGGCTGGTGCTCGAGCACTGAGGCAGTCTTGCATCATTTCGCGCAGCGACTTCGCCGGCCGGCCGGCGGCCGTCTCGAAATCCGAGAACACTTCGAACGCGCCGATGCGCATGCACTGAAAGCATCCGGTCAGCATGCGGGCGACCGCCTCGCCGCGCTCCGGCATCAGGCGACGAAACCGGGCGATGTTTTCCTCGTCACTGATGGCCTCATAGCGAACCGCGAGTCCGGCGACCTCGTTGACCAGGCCCACCAGCTCGCGCTGCGTCGCAAGCTCGCCGACGATGTTGTACACGCGCCCCCGGTGCGCCGCGGGCGCAGCGGCCAGTCGCGCCAGGGCGTACGCGATTTCGCCGATCGTAATGTACGGTGCCCGGCCCTCGCCCGCCGGATTGGCATACACACCGTCCGGCCCCGCGCGCACTATGTGCGCCACGTCGAGTTCCATGTACAGCCCGTTGCGGGCGATGATCCAGCCGAGGCCCGAGGACTCGAGCGCCGCCTCGGTCTGGCGGTTGAGGTCGTGCGACGGCGCGAACAGCGTCTGCTTCGCCGCGTCGCTGCCGATCACGCTCGTAAAAATCACCGTGCCGGTGCCGGCGCGCCGCGCAGCCTCGATCACGTTGCGATGCAGGGCCAGGCGGTCGGTCCCGTCCACGACCGGCGCGGAGATCATGACGAGCGCGCGGATGCCATCGAGCGCCCGCGTCATCGACTCTACGGATGCGTAGTCGCCGGCGCGCTTTGCGACACCGGGCACGAAAACGCGCTCGGGCGCGCGCGCGACGGCGACGAGCTGCGATGGCCCGACGTCCCTGGCCAGCGCGACGAGCACGGCGTGGCCGAGCCGCCCGGAAGCCGCGCTGACTGCGATTTGCGGGAAATTCGGGGACAGTTCACTCATTTGCGCTCCTGACGCCCCTGCGAACCACGTTCAGTAAGAGAAATACGAAATACGGGGACAGTGACCTGAATTCGGGCCGAGGCTGATGCACACCCCGCGGCAGCTCTGAATTCAGGTCACTGTCCCCGTTTCCCTCAGTCGAGCGCGATGCGTTGTTCCGCCGGTTCCTCGCCGACCGTAAACCTGGCGTCCTTGTACTTCGGCGGGCCGAAGCGTGGCACCGCGTTATTCGACAAACCCGCTGGCTCTTTCGGGATGCCGATGAACGAGCGCTTGAGCTTGCCGTTGCCGTCCAGGTCCTGAAAGACCGACAGCGCATACTCCCCGGCGGGCAGCTCGATTTCCACTGTGACGGTGTCATCGACGCGGTTGCCCGCGACGGGCAGGCTAGCAACGCGGTCCGCGTTTTCATCGAGCCAGCGCTCCGGCCCGGCATAAACCCACACGACCACGTTGCCCTCGTCGCTCGTCACGTTGGTGACGACCACGCGCAGCGTCCCGGCCGATGCCAGCACCGGCAACAGCGTCAGGACGGCGACTGGCACACGGAGCCGCCCGCGGCGGCGAGGCGCGCGGGACGAGCCCCGGCCCGGCGGGGTCACAGTTCCCCGAGCGGTCGGGTGAAGGTGAATGCCGCCGGCTTGACGATCATCGTCTGGGCGGCCTCGCCGGCGTTGCCGCCGAGCAGGCTGAAGGGCAGCGTCACGACCCAGCCGACGATGCCGACCGCGGTGGCGCCGATGCCGAGCGGGCGCACCAGCACGCCGTCGACCAGCATCGCCTCGACCGACGGTTCGTCATCCATGTAGTCAGCGGCCGAGGCGGCCGGCGCGCCGGCCAGCGCCAGGCAGGCGACCATCGGCAACAGCGTGTCTTGCAGCGAGCGACTGTTCATGGGATCGATCTCCCTTGACTCGAACGATCACACGCTAGGTGCGCCGGCCCGCTCTTGTCAACGACGCCGGGCGGGTTATGTCCAGAAGGCAATGGGGACAGTGACCTGAATTCGGGTCGGGGCCGATGTAATCCCCAGAGCGCTTCCGAATTCAGGTCACTGTCCCCATCTCCATCAGTCCCGCCCCCAGTAGCGCTGCATCTCGAGGAAGGTAAACGACGCCGACCAGGTGATCAGCACGAAGCCGGTCAGCGCTTCGGTACCGCACAGGAAACGCAGCGCGCCGGTCGGCACGAAGTCGCCGAAGCCGACGGTGGTATAGGTGATCGCCGAGAAATAGACGAGGTCGAGAAAGCCTACCTGCGCTGCGGGTTCGATGGCGCCGTACTCCGCGCTTCTGGTCAGGACGAGGAAGCCCAGGGCAAACAGCCATATCTCCACGATGTGCAGCGCAAGCTGGGCGAAAATGAGCGCCAGTATCTTGGTCCGGTGGTGCAGGACGCGTGCCTTGATGAGCCGCCCGATCCAGCTCAGGCCTTCGTAGTGAAGCAGGATCACGCCGACCACCAGCACCGCCGTGACCGCCACGGTGATTAGGTGAACGAAGCCGGAGTCTTCCATGGGCGGGATCATGGCGTCGGCGGTCGGCGGCTGTCCGGCCGCTGCGCTTGCAGGCGCGGCCCGGGTGGGTCTGATTTCTGCAGGCATGACCACGATTCAGCCCACGATCTGCTATAGCGGTTACCCCCAAAGCCCGGCAGGGGCGGAGGGTCGCGGCTCGCGTCGCGCGTGCCGTTTTACGCCGTTTCGTCCAGCGCCGCCCCGGTGCCCGGGCAAACGCAATGTTCGGGAGGTGCCGCGGCGACGTTGTTTTTGGCCGTTTGCAGCTGCTACGGCACCCTTGTCAGCAGATTAAGAACTTCGACCGGGGACCGTCAGTCTCCCTTGAGCTGCTCGAGGATGGCGGGGTTCTCGAGCGTGGACACGTCCTGGGAGATTTCCTCGCCGCGGGCGATCGAGCGCAGCAGGCGGCGCATGATCTTGCCCGAGCGCGTCTTGGGCAGGTTGTCGGCGAAGCGGATGTCGTCCGGCTTGGCGATCGCGCCGAGTTCCTTGCCGACCCAATCGCGCAGTTCCGCGGCGAGTTTCTGCGCCTCGGTGCCGGTAGGGCGGGCGCCCTTCAGCACCACATAGGCGCAGATCGCCTCGCCCTTGACGTCGTGGCGGCGGCCGACGACCGCCGCTTCGGCCACCCGCGGATGCGCCACGAAGGCCGATTCGACCTCGGCGGTGCCGAGCCGGTGACCGGAGATCTTCAGCACGTCGTCGGCGCGGCCCATCACCCAGAAGTAGCCGTCCTTGTCGCGGTGCGCGGTATCGCCGGCGACGTAGTAGCGATTGGCAAACTTCGCCCAATAAGTATCGAGGTAGCGCGCGTTGTCGCCCCAGATGGTGCGCAGCATCGAGGGCCAGGGCCTGCGGATCACGAGGTGTCCGCCGCGGTCCGGGTCGGTGACCTCGTTGCCGTCGTCGTCCACGATCGCCGCGTCGATGCCCGGAATCGGTTTCGTGCACGACCCGGGCTTGGTCGCCACCGCGCCGGGGATCGGCGTGATCATCGCCGCGCCGGTTTCCGTCTGCCACCAGGTGTCCACGATCGGGCATCGCTCCTTGCCGATGTTCTGGTGGTACCAGATCCAGGCCTCCGGGTTGATGGGCTCGCCGACCGTGCCGAGCAGGCGGATCTTCGACAGGTCGTATCCGGCGGGAATCTCGTCCCCGAACTTCATCAGCGCGCGGATCGCGGTCGGCGCCGTGTAGAAGATCGTGACGCCGTGACGCTCGCAGATGCTCCAGAAGCGGCCCGCGTCCGGATGCACCGGCGCGCCCTCGTACATCAGTATGGTTGCACCCGCGGCAAGCGGGCCGTAGGCGACGTAGGTGTGCCCGGTGACCCAGCCGATGTCCGCCGTGCACCAGAAGACGTCGTCGTCGCGCAGGTCGAACACCCACTGGTTGGTGATCTTCGCGTTGAGCAGGTACCCGCCCGTGGCGTGCTGGATGCCCTTCGGCTTGCCCGTCGAGCCGGAGGTGTAGAGCAGATAAAGAGGGTGCTCGCTGCCCACGGGCACGGGCTCGCAGGTCGCGGGCTCTGTGGCGGTCAGGTCGGACCACCACACGTCGCGGCCGGGCTTCATCGCGACTTCGTTGCCCGCGTGCCGCAGCACGATCACCTGCTCCACGGCGGCGCAGCCCTCGCTGAGCGCCTCGTCGGTGGCGGCCTTGAGTTCCACCAGCTTGCCCGCGCGCCGCCCGCCGTCGGCCGTGATCACGACCCGCGCCCCGGCGTCCTGCACCCGGTCGCGCAGTGACTTCGCGGAAAAGCCGCCGAACACCACCGAATGCACCGCGCCGATGCGCGCGCAGGCCTGCATAGCCACGACCGCCTCCGGCACCATGGGCATGTAGATCACGACGCGGTCGCCCTTTTTCACGCCGAGTTTCTTCAGCCCATTGCCGAGGCGGCTGACGGCGTCGGCGAGTTCGGCAAAGGTCAAACGCCGGATGTCTCCGGGCTCCGACTCGAAGATAATCGCCGTCTTGTCCGCGCGTTCCTTCAGGTGGATGTCGAGGCAGTTGTAGGAGGCGTTGAGCTCGCCGTCGGCGAACCAGCGGTAGTTCGGCGCCTGCGATGCGTCGAGGACCTGCTTGAATGGCTTCGCCCAGTGCAGCTCCTCGCGGGCGAGACGGGCCCAGTAGGCCTCGTGGTCACGCGCGGCCTCAGCGACCAGCCGCTCGTAGTCCGCCGGCTTGATACGCGCGCCGGCCACGAAGTCCGGCGGCGGCGGGAAGACGCGCTGCTCGTGCAGGATGGATTCGAGGTCTTTTTCGGTCATCGTGGCGTTCCCGTCGTTGAACTGTTGATCTCGCTGTCGGCACCTGTAGGAGGGACTTCAGTCCCGACCGAATATCGGGGCTAAAGCCCCTCCTACAGTCGCCGTTACACGGCCGCCAGCAACCGATCGATCAGCGCCACCGCCTGGCCGAGGTACACGCCGCCGAACAGGTTCAGATGATTGAGGACGTGGTAGAGATTGTAAACGTCCCGGCGCCGCGGATAGCCGGGCGCGAGCGGCCAGGCCGCCTCGTAGGCGGCGCGGAATTCCCGCGGAAAGCCACCGAAGAGTTCGCTCATCGCCAGATCGCACTCGCGGTCTCCGTAATAGACGGCCGGGTCGAAGATCACGGGCTCGCCCCCGCGGGTCATCGCCCAGTTGCCGCCCCACAGATCGCCGTGCAGGAGCGAAGGCGCCGGAGTATGGCCAGCGAACAGGCGCGACAGGGCCTCGATGAGGCGCGCGCCGCGGCCGGCGAGCGCTTGCCCGTGCCCGCCCGCCACGGCAAGGCGCAGCTGCGGAGCGAGGCGGCACTCGCCCCAGAAGCCGGGCCAGTCGTCGTGCCAGGCGTTCGGCTGCGGCGTGGTGCCGATGGTGTTGTCGCGCTCCCAGCCGAAGCGCGCGGCCGTGCGCCGGTGCTGGGCCGCGAGCAACTCGCCGAGCCGCGCGCCGGAGCCGGGCGTACCCGCCTCGAGATCGAGCCACTCCATCGCGAGCCAGGCTGCGTCCGCCGTCGCGCCATGGGCGAGCGGCGCGGGCACGCGCACCGCAGCTGTGCGGCCCAGCTCCTCGAGCCCGGCGAATTCCGCGGCGAACATCGCTGCGCAGTCGGCGCCATTCAGCTTGAGGAAAAGCGTCCGGCCATCGGCGACCGCGACCCGGTAGCAGTCGTTAATGCTGCCGCCGGCGATGGCGCGGGCCGAGCGCGGCCGGACCCTCAGGCCGGCGGCGGCGAGGCTCGAGCAGACCGTCTCGGGGAGCATCGATAGGTGCCGGTACTTCGGATTCGGAAAGTCTAGGCGCGATAGGTGCCGGTACTTCGGTTTCGGAAAGTGTAGGGCGGGTGCGCCGGGAAAGTTCGGGGTTTTCCGAAACCGAAGTACCGGCACCCTGCCCACCGGTACCGGCCCCGGCGCGGATTCTGTAAGCTTGGCGCGGTTTCCCAAGGGGTGGACACCGGGCTGCCGCGGTCGGTCGGACGGGCAGGCCAGAAAAGCTAACGTCCTATGCGCGCCGTTGACGCTTCCGCACCCGGCCTGATCAGCCGAGTTCTCGTCGTATTACTGGTCGTACTGTTTGCGCCGGCGCCCGCAGCGGCCCAGGCCCCTAGTGCCGGCGCGCTCGAAATGTTCCAGTCGCTCAGCCCCGAGCAGCAGCGCGCGCTGCTCGAATCGCTCCAGGGCGGAACGGAGAACCAGCCGGACTCCACGTTCCTGCCGCCTGAGCCGGTGCCACAACTGCGTCCCATCCCGCAGCCACCCTTCGAGGATCAGCGGTTCCTGATGGGCAAGCCGCGCATCCAGCCGAACGATACCGTGCTGCTGGATCTGCGCCTGGTTGCCACAGACAAGCAGCGCGCGAGTCCGGCGCCGACGCCGGCTCCGGCCGGCCCACAGCAGGCGCCGGGGGTGGACGAGCGGGCCTTGCCCGCAGCAGAACCGATCCCCGAAGACCCGGTGCAGGCCGCGCAGGCGCGCGAGGAGCTGCGCCGGCGCGCACTTCGGCTCCTGCCCGAAGAACAGATCAGGGCCTTCGAGGCGGCCGAGGAACTGCGCCGCCAGGCGATGGCCGCCAACCCCTACAAGCTCGACCGGCAGGGACAACTGTGGATTCCCGGACTCGCCGCCATCCCGCTCGCCGGACTCACGGAGGAACAGGCGACCGAACGGCTCGCCCGCGAGCCGGCGATGGAACTGCTCACCGTGAAGCTCACGCTGCTGACCTTGCAGCCGCTCGACGTCGAGTCGCTGAAACCCTTCGGCTACGACCTGTTCGCACCGCGGGCCACGACCTTCGCGCCGGCCGCCGACATTCCGGTGCCGGCGGAGTACGTAGTCGGGCCGGGCGACACCATCGAGCTGCAGCTGCTCGGCAACACCAAGGGCAAGTACAACCTCGTGGTGAGCCGCGACGGCGACGTACGGATCCCCGAGATCGGCCCGGTGACCGTCGCGGGACTGACCTTCCCGCAGGCGCAGGACGCGATCACCAACATCGTCGGCGAGCAGATGATCGGCACCCGCGCAGTGGTCACAATGGGCCGCCTGCGCTCGCTGCGCGTGCTCGTGACGGGCGAGGCTGAGCGGCCTGGCACTTACACCGTCAGTGGGCTTGCTACGGTCACCAACGTGCTCGGCGCGAGCGGTGGAGTGAAGACCATCGGCTCGCTGCGCAACATCGAACTCAAGCGCAACGGCAAGACCATCTCGCGTCTCGACCTCTACGACGTGCTGCTGCGCGGCGACACCCGGGGCGACGCGCGCGTGCTCTCCGGCGACGTGGTGTTCATCCCGCCGGTAGGGCGCACCGTCAGCGTGCTCGGCGAGATCCGCCGGCCGGCGATCTACGAGATCAAGGAGGACACCACGGCGAGCGACCTCGTGGCGATCGGGGGCGGTTTCACGCCGGAAGCAGACCCGACGAGTGCGCGCATCGAACGGATCGATCCCGCGCGCGGTAGGGTCCTCGTGAACGTCGATCTCATGACCGAGGCGGGACGCGAGACCGCGCTTCGCAGCGGAGACGTCCTGCGACTCGATCCCGTGCGGCCGACCATGGTGAACTCGGTCAGCGTGCGCGGGCACGTACACCGGCCCGGATCCTTTCAGTACCGGCCGGGAATGCGCCTCACCGACCTCATCTCGACCGTGGATGACCTGCGTCCGAACGCCGACCTGCACTACGTGCTGATCCGCCGGGAGTCGGGGCCGGAACTGCGCATCAGCGCCATTTCGGCCGACATTGCGCGCGCCTGGTCCGAGCCGGGCTCCGAGGCTGACGTCGCGCTCGCCCCCCGCGACCAGGTGATCGTGTTCGACATGGATGCCGGCCGCGAGCGGCTGCTCGCTCCGGTCGTCGAAGAGCTGGACCGGCAGGGCAAGCGCTCGGATCCGCCGCAGACGGTCGGCGTCGGCGGACGGGTGCGCATGCCCGGGCAGTACCCGCTCGAGCCGGGCATGACCGTCTCTGACCTGGTGCGCGCTGGCGGCAGCCTCGACGAAGCCGCCTTCGGCGGCGACGCCGAACTCACCCGCTACGAGATTGCGAACGGGGAGGCCCGTGAGACCGTGCTGATCGAGATCGATCTCGCGCGCGCGCTCGCCGGCGACCCCCAGGCTGACATCGCGCTGCAGCCCTTCGACTTCCTGGTGATCAAGGAACTCTCGCAGTGGTCCGAGCAGGAAAGCGTGATGCTGGAGGGCGAGATCCGCTTCCCGGGCCGCTACCCGATCAAGCGCGGCGAGACCCTTGCCTCCGTGCTCGCGCGCGCCGGTGGTCTGACCGACCTCGCCTTCGTCGAGGGCAGCATCTTCACCCGCAGGAGTCTCAAGGAGCGCGAGGCCCGCCAGATCGAGCAACTCGCGGATCGCATGCAGCGCGACCTTGCGGCGCTCTCCATCCAGACCAGCCAGATCACGAGCGGCGGCGCGCAGAGCGCGGCCCAGGCGCTGGTGGCCGGCCAGGCGCTGCTCGACGAGTTGCGCAAGAGTGAGCCCGTCGGCCGGCTCGTGATCGACCTGCCGCGCGTGATGGCCGCGAAGCCCGGCTCGGCCGACGACGTCGTGCTCAAGGACGGCGACCGGCTGGCCGTGCCGCGCCAGACGCAGGAAGTCACCGTGCTCGGCGAAGTGCAGGGCGGCACCTCGCACCTGTACGACCGCGCGCTCGCTCGTGACGACTACATCGGACTAAGCGGCGGCCTGACCCAGAAAGCCGATCCGGATCGCATCTATATCGTGCGCGCGAACGGCGGCGTCGAGGCCGCCTCGGCCAGTCGCTGGTTCCGTCGCGGCACGACCGATGTGAGGCCCGGCGACACCATCGTCGTGCCGCTCGACACCGAACGGCTGCCGCCGCTGCCGCTTTGGACGTCGGTCACGACCATCATCTACAACCTCGCCGTCGCGGTGGCGGCGGTGAATTCGTTCTGACGGCTGGTCGATGCGCGATCCAGGAACTGCGATCAGGAAGGATTAATGTCCCGGCTGAAGGACGAATCCGCTGAAAGACCTTTCTCGCCAACCGACACGGCAGGACAAGGTCCCGCTGCGGCCGCCCAACCCGCGGAGCCGGCCATAGATCTCGGCACTTTCGCCCTCGCCGTTCGTCGGCGTGCCGTAGGCGTCAGCGTGATGATCATCGCGGGCATCCTTGCGGGCGCCTTGTGGGCATGGCGGTCCGGATCGGTCTACGAGGTCCTGATAGTCGCGGCACCGACGGAAAACGAGATGCTGGCGGGCGGTGCACTGATGGAGGCGGCTGGCTTTGCCAGCCTGATCGGGCTGGCGCCGGCAACACAGGTCACCAGAACGGACGAGGCCATCGCCACGCTGGAGTCGCGGGCTTTCCTGTATTCCTTCGTCAGCGACCTCGACTTGCTGCCCGTCCTGTTCGGGATGAGGGGGGAGCGCTGGTGGGTGCCGCCATTCTGGCCGACGAGGGAGCCGACACTGGCCGATGCCTACGAGCTGATCCAGAGCGACGTGCTTGCGGTGACGGAAAAGCGCTCGACCGGCATGATCGAGATCAGCGTTCGATGGACCGATCCGGATACGACGGCGAAGTGGGGCGCGGAGCTGATTGCTCGCCTGAATCGCGAGATGCAGTCGCGGTCGCGCGCCCGGGCGCAGCGGGAGATGGAGTTCCTGAAGGAGGAACTTAAGAAAACCGATTCGATCCAGATTCAGGAGGCCATTTTCAAGCTGGTCGAAACTCAGATGAAGACCCTGATGCTGGCCAATGTGTCCGACGACTTTGCGTTGCGCGTCGTGGACCCGCCAATCGCACCCGACCCGGATAAACCGGTCAACTTGTCGCTACCAGCGAAGATGGCTGTCGGCGGCCTGGCCGGGTTCATCATCGCCTTGAGCCTTGTCTTCGTCCGGGACCTGCGCTTTGTACTGCGCCGGTAGCAAGTCGCTCCCTCCGGCGGTGGTATCGCGCAAGAATCCGGACAGCACCGCGTCCTGATCTACGCGCCGCGTCGACCATGCCTGGCGCCGTGACCACCCGCGAGTAAAGTCTTTTCTTATGTGTGGCATTTACGGCGTTCTTGCACTCCGCCAGGGGTACCGGCCAGAACAGGCGTGGCTCGAGCGCATGGGCGGGATCACGGTCCATCGTGGCCCGGACGATTCGGGCAGCTACGTCAACGGCGAGATAGCCCTCGGCATGCGCCGCCTGTCAGTCATCGACGTCAAGGGCGGCCATCAGCCGCTGTCTAATGAAGACGGCAGCATCCAAGTCGTCTGTAACGGCGAGATTTATAACTTCCGGCAGTTGCGCGGCGAGCTTGAGAAGCTCGGTTACCGCTTCAAGACCCGGAGTGATTCAGAGGTACTCGTACACCTTTACAGGGAGCTTGGCCTCGACCTCGTTCACCGGCTCGATGGCATGTTCGCGTTCGCGATCTGGGACCAGAACAACCACAGGCTTGTCCTGGGACGTGACCGGATCGGAATCAAGCCGCTGTACTACCTGGTCGATGATCGGCGAATCATCTTTGCCTCCGAGATAAAGTCGATTCTCGAGGTCCCTGGGGTGAGGGCGGAGATCGATCACCGGTGCCTCGACGAGCTCCTTGCCCTCGGGTACTGCCCGGCTCCACTCACCCTGTTCCGGGGAATCAGGAAGCTGAACACAGGCAGTCTCCTGGTCTGCGAGAACGGCCGGGAAGAGGAGCGTGCGTACTGGCGTTACACGGCCCGGGATGAGCCGCTCGTTCAGGACGAAGAGGAATGCCGGGATCGGCTGCTAGGCGCGATCGAGAAGTCGGTCGTCGATCAGATGATTTCCGACGTCTCGCTCGGAGCCTTCCTGAGTGGCGGCATAGATTCGAGCTGCATCGTCGCTTTCATGGCCCGCAACAGCGCCGAGCCTGTGAAGACCTATTCGATCGGCTTCGATACGGGCCCTGCGGGACGCTATTACAACGAGTTGCCGCACGCCCGACAGGTCGCGGAGATGTTCGGCACCGAGCATCGCGAAATCCTCGTGCGACCGGATGTGGCCAGACTGCTGCCTCAGCTCATCTGGCACATGGACGAGCCGCTCGCCGACTCCGCCATGCTGACCACCTTTCTGGTCGCAGAGTTTGCCCGAAAAGACGTAACGGTGATCCTGTCCGGCGCCGGCGGCGACGAGCTGTTCGGCGGCTATCGACGCTATCTCGGGACACACTATTCGCGGATCTACAACCACGTTCCGCAGTTTCTCCGACGCCACATGCTCGCCCCTCTGGCCCGCTCCTTGCCGAGCGACAGGCACGGCGCATTGAGCAATCGCATCCGCTACGCCCGCCAGTTCCTGCTGTCATCCGAGCTTGCCCCTGATCAGCAATATGCAAGTTATGTAACGCTGTTCTCCGTCGCCGATCGCAACAGGCTGTTGGCCGTCCCCGTGAAGCGGGGCGAGAGTGCCCTGGAAAAGGCTTTCAGAAGGGTGCGCTGCAGAGATCCCGTCAATGGCCTGATGCAGGTGGACTTCGACACCCAGCTACCCGATGACATTTTGCTGCTGACCGACAAGATGACGATGGCCGCGTCGATCGAGTGTCGGGTGCCACTGCTCAGCAACGCACTGGTGGACCTCGCGCTGACCATGCCCGGACGCCTAAAGGTGCGCGGGTCGCAATTGAAACACATGCTGAGACTGGCAATGTCGGACGTTCTGTCACCGGAGATCCTCAATCGTCCGAAGCGGGGGTTTGGCGCACCGATGGGAGCGTGGCTGAAGAACGAGCTGAAACCAATCGCCCGCATGATGCTAGCCGAGCCGGTCGTCGCGAGGCGCGGTCTGTTGAACCCCGCAGCGGTGGCGGAGGCGATGGCACTGCACGACGCGGGCAAGGAGGACTACAGCAATCACCTGCAGTGCCTGCTGAATCTCGAAATCTGGTGCCGTATGTTCCTCGACGGCGATTCGGTCGAGGATGTCGGCAAGGAATTGTCAGATCGGCTGTGCGCACGCGCCTCCCCCGGAGAGGGCGCGCATCGTCATTCGCGGCAGTCGCGGTTCCTGGACAGGTAATCAGCGGCTCCGCGATATAGCTCGCGAGTGTACTTGAGGCTACCGCCGACGGACCCTGTTCGCCACGCGTTTTTTCCCGCAAAAGCGGCCAGCAAGGCGTAGGCGGTGAAGCCGAAGAGTTTCGCGTAGACGGCACCTCGAAAAAAGCCGCTTTCCGGCGTGTGCCTGTAACCCGTCGCCGCCTGCGGATGGATGACGATCGGATGCGGATGATAGTAAGCAGGCAGGCCGAGGTCGATCATGTTCTTCAGGAACGCCTGTTCGAGCCCGCCCGGGTAACGTGCGTTGAGCCCGAAATCCTCGTCCCATCTCAGGCCAGCACCGACAAAGGCGTCGCGCCTCGCGGCGATCTCGACGGAGAAAACGCGTCGAATCGAGTTCAGCGTGTGCCTGAAAGGCCTGGTCGGGTAGTCCTTGTACGTCATGCCGTTCTCGTCGAGAACCTGAAACGTATTCACCTGCGCGTCGGAACGCGTTGAAAAGGCCTGCTCCACGATCGATACTGCGCCCGGGAGAAAGCGCACATCGTCGTCGGTGGGAACCAGAATATCCCCGCTCGCGAGTTCCACGGCCCGGTTCCGGCTCCGGGCGAGACCGCGATCGAACATCGGGACGACTTCGAGTTTGCCGCGCTCAAAAATGGCGTCGTAATCGTAGCGCTCGCCGTCAGGCACCTGGTGAACAACGAGTACGGGTGTATCGTCAGGCAGGCTCTTGAGGACATTGGGGACACGATGAATGGAGTCCTTGTAGGTCGAGATGAGGACCTGAACTGACATGGCACAGGATCGATGTCCGGGGGGGCACCCGCAGTATATCCGTCCCGGAATACGTGCCGCCAACTGAGTACGCGCGCCCCGGGTCATGGCTGCCAAGGCAAGGCTCTACTTCAACTCCGTCGTCTCGGTGGGCGGAGAGTCCGGCGCCGCACTCGTGAACCTCGCTACGCTCGCGCTACTGGCGCGTTGGCTCGGGCCGGAGGATTTCGGCCAGATCGCGCTTGCCATGACCTACGCGCTGTCCTTCGATCTGCTCCTCAATTTCCAGTCATGGCGCCTGGTAATTCGGTACGGCGCTGCGGCTATGGAGCGCAACGATCGGCTCGAGCTGTCGCGAATCCTGAAACTCTCCGCCATCCTCGACGTCGGCAGCGCGGTGCTTGCGACGTTTGCAAGCGTTGCGCTGGCGGGTTTCATCGTGCCGTGGGTCAGTGGCGGCGACGTCCTGCTTTTCAAGGTTTACAGTGCGACGATCCTGTTCAACGTCGTCGGTCACTCGACGGGTCTGCTGCGCCTGTTCGAGAAGTTCACGTTCCTGTCCGCCCATCGGTTCGCCACGGCCCTCGCCCGGCTTTCAGCCGTCTTCGCATTGCATTGGTTCGGGCAGCTCTCCCTGACAAACGCGGTGGTCGGCCTGGTTGGCGCCGAATGCGCGATGAAAGTCGTGCTGCTCGTTGGTGGACTGCTCGAGGCAAGACGCCAGGGACTAAGTGACTTTGCCCGCGCATCGCTTCAAGGTGTCACGAGGATTTACGACGACCTGGTCAGTTTTGCCATGTACTCCAACCTGAACGATACCGTGCTCAAAGTCGTTCAGCAGATCGATGTCCTGATGGTCGCCTATTTCATGGCGCCGGCCGATGCCGGCGCGTTCCGCCTGATCAAGAGCCTCGGGTCCGTCGTTGCGATGGTCGCCGGGCCGGTCGGACAGGTTATTTACCCGGAGATAGCAAAGATTTACGCCACCGACCCGGACCGCCTGCCAGGGTTTCTCGCTAAACTCTGGCGGACATTGGGGCTCGTAATCGCATTTGGATTTATCGCATACGTCCTGGTCGGCGAATTCGTCGTCGAGGCTGTGTTCGGGACCGGTTATCTTCTGATCTTTCAGCCATCGGTGGTCTACATGCTGGGTGCGGCGTTGAGCGTCCTTTGTCTGCCGTTTACACCCGTGTTGCTGGTACAGGGGCGGCAGAGGCTGTTGTTCGTGGCCTACTTTTTCGCATCGGCGGTGTACATCGTCGCCGTCTGCCTGGGAGCGGGACATCTGGGGCTTGTCGGAGCGGCCGCGGCATTTCCTCTTCTTTATATGTCCTATCTTTTGGTCGTGGGCCGGATCGGTTTGGGGAAGGAGCAATGATGGCGGTCGGTATTCGCGAGCAACTCTGCCGGGTACTCGACAGACTGATTTTCCGCATTGCGACCAGGAGGTTCGGCATCTTTGGAGCGGTGGTCACCTACCAGCCTCTACCGTGGATGAACCTGCTGGAAGGACGGCGGGCGACCGGCAGCCAGAGACGTCTGGAAGCCATCATGGGCCACCTGGAGGCACGGTCGGTATCGCCAGGTGTGACGCTCGATGTCGGCGCGAATATCGGCTACTTTTCGCTTACCTTCGCGCAACGTGGCGCGATCGCGTATGCGGTCGAATCCGAGCCGCTGAACGTCCGCATTGCCAACATCGCCAGTCAGCGCATCGGGTCCGGGACTGGCGCATTTGTCCCGATACGGATCTGGTGCCGGCCCGAAACCGTCGGGCGGCTGCCGGACAGTGACGTGACGCTGTGCCTGTCCATCTGGCATCACTGGGTCCGCCACATGGGCCTCGACAGCGCGAGCGCCATCCTGGCAGCGCTGCTCGCCAAGACCTCCAAGGTCCTCTTCTTCGATACCGGCGAGAACGAGATGCCGGAGCATTACGACCTGCCATTTCGCCGACAGGACGCAAAAGCCTGGCTGATGGATTATCTCGGTCGGTTCGAGGGGGTCGGCCGTGTGCACTGCCTCGGTCAATTCGAGGCGTTTCTCCCCGGCGCAGACGAGAAATCCGGCGAAGTCAGAAGGCACCTGTTCGCCCTGGAAAAGCGTTGACCGTATCTCCTGGGTGGCAATGACTTCAGGTCGCCGTTTGGTTCTGCCGCCTCTGCGCGCCGATCTGCTGAACCTGCTCGGGTGGAAGCAGCAGGGCACACAGGCCGGCGAGGTGATCCGCTACGTCCGCGTGGGGCGATGGCTGGTACGCCCTGGTCTCCTGCGGCGCTTCCTTGGGTCTTCGCATTGTCGCGCGGCCGATCTGGTCCGCATGAGGGTTCATAGCTTCAGCCGGACCTCGGTCGCCGGCGATGCGGACCTCGTGCTCATCCGGGACGAACATCGTCCGAAGGTCTGTGTTTTCTCCCTGGCCAGCCGCCGCAAGAAGGTCCAGCTGCTCTCCGAGTTCGACCACCGGCAGGAAATGGAAGCCATGGCCATCATGGCCGGACAAGGCGTCAGGCTCCCGCCAATCCTCGAGCGAGACGATGCCACGAACAGCTACGTGCAGGAGATCGTCTGTGATCCGCTCGGGCGCGCGGCGGTAATCTCGCCACGGCTCGCCGAAGAACTGCTGCTTGCATTCGTTCGCCGGAATGAGGTGTCGTTTCTGCCCCTGGACCTTTATGCAGAGCGCAACGAGCAGGCGCTCAGCGCAGCGGCGGCCTATCTGCCGGCCGGACTACACCGAGCTCTTTCCGAAGTCCTCAGCGAGTTCACCAGGCAAAGTACATGCACTGAGGTTCCAATCGTCCAGTGTCACGGGGACTTTTCGACGGGCAATATCATCAGGTCCGACGCAGGCGAGTACCTGTTTATAGACTTCGACCGCTCCTTCGTCGCCAACCTGTTATTCGACGTAATGTATTTCGGCGTAACCAGCGGCCTGCCGCGTTGGAAAGTGATTGATTTACTGACGCAGGCTGCAAGGTCTGCGAACGGACGGCTCGGGCCGAGTGGAGATGCGCTATACGACGTCGCCAGATCGTTGTTTCTTCTCGACCTCAACGTGTTCGCCGCGCGCCGTTATGCGGAGATACCGAGCCCCGTCGACCGGGTCTGCCGATTTACGCTGAGTATAATTGAGCAAACCATAAGGGCCTGACCGGACGGAGCCGCTCAATGCCACCCTGTAGGGACATCGCATGACGAGCGAGGCAGCGAGCCTGCTTGCACCATCGACGGTCGCACGGCCGGGCGTCGTGCCCGTCCGCGTGCTGACCGAGACATCCGTTGCCACCTACTTCTTTTTCAGTCTTCTCTATTACATTAACGCGCTGCCGGCCGGCCACATCATGAACGTGGCCTTCCTGCTCGTCTTCTCCGGGCTGGCCGTGCTGCAATCCGGGCGGCTGATGCTGTCGGTCCGCAACGCGCGAACGGCCCTCTTGCTGCTGCTGCTCCCGGTGATTTCGCTCTCCAGCTGGATCCTGCGCGACGACTGGGACGGCGCCGGCCTCCTCAGGAGCGTCACGTGGCTGACGCCGATTGCTCTGCTGGTCTTGTTGGCAAATTCACCTCCCCTGCGACATTCGCTGATCTGCCTGGCGACAGCGACGATCAGCCTGATCGTCAACCTTCTCGTCACCGCAGCATTCACCGCGTTCAATCCAAGCATCGTCAAATTCGAGGCAACGGTTTCCTGGACCTGGATTTCCTCCAACGAGCTGTCGTTTCACCTGATCGCCTTCTGTTTCCTGTTTTTTGTCCTCGCCGGCGTAACCTGGGGGAAACTGGTCGCGGTAGCGGTGGGTCTCGGATCGATCGTCCATTTATCCAAGGCCCATCTCGCGAGCGCCATCGCTGCTCCGGTGATCGGCTTCTGCAGGAGAAGACTCTGGCTGATCGTGATCCTGTCGCTCGCGCTGGTAGGCTTGCTTCGCTGGATGGTGATCAACGACGCGGCACCGCGCTTCGAGATTCCGCCCGGCGTCGAGAGAGTGTTCGGCCCGCTGCAGGAAATGATCGGAATCGCCGCCACCCTCGCCTTCTCTGAAGGCCTTCCGGCACTGGCCGCGGTAGCCGATTCGGTCGGACTGTTCCGGTTCGAGGTCTATGCCGGGGCCGTCGACCTGATACCGAGGGCGCCGTTTGGCGCCTCCCAGAGCGTGGTCGATCAGGCGTTGGGCGGGCTCGACCCGCATTCGAACGTGATCTATCTGGCGACCCGCGAGGGCTGGGCTACGCTGGCGACCTACCTTCTCGTCACCGTCGCACTGGTCGGCCGGATTCCGACCCGTAGCGCCCGGGAGCGCGTCGTCATTGCCGCGTTGATCTATCTGTTCATTCGCACTCTGTTTCTGACTTTCGATCCGATCAAGCTGATCTGTGTGACCCTGTACGCCGGTTTCGTGTTGCAGCCCGATTTGCGGGCGACTACTACCCGTCCCCACGCTCCGGTAACTCCTCTTTCCGCCGGACGATGAAGGTCCTGCAGTGAACAACGGGCGGCCGGTGGTGTCCGTCATCATCCCATGCCGTAACGAGGAGAGCTTCCTCGACGCGTGTCTGGCGGGTCTGGCGGCACAGGACATCGCGGAACCCATTGAAATACTGGTCGCGGAGGGCCGGAGCACGGATGGGACCCGACGAAAATTGCTCGAATGGCAGCGCCACGACCCTCGAATAAGAATCATCGATAACCCGGAGGGAATCGTCTCGACCGGGCTCAATCGCGGTATCCGCGCCGCTCGGGGCGACATTGTCGTGCGGGCCGATGTCCATACCACGTATGCGGAGGACTACTTGTCGCAGTGCGTGAGCGCTCTGAAAACAAGCGGCGCGGACAACGTCGGCGGGCCGTGGCATGCATCGGGCCGGGGCCGCATGCAGCAGGCCATCGCATACGGATTCCAGTCACCGTTTTCTTCCGGCGGAGCGCGGTCGCACGCGACCGATTTTGAAGGCTTCGTCGATTCCGTGTATCTGGGTTGCTGGCGCCGGCAGACGCTCCTCGACCTCGGCCTTTTCGACGAGGAACTCGTCCGCAATCAGGACGACGAACTGAACCTGCGAATCAACCTCGCCGGCGGCAAGGTCTGGCAGACGCCGAAGATCCGGTCCTGGTATTACCCGCGCGCCACTCTGCGCGGACTCTTCAGACAGTACTTTCAGTATGGCTACTGGAAGATTCGGGTGTTGCAGAAACATCGCCGTCCGGCGTCGTGGCGCCATGTGATACCCGGCCTAGCACTGGCGGGAAGCGTGCTGCTTCTGTTCCTGGGCGCATTCGTGCCCTGGCTGTGGAACCTGCTCGCGGTTGGCGTCGTCGCTTACCTCGCGCTCAGCCTGTATGCCTCGGTGCTCGTATGCCTCACGAGCGGAGACTGGCGGTTTCTGCCCGTCATGCCGCTGGTTTTCCTGGTTTTTCATCTCAGCTATGGTGCCGGCTCGCTCATGGGACTCGTAGACTTCATTGTCCTTCGGCGCAGCACCAACGACAGCATGACGCAGATAACGCGATGAGCACCTGGTGATGCGCGACGAGAGCCTGAGCGTCATTCGACGTTACCAGCGAAGAACGAGAACCTATGACCCGCTCGATCCGGCGGTGAACCGCGCGCGCCAGGAACTCGAGCGCGCGCTCATTCGCTGGCTTCGGGTGGCACGACCCGGCTCACCGGAGAATTTGTCGGTTCTCGAGATCGGCTGCGGCACCGGCGGCAATCTGCTGCAGCTTCTGCGCCTGGGCTTTCGCCCGGAAAACATCGTAGGCAACGAACTCCAGGACTCGCTCGTCGCCGACGCGCGCCACCGACTGCCGGCGGCTACGCGGATCATTGCGGGTGACGCACTGGACGTGAGTCTTCCGGCCAATAGCTTCGATGTCGTCTTCCAGTCCCTGGTCTTCAGCTCCCTGCTCGACGATGGTTTCCAGGCGGCGCTTGCAGATCGGATGTGGAGCCTGGCCAAGCCGGGTGGCGGCGTCCTGTGGTACGACTTCATCTACGACAACCCGTCCAACCCGGACGTGCGCGGAGTGCCCATACGCCGGGTTCGACAACTGTTCCCGCAGGCATCGCTGCGGCAATGGCGCATTACACTGGCGCCGCCGGTGAGTCGCGTCGTGACGCGCATCCATCCGGGCCTGTACGCATGGTTAAATTGCCTGCGGTTCCTCCGGACTCATGTATTGTGCTGGGCCGAAAAGACGCGACCCTAAGGTTCGCCTGGACGGTAACGATTGACTAATCATCCACAACCCTTTCTGCCGTTTGCGTTGCCCGACATCGGCGATGAAGAGATCGAGGAAGTCGTCGACTCGCTGCGAACGGGCTGGATCACGACCGGGCCGAAGGCCCGGCGATTCGAAACAGAGTTCGCTGACTTCCTAGGCGGCGGCGTAGAGGCTGTCAGCGTCAATTCGGCGACGGCCGGGATGCATCTCGTTCTAGAGGCCCTCGGCGTCGGCCCCGGCGACCGGATCCTGACCACGCCGTATACATTCACGGCAACTGCAGAGGTTGCCCGGTATCTTGGCGCCGACCCGGTCTTTGTAGATATCGATTCGCATACGTTGAACATCGATCCGGAAGCCCTCGAAAAGGCTGTTAGCGAGAATCCTGAGGCGAAATGCATCGTACCGGTACATGTGGCAGGACAGTCCTGCGACATGACATCGATATCGCGTTTGTCCGAACGCGCCGGAATCCCGGTGATGGAGGATGCGGCTCATGCGCTGCCGGCGACCTGCGACGGCCGCATGATCGGAACACTATCCAGGGCAACCGTCTTCAGTTTCTATGCGACGAAACCGATCGCAACGGGTGAAGGAGGGATGATCGTATCAAGCGACCGCGAGCTGCTTTCCCGCGCCCGCACGATGCGCCTGCACGGCATCAGCAGCGACGTGTACAACCGGTACTCGGCCACCGTCCCGAGCTGGTACTACGAGGTGGTCGCACCCGGCTACAAGTACAACATGCCGGATGTGGCGGCCGCGCTTGGGATTCAACAGCTGAAAAAACTGCGGCGGTTCCACGAAAGGCGGCAAGCAATTGCCCGACGATACGATGCCGGCTTGCGTGGCTTGCCGCTGCGTACGCCCACGGTCGTCAATGCGCACGAGACGCACGCATGGCACCTGTACGTGATACAGCTCGAGCTTGATCGGCTGGCGATAGACCGGGACCGTTTCATCGAACAGCTGTCCAGCCGCGGGATCGGCGTAAGCGTTCATTTTATTCCCCTGCACGTTCACCCGTACTGGCGCGATCGCTACGGCTATTCGCCGCAAAGTTTTCCACGGGCGTTCGATGCCTACCGGCGGGCCGTGAGTCTGCCGATATACACGCGAATGACCGATGGTGATGTCGACCGGGTGATCGCGGCCGTGCGGCACGTCGCATTGTCCAACCAGCGTTGATGGCCAAGCGGCTGTTCGATTTCCTTTTCTCGGCCTGGGCACTGCTCCTTCTCGCCCCAGTGCTCCTCGTGGTCGCCTTGGCGATTCGGCTCGATAGCCCCGGACCGGTCATATTCAGCCAGACGAGAGTCGGCCGCGGCGGAAAGGAATTCAGGATCCACAAGTTTCGTTCCATGACCCACCCGGCGCCTGCGGGCGATCCACTTGTGACCAGCGACCGCGACACGCGCATTACGAGAATCGGTCGCTATCTCCGCGCAACGAAAATCGACGAGCTGCCGCAGCTGCTGAACGTCGTGCTGGGTGAGATGAGCCTCGTCGGGCCTCGGCCCGAGGTCCCGAAGTACGTGGCGCAGTATCCGCCGCAGCTGCGGGAGAAAATACTGAGCGTGCGCCCTGGCATCACTGACGAAACCGCAATCATCTGGCGGAAGGAAAGCGAAATACTGGCCGCAAGAGCCGACCCGGAGCGTGCCTATATCGAGGAGATCCTCCCGCAGAAGCTCGCGTCGTATGCGCGTTATGTCGATCATCACTCGCTGGCATCCGACGTGGCGATTCTCTGGCGTACGCTGAGGGCATTGTTTTCGAAGAGCCCTTGACCAGCAAGGCGCGGGCAGTCGCTGAGCCATTGACGTTACCTCAGCCAACGAGTTCGCGCCGCTGCTCCGTCGAGGACCCTGCTGGCAATTGGCAGGGGCGTGCGGGCGTTTTCGCTTCACCCGATTCCCGACGGTGATGTCGTTCCGAGGCACGCGCCGTTAGCCAGGGCTCCGGCGGTCATCGCATCGGGATGTGAGGGACAACTGCGTCACCCAAGAGCCGTGGATCAGCCGACGCAGGGGTCGCCGAAGCGCCGCCGCTGTGGGCGCTCCCAGCCGCCCGGATGGGAGCGCCAGCGCCCCTAATCCGTCACTGTTCCGGCACAGGACCGGGTGGCGACATGAGCGTCGGGACCGGAACCACTGCCACTTCCGAAAATAGGTAATTCCAATCGACGGTTCTGTCTGTATCATATTGAGGGGGCGAAGGGTATTTTCCGCCACCTGGACGCGCTTTTTCGGGCTGACCAGCCGCCGGAATGGATGCACGTGCCGTCTGGCTGCAAGAAGCAATAACAGCCCCGGGGCGGTTTGTCGGGGACCGCCGCTAAGCGTTTCGACGCGTTTTGGCTGGTTCAACTGCCAGTCGGGGCAAAACGCGCCATCCTCGTCGCATGCGACATCGTGCTGGTGGCATTCGTGCTGGCCGGCACCCTGGTCGTGCTTGGCCACGACCCCTGGCCAGTCAGTGATGGCACCGGTCTGCTACTCGGCGTGGCATGCACACTGACGGTTCCGGCACTCGGTTCGCAGCGCGTTTATCGGGCGACAATACGCTTCATTGGCGCCGAGTTGATGGCCGACATGTTGCGCGGTACGGCGCTCGTGGCAGCCTCAGTGGCACTGGCAAGTTTTGTCTTCGGTCTGCAAACCTCCGGAGACGCCGTGGCATTGGGGCTCGTATTCTGGGCGTTCGCGAGCTTCGCGTTGGGAGGGGCCCGCTTCCTGATGCGGTTCATCGTCATCGGCAGCAACGGCCGCGGCGAACCGGTGGCGATCTACGGCGCCGGTGAAGCCGGCCGCCGCCTCGTTGCCGCCGCCGCCAGCAGTCACGACCTGCGGCCGGTGCTGTTCGTCGACGACGATCAGCGCCTGCGTGGCCGGGTGGTGGCTGGCCTGCCCGTAGCCGTTCCGGCCGACCTGCCGACCCTGATACAGCGCTATGGCATCCGTCGCATCCTGCTCGCCCTTCCATCCGTAGGCCGGCATCGCCGCCAGCAGATACTCACCAATCTGGAAGCGCTGCCGGTGCACGTGCAGACTGTGCCGGACATCGGTGACCTGGTCACGGGCAAAGCCCGCCTCGACGAACTGCGGGAGGTTGATGTCGCCGACATACTCGGCCGCGAGCAGGTGGCGCCAAACCGCCGGCTGCTGGACGCCTGCGTGCGCGGCAAGTCGGTGATGGTGACCGGCGCGGGAGGCTCGATCGGCTCGGAGCTGTGCCGGCAGGTGATCGAACTCGGCGCTACCCGGCTGGTGCTCTTCGAGCTGTGCGAGCTGGCGCTCTACAAGATCGAGCAGGAGCTGCGCGAACGATTGCGGGAACGCGAGCAGCCGATCGAGCTGGTCCCGTTACTTGGCTCCGTTCACCATCGGCAGCGGGTACGCCAGGCGATGACAGCCTTCGGCGTCCAGACCGTCTACCACGCCGCGGCGTACAAGCACGTGCCGATGGTCGAGTACAACATGACCGAGGGCGTGCACAACAACGTCATCGGCACGTGGTACGCCGCCGAAGCAGCCGAGGAAGCCGGGGTGGAGACTTTCGTGCTGGTGTCCACCGACAAGGCGGTGTGGCCGGTCAACGTCATGGGCGCCACCAAGCGTTTCGCGGAACTGGTGCTGCAGGGCATGGCCGAACGTGGGGGCAGGACGCGCTTCTGCATGGTGCGCTTCGGCAACGTGCTGGAGTCCTCCGGCTCCGTGGTGCCACTGTTCCGCGAGCAGATCCAGCGTGGCGGGCCGATAACGGTCACCCATCCAGACGTCATTCGGTACTTCATGACCATCCCGGAGGCGGCACAGCTGGTGATCCAGGCCGGTTCCATGGGCGAGGGCGGAGACGTGTTCGTGCTCGACATGGGCGAACCGGTGCGTATCGCCGATCTCGCCCAGCGCATGATCCAGCTCATGGGCCTGACCGTCCGCGACGAGAGCAACCCCCAGGGCGACATCGCCATCGCTTATACGGGCCTGCGTCCCGGCGAAAAACTCTACGAAGAGCTGTTGATCGGCGACAACGTCGGCGAGACCGAGCACCCCATGATCCTGCGCGCCTACGAGGAGAAGCTGTCGTGGGCGAATGTGGAAAGCGGTCTTCAGCGACTGCTCGCGGCGGCCAACCACGGCGACTGCGAGCAGATCCAGCAGGTGCTGCTCGAGGCCATCAACGGCTACAAGCCTGCCTGTGAACGCATCGAGGACCTCGTCTGGCAACAACGCGTACCGGTGCCTCCTCGCCCCGTCAAGCGGCGGCCCGAGACACCCGCGTCCCATGTGCCTCCCGTCGACGAGGTTGGCGTAAGCGCCGCCAGGGCGGGTTGACCTTCTGCCGGATTGCGGTTCGTGCCGCTCCTGCACCGTCTCGTTGACCGCGGCGGCGAACAGCGCCGTGTAGCAGCGACTTCAGTCGCGATAACAATCAGATCTCATCGAGGGGTGCGCCAAAGGTCGGTGCCCGATGACGGTCACCGTCCTCGTTAGGTCCCTTGGGTACCGGGACTGAAGCCCCTCCGGGACGTCGAAGCAGCGGCCATAGCGCGCAGCGCAGCGAACGCTCTTAGAGCCGTCCTACCACACGTGGCGCCAATTGATGCCTGCGCGCCACTCCTCGTCCGTCTCCCCGGTGACGCGGTTGTCGAGGGACTCGAAGCCGAGGGAGGCCTGCAGCTCGCCGACCGGCAGTGACCGGCGGTGCACGAGGCTCACGCTGCGGTAGCGCGTCTTGACCGCCGCGACGGTGTTTGTCGTGCTCGGCTCGCCCTCGCGGTTGAGGTCGCCAGCGGCGAGGCTCGCCGTCCAGGAGTGGTCGTGGCGGTCATTCAGGATGGCGCCCAGGGTCCAGACCTCGGCGTCGTTGTCGAAGCTGTGGCCGATCGAGCGGCCGCGGTAACGCATGCCGGTGGCGTAGATCGGGTGCTCGTAGCAGACGTCCGGCTGGCCGCCGCCGGTGATGTTGCCGCCACAGAGCGTATCGGAAACCTCGAGGTAAAGCCGATAATCGCCGAGCCCGCCGAAACGCCCCCAGGTCTCGACTCCCGCCTGTGTCAGGAACAACGAGGGCCGGAAGTCCTGCTCGTCCTCGCCGATGCGCTGCGTATACACCGCCACCGGCCAGCCGAACGACGCCCCGGTCAGCCGTATGTCGTAGCCGGCCAGCTGGTTGCCCGGCTCGTCCGCCGCGGCGACGTTGTCCCCGGCGTTGTCCTTGCCGGCCAGCAGGTCGATGAAGGTGTCGAAGTCGCAGGGCCGGTCTTCGCCACACCACATCGCCGTGCGTGACAGCCCCACCTCCAGCCAGCGCGCGGGCCGCGCGGTGAAACGCATGCCGAAGAAGCGGGCGTCGGAAACCGCGCGGTCGTTCTCTAGAAATCCCCAGATGGTGACGAAGTCCCAGTGCCCGATCCAGCGCAGCCATTTCGATTCGAACGGCGCGGTGGAATTGCGGTCGATGGTGAACGCCGGGATCGGCCGCGCATTGTTCGACAGGATCATGCTGCCCTGCCAGCCCGGGCCCCACCAGCGGTCCGTGATGGCGCCGGCGAACATCCAGTTGCCGAGCGCGAGCCCGACGTAGCTGCCGTCGAATCGCAGCTCGCGGTCGTCGTCCGGGTCATAGACGTACTGGGTGACGAGCTTCACCGCCGTGAGATCGCCCATGCGCTCCACCCCGGCCGAGATCTCACCCTTCTCTCGCGGCAGGTCCTCGAAGTCCCGGATCAGGCGGGCCTCGCTGCCGCCGCCGGTTTCCGCCTGCAGTTGCCATCTGCCCGCAACCCGTGCCCGGCGCAAGCGGGCCTGCACGCGCGCCAGCGCCGCGGCGGCCGAATCGGGCACCTCGTCCCGCTCCGCAATCTGGCCCGCGATATCACCCCAGGACAGTGGCCAGGCGGTGAGCGGTGTGCCGATCACCCCGGCATCGGCCAGCAGCTGCAGGTCGTGGCGCAGCCCGCTGTCGCCCGGGTCGACCCAGGGCTCGGCGCGCAACGCCAGGCTGGTCGTGGCAAGGAGAAATGCGGCAGCCAGATGCGGCAACGGGAAGGCGTGTCTCGCCATTTCGCGGATCAGAGTCATGCGCCGTCGCGCATGTTGCCTGCCGTTCGGGGAAAAGCCAAATGCCGGGCGCTGCGGTCGGGGCGGAAGCCGCTCCTGCGGTGTGAGAGCACCTTGCAGGAGGCACTTCAATGCCGACAAAGAAATCCACAATCCGTTGAGGGCACACTAAAGGTCGGTGCCCGGTCTCGGTCAGCGACTTTGTGAAGGCCACCTGGGCACCGGGTCGGGACGAAAGGCCCTCGTACAGGTCTACAACAACCGCTCCGCCTGCCTGCGCAGCCCGGTCCCGAACCCGGCATCGTCGTAAAGCGCCATCAGATCGACGAGCGCCGGCGTCCGTCGGGCCAGCGAGTGCCGGTCGGCCTTCACGGGCGCGTCGCAGTGCAGCCCGGTCAGGCGGCGCGCAATCTCCACTTTGTCGCGCTCCTCCCGCAGGCGCGG
>CAZFWB010000003.1:1644-8088 GCA_964522655.1 uncultured Chromatiaceae bacterium | reverse complement strand
CCACGGAACTTCATGCGGCCCACGGCATCGAGATTCGCGTAGATATCTTCCACCGTGTCGAACCGGCGCAGCAGGGCAGCCGCCGTTTTCGGACCGATCCCGCGCACGCCGGGGATGTTGTCCACCGCGTCGCCGGTCAGCGCCAGGAAGTCCGCGATCTGCTCTGCGCGTACCCCGAAGACGTCCGGCACCTGCTCATAGCCGATGCGCCGGCCGGAAGGGTAGTCCCAGAGCACGTCGCCCGGCCGCAGGCACTGGGCGAGATCCTTGTCCCGCGAGAGGATCGTGACCCGGTGGCCGGCCGCGCGCATCTGCGTGGTCATGGCGGCGATCAGGTCGTCCGCCTCGAAACACGGATCGGCGCAGTCGGCAAGTCCCAGCGCGCGCGTCACGGCCCGGCAGCGTTCGAACTGCAGCTTGAGTTCCGGGGGGGCCGGCTCGCGGTTTGCCTTGTACGCCGGATAAATCGCCGTTCGCACGCACGTCTCACCGCGGTTCTCGTCGAAAGCCACCGCGACGAGCTCCGGTCGAACGTTCTCGAGGAAATCACCGAGGAACCGGGCGAAGCCGTACAAGGCGTTCACCGGGTTGTCAGCCGGGTCGGTCATGTCAGCCGGGATCGAGTACCAGGCGCGGAAGACGAACACGCTGGCGTCGATCAGGTAGACCATGCGCGCAATTATGCCCGCTGCGAGGTGGTCCGTCGCGGCCGGCGGGAGCAACCTGCAGGAGCGACTTCAGGGCTCGCGATCAGCGCGGAGGATTTAGCTCAGTCGTGGAAGACGCGCAGGTGATGCTCAGTGCCGTCCCTCAAGGTTGTGCTCAATCGCGCGTGGAGCGGGCTGGTGCGAGGTATGTGGGCGAGCAGGAATTCCATCTGGTCGGCGAGCACGCGCCGGCCCTTGAGATAAATGTATTCCGCGTAGGTCGGCGTGAAGGGGACCGCGATCAGCTGCATGCCGGCCGACTCCGGGGACTTGCCACCCTTGTGGTTGTTGCAGCGCCGGCAGGCGGTGACCACGTTGGTCCAGGAATCCGTGCCGCCCTTGCTGAGCGGGGTAATGTGATCGCGGGTGAGGTCGCGTGACAGGAAGCGCTCGCCGCAGTACATGCAGAGATTCGCATCGCGGCGGAACAGCGTCTTGTTGTTCAGTGGCGGCACGTAGCTGTCGCGTAGTTCCGCGATGCCGGGGGTGCGCCCGATGGTGGCGACAATCGAGTTGACCTCGACGATGCTTCGTTCTCCGGAGCGCGCGCTGTAACCGCCGAAGACGCGGTACAGCAGCGAGCCGCAGGTGTAGGCGACCTGTTCGGTGTAATAGAGACTCACCGCCTCACGATAGTCGATCCACTCGAGCGGCATGCCGGCCACGTCGGTGCGCAGCACCTGCTGGGAGTAGTCGGTCGGTGTCTCGGTCAGCAGCATACGATCGGGCCGGTATCCGGGGGCGGGTCCATTCCTGACGGGGGCTCGCTCCTTTTAGCCGCCCTCGGGCGGTGTTGCGGGTGCGGATAGCCGGTACGAAATGAATCTTCCGGATTTACAGGAAAAAAATCAATTACATGCTGGTTACAGGCGCCGGTCGTGCGGAGAAAAAGTAAAAAAGGACGCTACTCCTGACGCCGGGACTGTTCCCGGCCGAGGGCCGCCCGCCCGCATTCGCCGGAAAGCAGCGTCTTTTTCTTATGAAGCCCTGCTGCCGGCCTTGCGATCATCCATAGCCGCGCGCGCCGGCACGAGCGGCACCGCGTCGAGCACCCAGCCGGATTGCGTGCGCCGGGCCGGGCTCGGGATCGCGTAGGCGACTTTCCTGCTGTTCTGCCGGACCTTGTCCATGTCGATGCGCCAGCCGCGGTCCTCCCAGGCCTGCAGCTTGTCGCGGTACTTGGCGATGGCGGTATCGGCGGGCGTGAAGAATTCCTTCGTCCGCGAGCGCGGGGTGAGCACCGGGCGTACGTCGTAGAGCACGTCACGGTCCTGGGTTGCGACCACCTCGTTGCGTCCCATCATGCGCGCGTCTTCCGAAGGATCGATCAGGAAGTTACGCAGATTTACCAGGTACAGGCTGGTTCGCCCCTCGTCGATCGGCGTCTCGAAGAGATACTGGTGGATACTCATGGTGTCGGTCGGGTGGATCAGCGTCCAGATCATCGACACGCCGTGGTGCCCCGTGCCACCGGTGATCACCGCATCGCCGTGGCGTCCCGAGGCCTCGCGCATCTTCGCATCGGCGAGCGGCGGCGCGCGGCGGCTGCCGAAAAAGCCCGTATCCCACTCGTCGTCGACCCAGCGGTAGTTTTCCACGGCGATGCGGATGTCGTCGCGATCCCCGGAGTAGCCGTGGGTCGGGTGCACGTATTCGTTATGGGCGCCGTCGATGCCGTTCTCCATGGAGCGCTGGTAGTCGAAGTCCCAGTCGAAGTGCTGGATCGTCGCCCGCCAGCCTTCGTCGGGGCTCTCGCCGCGGTACTCCGGGATGTCCATGATCGGGCAGCGCTGCTCCTCCGGAAGATCGCCGAGGAAGGCGAAGACGAGCCCATACTTCTCGGCCGTCGGATAGGCATCCACGCGGGCGCGCGCCGGAATGCGCGCGTTCAGGCCGAGCGACGGAATCCGGGTGCAACGCCCGTCCCCGGCGAACCGCCAGCCGTGATAGGGACAGGCGATCTCGCCGTCGCGCAGCCGGCCGCCGGCAAGCGACCCCCCGCGGTGGATACAGGTGTTCGACAGGCAGTGCACCGTTCCGGCCGGATCGCGCCACAGCACGAAATCCTGGCCCAACATGCGCCGCCTGACGGGTGACTCGGCAATCTCGGCGCTGAGGCCGGCCGGATACCAGAAGTTGATGAACATGGCGTCCCTCGGGAATTGGCTCGCTACGAATAGATATTAAGCCTCATCCGGCCGCGGCGCGCGGCCGTGGGCGCCGGCTGGGGCGGAAACTGGGGACGGATCGGTGTTGCTGTCCGGTGGCTGACTCGCGGAATCAGGTCGTTCGCACCAATTCTTGCAGCGCAAAACCGATGGGACGACCGGACTCTCGCGCGTCCACACCTAGCCGCCCCGGGCGGTCTCGCGCCGGACTGATTCCTCCACCCAGCGCACGAAGTTCGGGTGCTGGACGACGCCTTTCGCGTTGAACCGATAGTCGAGCCCCTCGAGATGTTCGCGGATCTGGGCCTGGATGCTGCGGGGCGCGAGCAGGTTGGTCACGATCACCACTTCGCGGCCTTCCTTGTTCGCCGCCTCGACCATCTGCCGGAAACGCGCGACGTTGGCCTGGTAGAGATCCCGCGGAGCATCGTTCTGCAGAGACACCACTCGTGCCTCGCGATAGCCGCGGCGCTGGCGCACCTGCTGGGCGAGACGATCGAGCATGGCCAGCGTCTGGAGGTTGTCCTCCTCGCCCTCGGGCCCGTGGGAGAGCACGATCAACAAGGTGTTGGCCGGCTGCCCGGCCACCTCGGCGGCGTATTCCGAGAGTATGTCTGCGACCAGCGGATCGTCGTCGAGCGTGCCTGAATAAATCAGCTTCGCCGGCGACCGGATGCGCGTGGTTTCCAGATAGCCGGGAACGACGTCCCCGCCAAACATGTACTCCCACTGGCGGTTCTGGCTCGTCCAGCCCGAACTCAGCGCCGGCAGCACCACGATGGTCTCCGCCCCGGCGGCGGCGAGTTGATCGACTGCGCTCTGGATGTGCGATGACTGCGTCATGCTCATGCCGAAGGCGATCGCCGTGGGGTAATCGACCCCGACCGCGGCCAGTCGCTGCCGGAACGCCTCGTCGCCGGCGGCACCGAACCCGTGGGCCAGCAACAGCACGCCGGTCTTGCCGCGCACCCCGCCGTCGCTGACATAGGAAACGTAGTCCGCCCCCATCATTTTCATGCTGAGGTCGATTTCGGCATCCGTGTAATTCCGGTACAGCGCAACCTTCCGGCGCAGCGCGTCGTACATCCAGGGCTCCATGTGGTGGCCGTGATCGTGCGCTCCGGTCGTGGGTTGCGCCTCTTCGGCCGACGCATGCGATCCGACCAACAACGCTGATGCCAGCACGAAGGCCAGATGGGCGACCGACAAGCTTTTCATAGTGTTTCTCCTGGCGAGCATGCAGCAAGGATAACGGACAAGCGTGCGCACTGCGTCCGCGGCCGCCCGATCGCCGATTGCTGCGTCAGCCCGGCGGCAGGGGGATGAATTCGGTTTCGCCGGGAACGGGCGCGAAACGGCCCTCGCGCCAGTCCTCCTTGGCCTGCTCGATGCGCTCACGCGAGCTGTGCACGAAATTCCACCAGACGTGCCGCGGCCCGTCGAGCGGCTCGCCGCCGAGGAGCATCAACCGCCCGGCCGTGCGGGCCTGCAGCCGTGACGGCGTGCCGGGGTCGAGCACGACGAGGTGCCGGGCGGCAATGTCTGCGCCGTCGAGAGCAATCTCGCCGGAGAAGACATAGACGGCGCGCTCCGCGTGCTCGGCCTCAATCTCGAGCTCGGCGCCCGGCTCGAGCTCGACGGCAGCGTAGAGCGTTTCGGCGAACACGGATACGGGCGACTGCAGGCCGAAGCTCCGGCCGGCAACCACGGTGAGCCGCAATCCGGGGCGTTCGAGCACGGGTATCTGGGCGGTCGAATAGTGCTCGAAGGCGGGTTCGACCTCTTCGTGCGCCTTTGGCAGCGCGACCCAGGTCTGCATGCCGTGCAGGGGATGTTCGCCGCCACGCAGGCGCTGCGGGGTGCGCTCGGAGTGCGCGATGCCGCGGCCCGCGGTCATCCAGTTGACCTCGCCGGGCGCGATCTCCTGCGCGTGACCGAGACTGTCGCGATGCATGAAACGGCCTTCCCAGAGCCAGGTGATGGTAGCAAGCCCGATGTGCGGGTGCGGGCGCACGTCCACCGCCTGGCCGGGCGCGAAGACGTGCGGGCCCATGTGGTCGATGAACACGAAAGGACCGACACTGCGCCTCTCGGCCGCGGGCAGCGCGCGGCGGACGTTGAAGCCACCGAGGTCGTGAATACGCGGCGCGACGATTGTTGGCATGGGGCGGCTTAGGTTTTCCCGTCGTCCTGGCCCGCCATCGTAGAACAACGAGAGCGGTGGCGGGAAAATGGGGACATTCCTGATTTCCGTGGAAATCAGGAATGTCCCCGATTCCCTGCTCTGGATTCCCGCGTATGACCACCTCCGGCTTTATGCGCCTTCTCGGCCGCCGCGACACCCTCTTCCTCGGCTTTGGCGCGATGATCGGCTGGAGCTGGCTGATGATCGCCGGCCGCTGGGTTCACGATGCGGGACCTGTGGGCGCGATGCTGGCCTTTGCCGTGGGCGGGGCCGCCGTGCTGCTCATCTCCCTCACCTACGCCGAACTTGCCTCTGCCATGCCCGAGGCCGGCGGGGAGCACGTCTACAGCATGCGCGCCTTCGGCTGGACGGGTTCTTTCCTCTGCACCTGGGCGCTCGTGCTCGGGTACGTGAGCGTGGTGACGTTCGAGGCCATTGCGCTGCCGACGGCGCTCGAATACCTCTTCCCGCAGCTTCGCGCGGGCTACCTGTGGACGGTCGCCGAATCGGACGTCCACCTGTCGTTCGTGTCGATCGGTATGGCCGGTGCGGTCGTGATGACCGCGCTCAATATCGCCGGCGTGCGCTTCGCCGCCGTCGTGCAGAGCACGGTGGTGGTGCTCATGCTGCTGCTCGGCGCGTTCTTCCTGTTCGGCGCGACCGCCTATGGCGATGCCTCGCGCCTCGCGCCCGCCTTCGCCAGCGAGGGACGCGGCTTCCTCGGCGTGCTGGTGATGACGCCGACGCTCTTCGTCGGCTTCGACGTCATCCCCCAGGCCGCCGAAGAAATCAAGCTGCCGTTTCGCGCGCTCGGCGTGCTGCTCGTGGTCTCGGTGCTGATGGCGACCGCGTGGTACGTGCTGATCGTGCTCGGCGTCTCGCTCGGACTCGACGGTCCGTTGCTCACCGAGCCCCTCAGCACGGCCGAGGCGAGCGCCGCCGTGTGGGGCGGACGCTGGGCGGCCATCGCGCTGGTGCTGGCCGGAATCGGCGGCGTTCTCACCAGCTGGAATGCGTTCATCGTCGGCGCCTCGCGCGCCGTGTTCGCAATGGCGGAATCGGGCATGCTGCCGAAGCCGTTCGCGCGGCTGCACCCGCGCACGCACACGCCGGTGAACGCGATTCTGCTGATCGGCGCACTGTCGCTCGTCGCGCCGTGGTTCGGCCGCAGCATGCTGGTGTGGCTGATCGACGCCGGCAGCTTCGCGGTGACCATTGCCTATGGCTTCGTCGCCGCGAGCTTTCTCAGGCTGCGGCGGCGCGAGCCCGGCATGGCGCGCCCCTACCGCGCCGGGCGCGGCGAGACCACCGGATGGCTGGCGCTCGCCTGCGCGATCGGCATCGGCCTGCTGTTCCTGCCGGGCAGCCCGGCCGCGCTGATCTG
>CAZFWB010000003.1:0-1634 GCA_964522655.1 uncultured Chromatiaceae bacterium | reverse complement strand
GAATTGCTTGTCGCGCGGACCGGCGTGCACCGGAACCCAGCACGCGCGGGAATCGAGCAGCAGGTGCGTTCGTTCCGGCGGCACCGGCAGTTCGCTGTCGATTGCCGAGGCGAATGGATGCACGAGTTCCGGCCAGTGCGGATCGTAGACCCACAGCGCGCTGCCACAGTGCTTGCAGAAGCGGCGTTCGCCGCGACTGGCGCGGGTCC
The DNA here is from genome assembly GCA_964522655.1 of uncultured Chromatiaceae bacterium. Classification (GTDB taxonomy): domain Bacteria; phylum Pseudomonadota; class Gammaproteobacteria; order Steroidobacterales; genus QUBU01. The sequence goes on along the minus strand of CAZFWB010000003.1, from coordinate 1,425 downwards.
TGCCGGTCTTCGGATCCTTCAGTTTCGCGTGGTAGACCGTGATGTGCTCGGCGCCGTCGACCTTCAGCGTGCGGGAGTCGCCCGACAGGTTGATGGCGTATCCGCCGCCTCCGGCGGTCTTTCGGCAGATGGAGCAGTAGCACAGATTGAACGGATATGGGTGGCGCGACTGTACGCGAAAGCGCACGGCGCCACAGTGACAGGAGCCCTTCAGTTCCATGGCGAATCCTCCTCCCGGAAGTCTGGCGGAGAAATGCTATGCCCGATTCTGCCCGCCGGCGCAGCCGTTGAGGCCGGTCGCGCTGAAGCGTCAGCGGAAGTTCGGTCCCATCACCCAGTAGCTGATCGTACGTCGCACCCCTGCGGTGACCGGCGTGACCCGGTGCGGGGTCACGCTCGGAAAGACCACGAGCATGCCCGGCTGGCGCGCTTCCTCCACGACCTGGGGGCCGCCGATGAATACCTCGAGATCTCCGCCCTCATAGCTTTCGGTGCTGATGTTGATGACCGCCGTCAGCTTGATGTCGGCGGGTCCGACGAAGCCGTCCGTGTGCCACTGATACTCGCCGAGTTTCTCACTGGAGTAAATGTTGTAGTTGATCAGATCGACATCCTGCATGTCGGAGATGTCGAATCCGATCTCGCGCGTATTGAAAAAGCGCACTCACTGCTGCGACCAGTCCAGGATGTGCTTGACTGTGCTCCACTGCAGGAGTTTGACCTCCGCCGTCTTGGCAATGCCGCGGGCAGGCCGGTCATGGGCCTGCTGAAACACGTTCTCATCGCAGAACCGAGCGATCTCTGGAACCTGGTCGGGACGATAAGCCTGAACGAAATGCGGATTGAATTTCACGTGCGTGGCGCTCCGCCCCTGCGTGCTGATTCCCTGCCGGAGTCGAATGACCGCGACGGCCCCGCGGTCAGCGGGATCGGATCGCGGGCCTCGCCGGCATTATACGGTGCTGAACGACGCGCCGACGGTCCTGAGCCGGGTGCCGGGTCGAAGTTTCGAAGTTCTTCTACCGATGCCACATCAAATGGAAAACGTTGAGACTTCGACCCGGCACCTTCATCCCTTCAGCGCCACCAGCACCTCGTCGAGCATCTTCTTCGCATCGCCGAAGAGCATGCGGTTGTTCTCTTTGTAGAAGAGCGGGTTGTCCACCCCGGCGTAGCCCGAGGCCATGGAGCGCTTCATGACGATCGAGGTCTTCGCCTTCCACACCTGCAGTACCGGCATGCCGGCAATCGGGCTCGCCGGGTCGTCTTCCGCGGCGGGGTTCACGATGTCGTTGGCGCCGATCACCATGGCGACGTCGGTGCCGGGGAAGTCCTCGTTGATCTCGTCCATCTCGAGCACGATGTCGTAGGGCACCTTCGCTTCGGCGAGCAGCACGTTCATGTGCCCGGGCATCCGGCCTGCCA
>CAZFWB010000002.1:0-54070 GCA_964522655.1 uncultured Chromatiaceae bacterium | reverse complement strand
CCCCTGCGATGAAGGCACGATCGTTCTCGACGGCGAGGACCTCACCCGACTGCCCATGCATAGGCGCGCCCGCCTCGGCCTCGGTTATCTGCCGCAGGAAGCCTCGGTGTTCCGGAGGCTGTCAGTCGAGAACAACATCCTCGCCATCCTCGAGACCCGGGAGGAACTCACCCGTGCCGATCGCGAGCGCCTGCTGGAGAACCTGCTCGACGAGTTGCACATCAGTCATGTGCGCTCGAGCCTCGGATTGAGCCTGTCCGGCGGCGAGCGCCGTCGCGTCGAGATTGCCCGTGCCCTCGCCATGAAGCCGCGCTTCGTGCTGCTCGACGAGCCGTTTGCGGGAGTCGACCCAATCTCGGTCCTCGACATACAGCGCATTATCCGCCACCTGGCGGAGCGCGACATCGGCGTGCTGATCACTGACCATAATGTGCGCGAAACCCTTGGAATATGCGCTCGCGCCTATATCCTCAGCGATGGAAACATGATCGCGCAGGGAACACCGGCGGAAATCCTGGACAATCAACAGGTCCGGGAGGTGTACCTGGGCGAGAGCTTTAGGCTATAAGCTGATGGCGTTGGGCGGCGCGACCGTTGGGTTTGGCGCGCCGCGCGGGATCCCGATCGTGCGCAGCCGTAATACATGTTGAAACCGTCGTTGCAGCTTCGCGTCGGTCAGCAATTGACCATGACGCCGCAACTGCAGCAGGCCATCCGGCTGCTGCAGCTGCCGATACTGGAGTTGAACGCCCAGTTGCAGCAGATCCTGGAAAACAACGTCATGCTGGAACTCGAAGAACCCGCTGAGCGCGAAGCGGAACTCCCGCTCGCCCAGACGCCGGCCGACGAGTTCTCTGCTGAAACGCCGGCGACCAGAACGGATGACATCGAGCAGCGCGACTACGACCCCGACGAGAGCGGTGCGTTGGCCGACGAGCCTGTGGACTCAAGCCTGTGGAGCGACGTCGCGGTCACGGGCCGGGCCGACCCCTGGTCCGACGACGAGCGCCAGGCCGAGATTGCCGACCAGGCCGGGCAGTCCCTGCGCGAGCACCTCCTGTGGCAGCTCGGCATGGAGCACTTCACCCCCCGCGAAGCGGTCATCGGCGAGGCGATTATCGATTACATCAACGACGACGGCTATCTGACCGAGTCGCTGGAAGGCCTGCTCGCGATGTTGCCGGCGAGGGCGGGGTACACGTTGCAGGAGGTCGAGCAGACGCTCGGCAAGATACAGGAGCTGGACCCGCCCGGCGTCGGCGCCCGCGATCTCGCCGAGTGCATCCGGATACAACTCTCACAGCTCGACGAGGACGTAGCGGGGCGCGCACTCGCCCTCACGGTGGCGAACGAGCACCTCGAGCTCGTCGCCGAGCAGGAATTCGTCATGCTACGGCGCAAGCTCGGCGTGAGCGAAGACGAGCTCCACGAAGCCCTGGCGCTGGTTCGCGCGTGCCACCCGCGCCCGGGAGCCGCCGTTCAGCCGAGCACCACTGAGTTCGTGGTGCCGGACGTCTTCGTGCGAAACCACGACGGTCGGTGGATCGTCGAGGTCAATCGCAGCCTCGCCCCGCGGCTGCGAGTGAACCAGACCTACGCGCAGATGCTGCGGGGAAACGGCGAGCATTCCGTCCTGCGCAGCCAGCTGCAGGAAGCACGCTGGCTGGTGCGCAGCCTCGAGATCCGTAACGAGACCCTGCTCAAGGTCGCAAATTGCATCGTCACCCGCCAGCGCGAGTTCTTCGAGCATGGTGAGGAGCGCATGAAGCCGATGATCCTGAAGGACGTGGCCGAGGCGGTGGAAATGCACGAGTCGACCATATCCCGCGTCACCTCCGGGAAGTACATGCACACACCCCGCGGCGTCTTCGAGCTACGTTATTTCTTCTCGAGCCAGGTCACCGGTGACGACGGCACGGAGCAGTCATCCACCGCGATCCGCGCCAAGATCCGCAAGCTCATCGGGCAGGAAGACCCCGCCAGCCCGTTGAGCGACAGCCGAATTGCGGAGCTGCTGCAGGCCGAGGGAATAAACGTGGCGCGGCGGACCGTGGCGAAATACCGGGAGGCGCTGAAGATCGCGCCTTCCAGCCAACGCAGGCGCCGCGCGTCCCGGTGACCGAACCCTTCCATCGCCGGAATGACCTTCCAGGAGTACCAATCGATGCAATTGAACCTGACCGGTCACCATGTGGAGATCACCCCTGCCCTGCGCGACTACGTAGACAGCAAGCTCGCCAGGCTGGCGCGGCACTTCGACCACGTGACCGACGTGCACTGCATCCTGAGCGTCGAAAAGCTTCGCCACAAGGCGGAGGCCAGGATCAACGTCAGCGGCAACACGCTGTTCGCCGACTCGGTTGAGGAAAACATGTACGCCGCGATCGACACGCTGACCGACAAGCTGGACCGGCAGATCAAGAAGCACAAGGAAAAGCTTCAATCCCATCACGACAGGCATGATCGCAATGGCAGGAAGCGCGTCCGCTGAGAAGCGGAACCGGTCCGGCGGCGCTACGGCTCGGCAGGCTCCCATGCGACTGGTGATCATCAGCGGCCTGTCGGGCTCGGGCAAGAGCGTCGCGCTGCACCTTCTGGAAGACGTCGGTTTTTATTGCATAGACAACGTGCCAGCGGCCCTGCTCGGCTCGATGATCTCGCAGATCATCGCTACTGGCGACCGCTTCTACGAGAATCTCGCCGTTGGTGTCGACGCACGCAGCCGGGCGGCCGATCTGGAGTCGCTGCCGCTGCTGGTCCAGCAGCTGCGCGGCCAGGGCATTCGCTGCGAGGTTATCTTTCTGCATGCAGACGAGGACAGCCTGCTCCGGCGCTATGCCGAAAGCCGCCGGCCACATCCGCTCTCCTCGCAGGGCGTGAGCCTGCGCGAAGCAATCAACCGGGAGAAGGAACTGCTCGGGCCGGTGATGGCGTGCGCAGAGCTCGTCATCGACACCAGCCAGACCAGCATCTATCAGCTGCGTGACGCGGTGCGCGGCCGCGTTGGCCTGCGGACTGAACCTGGCCTGTCGATCCTCATAGAATCATTCGGTTACAAACACGGGATCCCGCTCGATGCGGACTTCGTATTCGACCTGCGCTGCCTGCCAAATCCCTACTGGGAACTGAATCTGCGGCCGTTGACGGGTCGCGACCCGCTGGTGATCGATTACCTCGACAGCCAGCCGAGCGTGCAGCGGATGTTCAGTGACATCGCAGGCTTTCTCGAGTACTGGATTCCGAAGTACATCGACTTCAACCGCAACTATCTGACCGTGGCGCTCGGATGCACCGGCGGGCAGCACCGCTCCGTGTACATGGCCGACAAGCTGGCGGCGAGCCTCTCGAAGTGTCACCCGCAGGTGCTGATCCGGCACAATGAACTGCGCGGCGTCGGGCGCCCGCCAGAGGTCCCCCCGGGGGCTTAAACAGCACCGGGCTGGTCGCTACACTCGCGCACGAGCGACAGGGGCCGGAAGGCCCCGGATCACCTGATCGAGGCAGTCGGTTCGCGGGCGTCCGGCCCGCAGAACGGATCATTAAGACCTTCCGGGAAGCCATGGCGGAAAACGAATTTCACAAGCGCACCGATCTCGAGCACGTGCTCGACGCCCTCGAGGCCGGCACCGTTCGCCAGGTGCAGCGGCTTGTACGCGCCCTGCACCCGGCAGAGACGGCGCATCTTCTCGAGTCGCTGCCGCCAGCCAAGCGACGAATAGTCTTCGACCTCGTCGAGAGTGAGGAGCAGGGCGAGATCCTCGTGGAACTCGCCGACGACGTGCGCGCCAGCCTGGTAGAAGGCATGGACACGCAGGAACTGGTCGCGGCCGTGGAGGACATGGACCTCGACGACCTCGCCGATTTCCTGGCCGACCTGCCCGAGGCCCTGACAACCCGGGTGCTGCGCTCGCTGTCTCAACGCGACCGCGAGCGACTGAGCGCGGTGCTCTCCTATCCGGAGGACAGCGCCGGCGGCCTGATGAATCCCGACACGATCTCGGTGCGTCCCGACGTAAACCTGGAGGTGGTGATTCGCTACCTGCGGATGCACGGCGAGCTGCCCGACAAGACCGACGCGATTTTCGTGGTCGACCGTCATGACCGCTATCTCGGGTTGCTGTACGTCTCACGCCTGTTGACCAATGACCCCGAAAAGAGCGTGGGCGAGGTGATGGACGCCTCGGTCGAGCCCATCCCCGCCGTCATGTCCGACCGCGAGGTTGCGCAGGAATTTCAGAATCGCGACCTGGTCACGGCGCCTGTCGTCGACGAGCGCGGCAAGCTGCTCGGGCAGATAACGGTGGACGACGTGGTCGACGTCATACAGGAGCAGGCGGACGAGGATATCCGCCGCATGGCGGGCCTGCCCGAGGACGACGACATGTTCGCGCCCGTAGTCACCAGCGCACGCCGGCGCGCGATCTGGCTCGGCATCAACCTGGTGACGGCCTTTCTCGCCTCCGCCGTCGTCGGCCTGTTCCAGCCAACGCTGAACAAGGTGGTCGTGCTGGCCGTGCTGATGCCGATCGTCGCCAGCATGGGCGGCATCGCCGGCAGCCAGGTAGTCACGCTCATGGTGCGGGGCCTCGCGCTGGGGCGGGTGCAGGATTCCAACGCGCGCTGGCTGCTCGCGAAGGAGGTCGGCGTGGCGCTGCTCAACGGTGCCGGCTGGGCGCTGGTGGTGGCGGCCGGCACCATGTTGTTCTTCGCAGACTGGCAGGTTGGCGCGATCATCGGCGCGGCGCTGGTGATCAATCTCCTGATCGCGGCACTTACCGGCTTCACGGTGCCGCTGGCGCTCACGAAGATGCGAATCGACCCGGCAATCGCCGGCACCGTCGTGCTGACCACGGTCACGGACTGCGTCGGTTTCGGTGTCTTTCTCGGCCTCGGAACCCTGTTTCTGACCTGAGGTCCGGCGCGATGGTCAGCCGGCGGCGCCCTGGCCGGGAATGCGCAGCGCCCGCACTTTCTGCGAATAATGCTCGGACAGATCGCGCCAGCCGACGATGCCGGCCGGTGCGTTGACGGGCGCTCCTTCCATGAATGCCTGGAGCTGATCGCGACGCGCGAGGGCATCCTCATAGCCGAGGCGGATCAGCTCGCGCGTGTACCCCTGCTCGAACAACAGGTAGCTCACCAGCTGGCGGCCCCCGTAGTTGAGCGCGCCGAGCCCGCTCATCAGCAGCTGCACCTGCCGCGGCATCTCGTGCACATAGCGAACGGCGATCTCACGGATGTCCCGGCTCGGAAGGATGATCAGCGCGTCGATGTAACGCAGCCGCGACGCGCCCGTGTCGAGTACGCGTCCCGGGATGTTTTCCAGGATCAGGTTGACTCGCGTGAGCCGCTCGAGGTCCTGCGAGAGGCCGTCCATGAACAAGGCGTCGAGCACGTAGCCCGCAATCCGGCCCAGGCTGGGATAGGGAATCTCCTCGTCCAGCCCGGGCACCGGATCGGACTCCTCGTCGCGAACGCCGACGACCAGCAAGCGGTCGGCACCGAGGTGCACCGCCGGGGCAAGCGGCGTCGCCTGGCGCATGGCGCCGTCGCCGAAGTACTCGCGCTGGATCAGCACCGGCGGGAACATCATCGGGACGGCGATGCTGGCCATGAGATGATCGAGGGTGATCGTCGCCGGGCGTCCCACCCGGCGCACCCGGTCCCAGGGCTCGTGCCCCTCGCGGCCCTGGTAGAACGACACCGAGCGTGCCGAATCGTAGCCCGCGGCCGTGACCGTGACCGCGTCGAGATAACCACGGTCGATGGATTCCTGGATCGCGTTGAGATTGATCGCGCGAGCGAGCATCTCGCGCAGCGGTGCATTGTCGAGCAGCGAACGCGGGTTACCGACGCCCAGCCCGCCGAAAACCACCGCGGCAGCCCAGTGCAGGCTGCTCTTGAGCATCGTCAGTGAATCGCAGCGAAAGACGTGGTGGGAACGAAAATGAGCCCATACGCGCTCCAGGTCCGATACCGCATGACGGAACACACGCGCCTGGCTTGCGAGGACTGCAGAGCTTATCGCGCCGGCAGAGGTGCCGCTGATCACCGAGAACGGGTTCGGTGAGCGCCGCGGCATGATCTCTGCAATAGCCTTCAGCACACCGACCTGGTAGGCCGCCCGCGCGCCGCCGCCCGGCAGCACCAGGCCGATGCGCTTATCGCGCACCGGCGGCTGGGGGATGCGCAGGCTTCTGTCCGGCATGGTCGCGAGAGTCTCTGGCGATTCGCTCAAGAACCCGTCGATGCCGGAATCTAAGCATAGGGCACTGCGGCGAACAAGGTACGAAGTCCCTGCGATGCTATGATTCGCGCCTGCCGGACGGGCGAGGAGCGAGCAGATGAACGCAGCAGCCTGGCGAGGGTGTCTTGTCGTATTGCTGGCGGCCTTCACGCCGGGCGCGATATTCGCGCAGGTCACCGTTGGCGAAGCTGCCCCCGATTTCCGCCTGCAGGACCAGAAAGGCGCCTGGCATACGCTCGCGCAGCACCGCGGGCGGTGGATCGCCCTGTATTTCTACCCGAAAGACCAGACCCCGGGCTGCACGAAGGAGGCCTGTGCGTTCCGCGACAACATCTTCGCCTTCGATGAGCTCGGTGCCGTCATACTCGGAGTGAGCCTCGACGACGTTGCGTCACACGCCGAATTTGCCGAGAAATACAGCCTGCCATTTCCGCTTCTCGCCGACACCGGCGGTGTCGTCGCCAAACGCTACAACGTGCTCAACGTCATCGGACCGATGAAGCTCGCGAAGCGCGAGACCTTCCTGATCGCGCCTGACGGCACGGTGGCGAAGCACTATCGCAACGTGAACGCCGAGACGCACTCCGAAGAGGTGCTGACTGACCTCAGGGAACTGAAGGCGCGCGAGCAGTCCTGAATCCCCGCGCGGTGTTCCTGCTCAGGAGCCTCGCGCCGTGACGGGTGTCGGCGCCGGGACGCCATCGGCGGGGCGTGCGACCTCGTGACGCCGCGCGGCCGAGTAGGCCGACCAGCCCCACAACGCCGAGATGCCCGCCGCGACCCAGAATATCCCGGATGTGGCCAGGCCGGCCGCTACTAGGCCCGCATGCGCCGAGCCACTTACGGCGTCTCCCGCGCGATAGATCAGGGTGTCAATGATGTTCTTCGCCTTGTACTTCATTTCGCGGGGCACGGAGGTGAACAACATCTCGCGGCACGGCCGCATGATCGAGTACTCGCCGACCCGGCGTACGATCATGGTCCCGATGATCGCCCACAGAACCGGGTTCGTCGCGAGCCACATGTAGCCCGCCACCATCAGGATCGGCACGATCACGATCAGGCCAGTCAGCGCAAAACGGCGTGTGAGCTGACCGAGAAGCACCATCTGGATGAGCAGCGCGGCGGACTGCACGCTGAAGTCTATCCAGCCAAACAACGTCGTCTGTTCGTCGGAGTCCGGGACGAGGCGGTCGATCAGCGCCTGCTGTTCCAGGTACAGGAAAGTGCTGACCCAGGTCAGCAGGAACACAAAGACCGCGATGCCCGCCATCACCGGGCTCGCCAGCACCTGCCCGAACCCGGCGAAGGGATTGCCCCCCAGCGGTCGGTCGCCGCCGCTCTCGGTGACGGTGTCGGTCGTCTGCCTCAGCTGCCAGCCGTTCAACACCCGCACGAGAGGCACCGCCACCACCAGCAGCGCGGCGGCCACCAGCAACAGATTCAAGGTACCAATGGACTCGGCGAGGGTCGCAGTGACCAGCGGCCCGGCCAGGCCGCCGAGGCTGGTGCCGGCTGCGATGAAGCCGAAGAGCCGGTGGGACTGTTCGCGCGAGAAGATATCGGCCATGAAGCTCCAGAAGACCGACAGCCAGAAGAGATTCACCACGGAGAGCCACACGAAGAACGCGCGGGCGATCCACGTGTGATCCTCCTGCAGGTAAAACCACGCGTAAAACAACAGGAGATTCGACGCGAAGAACACATAGAGCGTCGGTAACAGCGTCGCGCGGCGCAAACGCGTCGCAAGGGCGCCGAACGCAGGCTGGATCGCCAGGGTGCAGACAAAAGTTGCCCAGAACAGTATCGGCAGCTTGGACACCCCGGAGGTGATGCCCATGGTCTCGCGGACGGGCCGCAGGATCGAGTACGCCGTCCAGATCAGGAACAGCAGGAGGAACGAGCCCAGCAGGCCCTGGATTTCATTGCCGCGCACCGAGAATGTGCGCATGAACAGCCGGGCGAGTCGCCCCTCCTGTGCCTGCATCACGCCTTTCCTGAGGTATGGCGGCGGGCCCATGTGCCCGCCGGCGGGACAAAGACACGAAACATAACGGCTCGCGGGCTCGCGCCGCAGTTGCCAGTGCGACTTCGGTTCACTGCGCGGACACGCGCAGGATCTTCATCGAGTTGGTACCGCCGGCCACACCCGTCAGTTCACCACTGGTGATAATCACGAGGTCATCTTCCTCCACGTGCCCCATCTCCCGCAGTACCGCCAGCAGTTCCTGGTTGACGTTCATCGGGTTGGAGTGAGTAATGTCATAGGCCACCGGATAGACGCCGCGGTAAAGCTGCACACGCCGGCGCGTGACCTCGTGGCGCGTGAAAGCGAATATCGGGATGTCCGAACGCACCCGCGACATCCACAGCGCCGTGTTGCCCGATTCGGTAAGCGCGATGATAGCCTGCGGGTGCAGGTGATTGGCGGTGTACATGACCGCCATGGCTATCGCCTCGTTGACACCGCGGAACTGATCGCTGCCGCGATCGCGCGGGCGGCTGGCAGAAACCTGGTAGGTTTCGGCGCCGACGCAGATCTCGGCCATCGCCGAGACCGCCTGCACCGGGAACTCGCCAACCGCCGTTTCCGACGACAGCATCACGGCGTCGGTGCCGTCCATGACCGCATTGGCAACGTCGGACACTTCGGCGCGAGTCGGCATGCGATGGGTGACCATGGATTCCATCATTTGTGTTGCGGTGATCGCGACCTTTTGCCGGGCGCGCGCGAGGCGGATGATCTTCTTCTGCATGCCGGTCAGGCCGGCATATCCCATTTCAACGCCGAGGTCGCCGCGGGCCACCATGACAGCGTCCGAGGCGGCGATGATCGGCTCGAGGTCAGCTACCGCCTCGGCGCGCTCTATCTTCGCGATCAGGTGGCCGGCGCCCCCGGCCTCGCGCAGCAGCGAGCGCGCCTCGTCCATGTCCCCGGGACCACGAACGAACGATACCGCCAGCCAGTCGACGCCGGCGGCGGCGGCCTGCCGGATGTCCTCGCGATCCTTGGCGGTCAGCGCGGGCGCCGACAATCCGCCACCTTTCCGATTGATGCCCTTGTTGTCCGACAGCGAGCCGCCCGCGGTCACCGTGCAGACGACCTGGCTGCCCGCCACCTTGTCCACCGCCATGACGATCTGCCCGTCGTCGAGCAGCAGCGAGTCGCCGCGGCTGACGTCCTGCGGCAGGCGATCGTAGGCGACCCCGACGCCCTCTCGCGTGCCCGCCCTCGGGTCCATAGCCGTATCGAGCACGAAGCTCTGGCCTTCCTCGAGCGTCACCGGTCCCTCGCGGAAGCGATGGATCCTGATCTTGGGCCCCTGCAGGTCGCATATGACGGCGACATGCTTTCCGGCCGCTTCCGACGCCTCCCGCAGGTCGCGGAGCTGCCGGCCGCGCTCCTCCCAGGTGCCGTGCGAGCAGTTGATGCGTATCACGTCGGTGCCCGCCGCAATGAGGCCGGCGAGCACGCCCGGCCGGTTCGTGGCCGGCCCCAGGGTCGCGATGATCTTGGTTCTGCGCATGCGCAATCTCGGTGCAGCGTCCTGACGGTTCGGAGATGATTATCCCATGGCGCACACGAGGCAGCCGGGTAATCCAGAAACGGTGCCGCCGGTCATTGGCCCTTCAGGAGCGACTCCGCGTTCCGTGCCCAGTCGGCGATCGCCTTGCGTTCCTCCGCGGAAATCTGCCTTGCCTTCTGCCTCATGTACTTGGGCGGCGGCATGTCATTTTTTTCCGCCGCCTTCCTGATCCGCGTCATCAGTTTCCGCATGTTCCATTTGCTGGCAAAGGGAAAGCCGTCGTCCATGTTCAAGCGCTTGTGTGCCTTCTTACTCTTGCGTTCCGCGGTTTCCCTGGCCTGTGCCCCGATGTCCTCGGCCAGCCGGCCGTGACAGTCCGCGCAATGCGACTGGAACGCCTGCTCGACCGGCCCCTGGTATCCGGCGGCAATGGACCTCATCACCTCGGCCGGGACGTCGGCACCGCCGAGCAGGACAAGAACGGCCGAGCAGATCAGCGGGCTCATCGCAGCGGTGGCACCGGCCGGGCGTTGTGCATATCGCGAAATTTACCCTAATCTGCGCATCAGCTGCATGAGCCGCCGCCGCGACGCGGATTTTGCTCGCTGCGGCGTGCTGCGCCGGCAATGGAAACCGCCACGAGCCACGCAACTGAAAGCCCGTCTGTTGCGGCAGAAACCGGCGAGAGCCTATGATCGCCCGCGGTGGCGAGCCCTACGTCCTTGGCACGACGATGACTGCCCCATCGGAGGGCCAACCAAGGCACAACCGGATCAGGACCTCGGCCAGCGACTCGATGTTTGAGAAAATACAAGACTACATTCACGTCGAAAAGGGGATCATTCCCAGGGACCTTTGTGCCCGCGTAGTCGGCGAGATCGCCCAGCGCGAGTGGCGCCCGCACAGCTGGTACGCCTACGGCACCGACACACTGTCGTCCGAAGAGACCATGGAGCTCGACATCCAGGACGTCACGCCCGACCTGCAGAACCTGCTGACCCCCTTCCTGGTCCGCGCGACCTCGGCCTACAACGCCAGGTTCGCTTTTCCGAACGAGCGGACGTCGCAGATCTTCAACAGGCTTTCCGCAATCCGGTTCAACCGGTACAGCCCGGGGCAGATCATGCGGCTGCATCACGACCACATTCACTCGTTGTTCGATGGGAACGCGAAGGGCATCCCGGTGCTGTCACTCGTCGGCAATCTCAACGACGACTACGAGGGCGCTGAATTCTATTTCTGGGATGATTACGTAGTTCCGCTCGGCGCCGGTGACATCGTCATGTTTCCCTCGCTGTTCATGTACCCTCATGGAGTGAAAGAGGCGCGCAGGGGCAGACGCTATAGCTTCGTGTCCTGGGCCTGGTAAGAGCTGCGCCGCGGCCGGCGTGATGTATCAGCGTCAGAACGGTCAATGCCGGTCAGCGGCCGGGCACGCCCTGCTCGTACGGCAGGCGTCTCCCTCGCACTTCACGGGAACCCACTTTCATGGAAACGCTACCGCTGTTCGCCACGCCGCTCTTCATCTCGGACGAGTACCCGGTCAATGCGGCGGAACACAGCTTCCTCGCGAGCCAGACCTGCCGCGTAAACGTCGGCGGTAACAGGACTTCGGTAGACAGCTATATCCTCGACAAGGCCGAGCTGAAGGGTCTGAGGGCGTTCATCCAGTCCCAGGTCGAGCTGTTCGCTCACCAGGTCCTGAAGATCAAGCCACGGTGCATCTTTTACATCACCCAGTCGTGGGTCAACATCAACGAGAAGGGTACGCATCACCATCTCCACGCTCACCAGAACAGCGTAATCAGCGGCGTGTTTTTCCTCGACGGCGATGACTCGCCGATCGTTTTCCGCCGTCCGGCCTCCCACATGCTTTTCGGCAACCTGCACCTGGACCTGCAGGAGTTGACGTTGATGAACGCCGGCGAATGCAATTTCGCCGCCCGCAAGCACCGCGCGATGCTTTTCCCCTCCACGACGCCGCACATGGTGATGCAGAACAAGTCCGAAACGCCGCGAATGAGCCTTGCGTTCAACACCTTCGTGCGCGGGCACCTCGGCTCGTCCGACGAGTTGTCCGAGCTTCGCCTCTGAACCGGGGTCACCGATCCATGCCGGGCGGCTATCTCGAGTCGGTAAAGCGCCAGTACGAGGAACTGCCCTACCCTCCAAGGGACCCGGCTGACGAAGCGAAGCGCACGATTCAGACAATCGGCGACAACCTCCTGGTCATGAATCACTTCTGTTTCCGGGGCCGGAAGGATTTCAGTTCCGGCTTCCGCTGCCTGGTGGCCGGGGGCGGCACGGGTGACGCCACGATTTACCTGGCCGAGCAGCTGCGCAATTTCGACGCGGAGGTCGTGTATCTCGACCTGTCGGAGGCCTCCCGGGCGATTGCCGAAGAGCGGGCCCGCCGCCGTGATCTCAGGAACATCCGCTGGATCACCGGCTCGATACTGGACATCCCGGAACTCGGGCTGGGGCGGTTCGACTACGTCAGTTGCTCCGGCGTCCTGCATCACCTCGCTTCGCCCGAAGACGGCCTTGCGGCGCTGAACGCCACGTTGCAGGACGACGGAGCCATGTTCCTGATGCTCTACGGCGAGTATGCGCGGCGGGAGGTCTACGACATGCAGGCGCTGCTGCGCGATTACCTGCCGCCCGACATCGGCGTTGCCGAAAAAATCGCGATGACGCGGGCGCTGCTCGCCGCGCTGCCGGAGTCCAACAGCTTCAGGCGCAACCTGGCGGTCTGGGAATGGGAAATCTCTCCCGGGGGCTTCGGGGACGCGGGGCTCTACGACCTGCTCCTGCACAGCCAGGACCGCTGCTTCAACGTAGACCAGGTCTACGAACTTGCTGGCACTGCCGGGCTCAGAGTCGCGGGGTTTCCGCTGCACTCCTGGCGCTACGACCCGGGCACAATGGCGACGAGCCCGGAGGTTGGAGCCTATCTGGCCACATTGGACCTGCGCCAGCGCCAGGCTCTCGCCGAAATGATGGCGTGCGCCATTCGCACGCACGAGTTTTACCTGACGCGGCAGGAAAACACTGCAGCCACCCTGAACGATGAAGACAATGCCCTGATGCTTTTCTGGGGACTGTTCGGCAAACACGAGGAACTCGCGCGACAGATGGAGCCCGGCAAGGCGTTCACGTATCAGGACGGGGAAAGGGCGCTGACGATCACGGGAAGCGAGATCACCAGGGCATTGATCGCGAAGATGGATGGCACTGCGCCGATCCGCGAGATCTGTCGCCAGGTGACGCAGGCCGTGCCGGGCGCCAGTCCGGAGGGCGTCAGGCAGGAACTGCGCAGGTTGTTCGACTTCCTGCATCCCCAGGGCTATCTCTATCTTCTCGAGAGCGGCAGCCACGGGATGAAGATGCCGAACTACCGGCGCTTCTGGGGACCGTGAACCACCCGCTATCGTCTCGGCTGGCGATCACCGCCTGAGCCGGCCGATCTCCTGCGGCGCCGGGTCGCCCAGCACCACCCGCACGTCGTTGGCATTGGTGCCGGTCGGCCCGGTAACCACGAGATCACCGAGCGCCGCAAAGAGGTCCCAGGCGCAGTTGCGCTCCAGCAGGGCGACCGGGTCGAGGCCCAGTACCAGCGCACGCCGGAGCGAGTCCGGCCGAAGTATCGCGCCGGCGTTCTCCTCGGTGCCGTCGATGCCATCGCTGTCCGCGGCGAGCGCCCACACCCCCGGGAGGCCGTCAAGCGCCAGCGCCAGCGCCAGCAGATACTCGGTGTTGCGCCCGCCGCGGCCGGAAGGATTCACGACGCGGACCGTGGTCTCCCCGCCGGTGACGATCGCGAAGCGCCGGCCGGTGGCACGAAGCTCGCGTGCCCGCGCCGCGTGAGCGGCAGCAAGCTCGCGCGCCGGAGCGTCAACGGCCGCATCCATCAGCAGTGGCTCGACGCCGGCAGCGCCCAGGACTGCGGCGGCCGCGTTCAGCGCATCGGCCGAAGTGGCGCAGATCCTGGCGGTGACGCGCGCGAACGCCCCGTGGCCGGGCTTTGGCGATTCGTGCGCGGGATCCTGCAGGAAGCGCCGTATCCGCCGACCAGGCCGGCAACCATGGCGCGCCAGCACGGCGCGCGCGTCGGCGAGCGTGCTCACATCCGGGCTGAAAGGGCCGGATGCGATGTCAGCGACATCGTCTCCCGGCACGTCGGAAATCGCGAGCAACAGGGTCTCGGCCGGCGCTGCAGCAAGTGCCAGGCGCCCGCCCTTGACCGCGGAGATCTTCTTGCGCACGCAGTTCACCTCGGCGATCCCCGCACCGCAGGCGAGCAACCGCGCGCCGAGCGAGCGCTTGTCCTCGATGGTCAGCGGCGGTGCAGGCAAGGCGAGCAATGCCGAGCCGCCGCCCGAGAGCAGCGCCACGACACGATCCGGCGCGCTCAGGCCGCGCAACATTTCGAGCGCCCGGCGGCCCGCCTCGGCGCTCGAGGCGTCCGGCAGCGGATGGGAGGCTCGCAGGAGATCGATGCCCGGTGGCGCCACCACGGCAGGGTGCCGGTGCGGAATCACCGCCACGCCCGATACCGGCGCCGGGTAGCGGCGACAGAACTCCGCCGCCATCGTGGCGGCGGCCTTGCCGGCGGCGAGCACGATGGTGCGAGCGGCCACCGGCTCCGGCACCAACGGCGCCAGGCACTGCGCCGGATGCACCGCCCGCACCGCGGCGTCGAATGCCGCGCGCAACAGTGCGCATGCTTCAGTTTCGTGCGTCGGGACTGTGCCGGCGGCCAGGGCGTTCTCGGGCGAAGGGCTCAGCCGCTCTGGCGGGCGCGATCTTCGAGGATCGCCACCGCCGGTAGCGTCCTCCCCTCGAGGAATTCGAGGAAGGCGCCGCCCCCGGTGGAGACATAGGACATGCGCGCCGTCAGCCCGTATTTCTCGAGCGCCGCCAGCGTGTCGCCGCCCCCGGCAATGCTGAACGCCGGGCTGGCGGCGACTGCTTCGGCCAGCCGCCTGGTACCAGCTGCGAATTGCTCGATTTCGAACACCCCAACGGGCCCATTCCAGACTATGGTGCCAGCCTCACCCGCAATATCGGCATAACGCTGGGCGGTCACCGGTCCGATATCGAGGATCAATTCATCCGGCCGGACATCGCCGACGCCGCGCGTGACCGCCCGGGCCGCCTCGCTCATTTCATTGGCAACGACCACGTCCTGCGGCAGCGGGATCCGCGCGCGCCCCGCCCCAGCGGTAGCCAGGCGACGCGCCTCCCCGATCAACTCGGACTCATACAGCGACTTGCCGACCGGGTGACCCGCTGCGGCAATGAAGGTGTTGGCAATACCGCCGCCGACGATCAGCGTATCGACCCTGGTGACGAGGTTCTCCAGCACCGAGAGCTTGGTGGAAACCTTCGAACCGCCCACTATCGCCACGACCGGTGGCTTCGGGTTGCGCAGCGCCCGGCCCAGCGCTTCGAGTTCTCTCACCAGCAGCGGGCCGGCACAAGCCACCTTGGCGAAACGCGCCACGCCGTGCGTGCTCGCCTGGGCGCGATGAGCCGTGCCGAAGGCGTCCATGACGAACACGTCGCAGAGAGCCGCCATGCGCCGGGCGAGTTCATCGTCGTCCTTTTTCTCACCCTTGTTGAAGCGCACGTTTTCGCACAATACGACCTCGCCCGGCGCTACCGAGATTCCCTCGAGCCAGTTGCGCTCGAGTCGCACCGGGCGACCGAGCAGTTCGCTCATGTGGCTGGCGACCGGCCGGAGCGAGAACTCGTCCGCGTACTGGCCCTCCGTCGGGCGGCCGAGATGCGAGAGCAGGATCACTGCCGCGCCTTTTCCGAGCGCCTCACGCACCGTCGGCAGAGTCGCCACGATGCGCGCGTCGCTGGTGACGCGGCCATCGCTGACGGGCACGTTGAGATCGGCGCGGATCATGACTCGCTGGCCGGCCAGCGGCAGATCGGACATCCTCAGCACCTGCACGACGCGACCTCGCTCAGCGGGCATTCATCAGCGCTATGGTCGTATCCAGCATCCGGTTGGAAAAACCCCACTCGTTGTCGTACCAGGCGAGCACCTTTACCAGGGTACCGCCGATGACCCGGGTTTGTGTCGAGTCGAAGATGGAGCTGCGCGGGTCGTGGTTGAAGTCCACCGAAACCAGTGGCTCCTCGTTGTAGCCGAGGATGCCCTTGAGTTCTCCCTCGGACGCGGCTCTGAGGATGCCGTTGACCTCATCCACGGCGGTGGCGCGGGCGGCCGTGAACGTCAGGTCCACGACGGAGACGTTGATGGTCGGCACACGCACGGCGAAGCCGTCGAGCTTGCCATTGAGCTCCGGCAGCACGAGACCGACCGCAGCCGCCGCCCCGGTCTTCGTCGGAATCATCGACTGAGTGGCCGAGCGCGCACGGCGCAGATCCGTGTGATAGACGTCGGTCAGGACCTGGTCGTTGGTGTAGGCGTGGATGGTCGTCATCAGCCCCTGCGTCACGCCGAGTTTCTCGTGCAATGGCTTGACCAGCGGCGCGAGGCAGTTAGTGGTGCATGAGGCGTTGGAAATGACGCTATCACTGGCCTTGAGGGTCTGGTGATTCACGCCATAGACGATCGTGGCATCCACGTCCTTGCCACCCGGCGCCGAAATGATCACCTTCTTCGCGCCGCCCTTCAGATGCGCCGAAGCCTTCTCCTTGCTCGTGAAAAGACCGGTACACTCGAGCACCACGTCCACTCCGAGCTCCTTCCAGGGCAACTCCGCCGGATTCCGTACCGCAAACACGCGGATGCGGTCGCCGTTGACCACGATGGCATCCTTGTCGACCGACACCGTGCCGGGAAACTTGCCGTGCGCGGTGTCGTAGCGCGTCAGATGGGCATTGGTCTTCGGGTCACCGAGATCGTTCAGCGCCACGACGCTGATCTCACCGTTGCGCCCGGACTCGTATAACGCGCGCAGCACGTTGCGACCGATGCGGCCATACCCGTTGATTGCGACTTTCACTGACATGGTTCCCTCCTTAGCGGCTTCGCCACGGCGGTCTGTATCCCGGTTCACGCCGTCAGGATGCGAGGATCTCCAGCGCGTTGCTTACGACGTTGTCAGCCGTGAACCCGAAATGCGCGAACAGCTTGCCGGCGGGGGCCGATTCGCCGTAACGGCTGATGCCTATCACCCGGCCGAGCTCCCCGGTGTGCCGGTACCAGAGATCGGGCACGCCCGCTTCCACCGCGATGCGCCGCGTCACCGAGCGCGGTAGCACCGACTCGCGATAATCCTCGTCCTGGCTCGCGAAAAGTTGTGCGCAGGGCATGGACACGACCCGCGCACTGCGGCCCTGCTCGCCGAGCTTTGCGGCGGCGGCCAGGGCCAGCGACACCTCCGAGCCGGAGGCCATGATAATCAACTCCGGCCGGGTGGCGTCGCGCAACACATACCCACCGCGACGGATCAGCGCGAGCTGCTCGGCACTGCGCGCCTGTGGAGGCAGGTTCTGACGGCTCAGCACCAGGCTGGTCGGGCCATTGCGCCGCTCGATCGCGGCGCACCAGGCGGCAGCGGTTTCCGCCCCGTCACAGGGACGCCACACGCGCATGTTCGGCATCAGCTGCAGGCTTGCGAGCTGTTCCACGGGCTGGTGGGTCGGTCCGTCCTCGCCCAGTCCGATGGAGTCGTGCGTCAGCACGAAGATGGTGCCGATTTTCATCAGCGCCGCCATGCGCAACGCGTTGCGCGCGTAGTCCGAAAATACGAGGAAGGTGCCGCCGTACGGAATGAACCCGCCGTGCAGCGCCAGCCCGTTCATCACGGCTGACATGCCGAACTCGCGCACGCCGTAGAAGAGGTAGTCGCCGGGCCCATCCCCCGGACGAACCGGCTTCGACGCGGCGTGCTTCGTGAGATTCGACACCGTCAGGTCCGCCGACCCGCCAATCAGCTCCGGCACCGCCGGCGCGAGCACATTGAGCGCATCGAGCGATGCCTTGCGGGTCGCTTTCGGGTTCGGGTCCGCGGCGAGTCTGGCAACCGCGTCGGCGGCCGCCGCCGC
Source organism: uncultured Chromatiaceae bacterium (assembly GCA_964522655.1). Lineage (GTDB taxonomy): Bacteria > Pseudomonadota > Gammaproteobacteria > Steroidobacterales > QUBU01. The sequence continues at coordinate 36,265 of CAZFWB010000002.1, read as the reverse complement.
CCAGCCCTCTGGCAGCCGTCCCGCCATGCGCCGTTCGAACTCGCGCGCGAGGTCGGGATGCCGGGCGGAGTATTCCTCGAACACCCGCCGCCAGTCCCGTTCGAGACGCTCGCCCTCGCCGCGGGCGTCCCAGGCTGCACGGATTGTTGCCGGAATGGAGAACGGCGGCTCGGTCCAGCCGAGCGCGCGGCGAGCCGCGGCAACTTCGTCGGCGCCGAGCGGCGCACCATGGGTCGCCTCGGTGCCCTGCAGGTTCGGCGCGCCGAACCCGATGATGGTCTTGCAGCAAATGAGTGTAGGCTGGGTGGTGTTTTGCCTGGCGGCGAGCAGCGCGGCGCGAACGGCCTGTGAGTCGTGGCCGTCCACATTGGCAATGACCTGCCAGCCATAGGCCTGGAACCGTGCGGCCGTGTCGTCGCGAAACCAGCCCTCGACCTCGCCGTCGATCGAGATGCCGTTGTCGTCGTAGATGCAGATCAGCTTGCCGAGTTGCAGCGTGCCGGCGAGCGAGCAGGCCTCGTGGGAGATCCCCTCCATCAGGCAGCCGTCACCAACAAAGACGTAGGTGTGGTGATCCACCAGCGGCAGACCAGGGCGGTTGAAGCGCGCCGCCAGCAGCTTCTCGGCGAGGGCCATGCCGACGGCATTGGCGAGCCCCTGGCCGAGCGGCCCTGTCGTGGTCTCCACGCCAACGGCCAAATCGCGTTCCGGGTGGCCCGGGGTGCGCGAGCCCAACTGGCGGAAGGCCCGCAGCTCTTCGATCCCGAGCGGATAGCCGGACAGGTGGGCCAGGGCATAGAGGAGCATCGAACCGTGACCGTTCGACAGGACGAAGCGGTCGCGGTTGGGCCACGCGGGATTGGCCGGGTTATGTCGCAAGAAGTCGTTCCAGAGGACTTCCGCGATGTCAGCCATGCCCATTGGCATGCCGGGATGACCGGAGTTAGCCTGTTGGACGGCGTCCATGGCCAGCGCACGCAAGGCGTTCGCCAGCTCGCGGCGCCCGGGGGCTGCGGCTGGGTTCGTTCTTGTATTCATGGCTCCCGGCCCCGGCCAGTGCCGGAACCGCCAGATTGCGGGCCGCGAATTGTCGCGTACTCCATGGTCACCCGCAACGCCCATGGATGGGGGGACAGTGACCAAATTCCGAGTTGCGACGGCGCCCATATCGGCACTGGTGGAATCTGGTCACTGTCCCCACCCACGGCAGTTGCGCCAGGCAACTCAGCGCCGCCTGCGTGGCTGCGTTTATAATGCGGCGCTTTCGCGCAATCAGGACAGGCTCAATGCCAACAAGAAGCCTCTTTACCTCTGAGTCGGTTTCCGAGGGCCATCCGGACAAGATGGCCGACCAGATATCCGATGCCGTGCTCGACGCCATCTTCGAACAGGACCCCAGGGCGAAGGTCGCCTGCGAGACGCTGGTCAAGACCGGCTTCGTGCTGGTAGCGGGCGAGATCACTACCACCGCGTGGGTCGATCTCGAGCCGCTGGTGCGAGGCGTCGTCAACGACATCGGCTACAACCACTCAGACCTCGGCTTCGACGGCAACGCCTGCGCCGTGCTGAACGCGATCGGCAAGCAGTCCGGTGACATCGCCCAGGGCGTAGACCGCAAGGACCCGCGCAAACAGGGTGCGGGCGACCAGGGCATGATGTTCGGCTACGCCAGCAACGAGACCGACGTGCTCATGCCCGCGCCGATCACCCTCGCCCACCGTCTGGTGAAGAAACAATCCGAGGTGCGCAAGTCCGGCAAGCTCAAGTGGCTTCGCCCCGACGCCAAGAGCCAGGTCACGCTCGTTTACGAGGACAGCAAGCCGGTCGCCATAGACGCGATTGTGCTCTCCACCCAGCACTCGCCGGACGTGAGCCAGAAGACCCTGAAAGAAGGCGTCATGGAACTCGTCATCAAGCCGGTGCTGCCGAAGAAGCTGCTGCACAGGCGTACCCGCTTCCACATCAATCCCACCGGCCGCTTCGTGATCGGCGGGCCGATGGGCGACTGCGGGCTGACCGGCCGCAAGATCATCGTGGATACCTATGGCGGCATGGCGCGACACGGCGGCGGTGCCTTCTCCGGAAAAGACCCGAGCAAGGTCGATCGCTCCGCCGCCTACGCCTGCCGCTATGTGGCCAAGAACATCGTTGCCGCAGGCATCGCCGATCGCTGCGAGGTGCAGGTTTCCTATGCCATCGGCGTGGCGGAGCCGACATCCGTGGCGGTGGAAACCTTCGGCACCAGCAGGATCCCCACGGAACGCCTCACTCAACTGGTGCGGAAATTCTTCGACCTGACGCCGTACGGCATCCGGCGGATGCTCGATCTGCACCGCCCGATCTACCGCGCCACCGCCGCGTACGGGCATTTCGGCCGCGAGCAGCGCAATTTCACCTGGGAACGAACCGACAAGGCCGCGGCGCTGCGCGATGCGGCCGGCATCCGGCGCCGTTGAGCCCCACTGACTCCAAGACAAAGGACGACGACAAAATGAGCAGCAAACCTGCCGTAGCATCGAAACCCGACTACAAGGTTGCAGACATCACCCTGGCGGACTGGGGTCGCAAGGAGATCCGTATCGCCGAGACGGAGATGCCGGGTCTGATGGCGGTGCGCGAGGAGTACGCGTCGTCGCGGCCGCTCAAGGGGGCTCGCATCGCCGGTTGCCTGCACATGACCATCCAGACCGCGGTGCTCATAGAGACGCTGATCGCCCTAGGGGCCGAAGTTCGCTGGTCCTCCTGCAATATTTTTTCCACCCAGGACCACGCCGCGGCGGCGATGGCGGCCGCGGGTGTCCCGGTGTTCGCCTGGAAGGGAGAGACCGAGGAAGACTACTGGTGGTGCGTTGAGCAGACGATCCTGGGTCCGGACGGCTGGCGGCCCAACATGATCCTCGATGACGGCGGAGACCTCACGGCGATCATGCACGACAAGTACCCGGAACTGATGCAGAACGTCCGCGGCATCTCCGAGGAGACCACGACCGGGGTCAAGCGCCTCTATGACATGGCCAGAGACGGCACGCTGGCCTGCCCGGCCATCAACGTCAATGACTCGGTCACCAAATCGAAGTTCGACAACCTCTACGGCTGTCGCGAGTCGCTGGTCGACGGCATCAAGCGCGCCACCGACGTGATGATCGCCGGCAAGATCGCGGTCGTGGCCGGCTACGGCGACGTCGGCAAGGGCTGCGCGCAATCCCTGCGCGGGCTCGGCGCGACCGTGTGGATCACCGAAATCGACCCGATCAACGCCCTGCAGGCCGCCATGGAGGGCTACCGCGTCGTGACGATGGATCACGCCGCCGACAAGGCTGACATCTTCGTCACGGCGACCGGCAACTTCCGCGTGATCAACCACGATCACCTCAGGCACATGAAGGATCAGGCCATCGTCTGCAACATCGGCCACTTCGACAGCGAGATCGACGTTGCGAGTCTTCGCAAATACAAATGGGAGAACATCAAGCCCCAGGTCGACCACATCATCTTTCCGGACGGCAAGCGCCTGATCCTGCTGGCAGAGGGCCGGCTCGTGAACCTGGGCTGCGCGACCGGGCACCCGAGCTTCGTCATGTCGAATTCCTTCACCAACCAGGTGCTCGCCCAGATCGACCTCTGGACCAGCGGCTCGAAATACGAGCGCAAGGTGTACGTGCTGCCAAAGATCCTCGACGAGAAGGTAGCGCGGCTGCACCTGAAGAAGATCGGCGCCCAGCTGACCACGCTGACGCAGGACCAGGCCGACTACATCGGGGTGCCCGTCGGGGGGCCGTACAAGCCCGAGCACTATCGCTATTGATTGCCGCAACGCGACCCCGCGCACACTTCGCCGCCGCTCGCTGAGACCTGCGGCCCGGTCCCGCGCACGGGCCTCGGCTATATTGGGGCCGAACAGATCCCACTGCCGCCGGCAATGCTGGCCCTCGGCACGCACACGTGGCCCAATCCGCGCTCAGATTGCTGCACATCACCGACACGCACCTGCATGCGACGCGTGACGCGCGTCTGCGCGGTGTGGACACGTTTCTGACCTTATCGGGCGTGCTGAAGCGGGCGCTGGACGATCCACGGCCGGCGCAGGCCGTCCTCGCGACCGGCGATCTCAGCCAGGATGAGACGCCGGATTCGTATGCCGTATTCCGGGAGCTGCTCGCGCCGCTCGACGTGCCCGTCTGGTGCCTGCCCGGCAATCACGACGAGCCCCGGGCAATGAAGGCCGCGCTCGCAGGGCCCCAGTTCCGGATCGGCGGCGCGCATGTGGCCGGCAACTGGTGCGTGATCCTGCTGGACAGCTACGTCGCGGGCGATCACGGCGGCCGCCTGGCCCAGAAACATCTGGAGTGGCTCGACGCCACCCTCCAGGCGGCGGCTTCGGCACACGTGCTGATTGCCGTTCACCATCACCCTCTGCCGCTCGGCAGCAGCTGGCTCGACGAGCTCGGCCTGTACAACGCCGACGAGTTCCTGGCGATCGTCGACCGCTGCGCGCGGCTGCGCGCGGTCGTGGCCGGCCATGTCCATCAAGCCTCCGACCTGACCCGCAATGGAGTCCGGTACCTCACCACGCCATCGACCTGTTTCCAGTTCCTGCCAGGCAGCGACGCATTCGCGGTGGACCGCCGCCCGCCGGGCTTCCGCTGGCTCGATCTGCTGAACGACGGGCGCATAGACACGGAGGTCGTCTGGGCGGAGCCGGGATGCTAGCCCCCGCGCGTTGCAGGCCGGGTTTCGGGTACCCTGCAACCATTGGTCAGCGGCGGAGTTTCGAGCGATGCAGGTCGTGGCAACAGGCGGTTCAGGGCATCCGGAAAAATCAGGCCGTACTCTGAACCCGGTATTCCTTGCCGGGCTCCTGTTGCTCGCGCTGCCGACACGGTCGGAAGGGTTGCCGCTTTGGGAAATGCGGGGCGAGGCGAATCGCGTCTACATCCTCGGATCCATGCACTTCCTGCGCCCGGGCAGCGACCGTCTGCCGGCTCGCGTCATCAACGCCTACGAGGATGCCGAAGTCGTCGTGATGGAACTCGATCTCGACGATCTCGATCCGCTGGCCTCCGCGGCCACACTGCAGCGCCTGGGACTCGACCCGGACGGCCGCTCGCTGGAGGAACTCCTCGGCAGCCGTGACTATCAGGCCGCGGCCTCCAGGGCCAGGGCAATCGGCGTCGATATGGCCCTCCTCAGCGGCTATGAACCGTGGCTCGCGGCAATCACCATCACTCAGCTCAAGCTGCAGCTGCTCGGCTTCGATGCCAGCGCCGGCGTCGAACAACAGCTGCTTGCCCTGGCGCAACACGATGGAAAGGAAATCAGGGGCCTGGAAACCCTCGAGGAACAACTCGCGGCCATGGATGAGTTGCCGCCTGCCGCACAACGCGCCTTCCTGCTGGAGACGCTCGATGAGGCCGCCGATATCGAGGGCCGCATCGACGACATCGTGACTGCGTGGCGCAACGGTGATCTGCGCGCGATGGAACGGGAGTTCCTCGACGGGCTTCGCGACCAGCCGGACCTGTATCGCCGTATCGTGGTCGAGCGAAACCGGAACTGGGCCCGGCAGGTCGAGGCGCTCGCCGGGGAGCGGCGCGACTATCTCGTGGTGGTCGGCACCCTGCACCTCGTGGGGCCCGACAGCCTGATCGAGATGTTGAGCGACGCCGGACTTGCGCCACGGCAAGTCGACTGAGCGCCGCCTATAAGAGCTGGAAGTCCTCCTTGCCGGCGCCGCAATCCGGGCACCTCCAGGACAGCGGCAGATCCTCGAAGCGGGTGCCCGACGGAAAACCGGACTCCGGGTCGCCGACCGCCTCGTCGTAAATGTGCCCGCAGCTCAGGCACATCCAGCGACGCAGCGCGGGCGCCTCGGTCATTGCGTGGTCTCCCAGCGGACGGAACGGAGCATGGGGCGCACGAACTCCAGCCTGGCAATCGGATCGTTGAGCTGCAGGCAGTGCTGCTTCTGTTCCAGAGGCATCGGCAATATCTCGGCGAAGCGGCACCCCACCCAGCTGCTGTCCTCGAAACGCCGCGGCAGCTGCCCGTAGAGCTTGCCCAGATCGCCCAGAATCGCCCGCAGCAACTCAGCCATGGGCAGATACTCGGCGGGCAGTGGAACGCTCGCCTCCGGGGCGGAAGGCGCGATCTCGCCGAGGTATAGGCCGTCACTCTGCCGCTCGACCCGTTGTAACTCGAAACGCCTGCTGCCGACCACCGTGATGCCCAGAATGCCGTCGCTACCCTGGTACCAGTCCACGATCCTTGCCAGCGTGCCGACGGAGGCGGTATGCGCCGTGCTGGTCTCGGTGCCCTCCAGGAGCAGCAGCACGCCGAACTCGGACTGCTCGCGCAGACAGCGACTCACCATGTCGAGGTAGCGCGGCTCGAACACCCGCAACGGCAGCGGTCCGTCGGGAAAGAGGACGGTGCGCAACGGAAAAAGCGGGACCTGCTGTGTGGTCATGGGCGCGGTGCCGGCAGGCGACCGGTGCCCGCCACGTTCCGGCAGACAGACGGTAGCGAAATCTGCCGCCCGCATCCAGCCGCGCCTCAGTTGACCCCGGCGCGCGCGGCCAGCGCCGCCGCGAGGTCGGCGCGGATATTCTGGAACGCGCCGTTGCTCATGACGATGATGACGTCGCCGGCGCGGCAGTCGCGGACGACCTCGGCCACGATCGTGGCGGTGTCCGGGCAGATGCGCGCGGACGGCACGCGCGCGAACGCCGCATCGAGGTCCCAGCGCAGGCCTTCCTGGCGCAGGATCCAGCTCGCGTCGGCGCCCGCCAGCGCCTGCGCCAGAGAGTCGCGATGGGCGCCGAGTTTCATGGTGTTCGAGCGCGGCTCCGTGACCACAAGGACCCGCTGGGGCTTGAGCGTGGCGCGGACGGCGGCGAGCGTGCGCTCGATCGCGGTGGGATGGTGGGCGAAGTCGTCGTACAGCCGCACCCCGCCCCAGGTGCCGAGCAGTTCCAGGCGCCGCTTCACTCCGCCAAACAGCGTTACCGCCTCCAGCGCCGCGTCGATGTCCACGCCCACGTGGCGGGCGGCGGCAACGGCGGCAGTTACGTTCTCGGCGTTGTGATCGCCGGCCAGTTTCCAGGCACAGACGCCGGCCTCCCGGCCGGACTGCAGCAGCCGGTAGCCGCCGTCGTCGGACGCGATTCCGGTCCAGCTGGCCGCAATCCCGGCACGGCTCGCGAACGTCTCCACCGGGGTCCAGCAGCCCTGCTCGAGCACCTGGCGGATGTTGGCGTCGTCGGCACGGCAGATGATCAGTCCATGCCCGGGCACGGTCCGGACGAGCTGGTGGAACTGGCGCTGGATCGCCGCCAGGTCCGGGTAGATATCGGCGTGGTCGTATTCGATATTGTTGATCACCAGCGTGCGCGGCCGGTAATGGAGAAATTTCGCGCCCTTGTCGAAGAACGCCGTGTCGTATTCGTCGGCCTCGATCACGAACGTGTCGCCGCGACCGAGCCGTGCCGAGACGCCGAGATCCGGCGTCACGCCACCGATCAGGAAGCCCGGGTCGCGCCCCGCCCGGGTCAGGATCCATGCAGCGAGGCTGCTGGTGGTGGTCTTGCCGTGTGTCCCCGAGACCGCAATGACATGACGCGACCGGAGCACCTCGCGCGCCAGCCACTCGGGCCCGGAGCAGTAGGCGATCCCGCGATTGAGCAGTTCTTCAACCACCGGCATGCCCCGGGACATCACGTTGCCGACGACGACCACGTCCGGCCGCGGCCGCAGTTGGTCCGCCTCGTAACCCTCGGTCAGCGCTATCCCAAGGGCCGCGAGCTGGTCGCTCATCGGCGGGTACACTTCGCGGTCGCTGCCGGTAACCCGGTGGCCGGCCTCGCGCGCGATCGCGGCCACGCCGGCCATGAAAGTCCCGCAGATGCCGAGGATGTGAACGTGCATCAGCCCGCTGCCGGGGCAAACTGCCCCGATACCTGGTAACTGAGCAGGAAATACGCGATCGCTACCGCAAGGCCAACGCCAAAGTTGCTCGACAGTGCCCGGGATGCGATGTGCGCCTGCACCATGATGGACCAGAACAGCAGCGCCAGCAGGCCCACGGTCGGTCCGATCGGTGCCTGGCCGGCGGCAGTGGCAAGTTTGGAGAAAAACACCAGCGGGGCCTGCGGCAGTGCGAGCAGCGCCCCGGTTCCCAGCAGCGCCGTGAGCGTGCGACGGTAACGGCCGCCATGCCGTGTAAAACTGAGCAGTAACCAGAAACAAACCGCCAGCAGCACCGTGTCCAGCACGATCGCGAGCATGGCCGCAGCGGACCAGCCGTAAAGCACCGCGGCGACGGGCGCCTGCGCAATCATGTATGCCGCCAGCGTGATGGTCAGCAGAAATTGCGAATCGGGCAAGTCCTCGGGGCCGCGGCGGCGAGTCAGGATGAAAAAGAAGGCCTCGAGCAAGGCGAGCATGGCCGACATATTCCTCTACACTCACCGTTCATGCCAACCCCTCGGAACCGCGCGCGGCTGATTGACCGTCAGGCCGACCTCGATGCCAGCTGCGCGGCCATCGCCGGACAGAGCGAGCTCGCACTCGACACCGAGTTCGCGCGCACGAACACCTACCGGCCGCAGTTGTGTCTCGTCCAGGTCGCCACACCCGGCGAGATGCTCTGCATCGACATGCTCGCCGGGCTCGACGCCAGGCGGTTATGGGACGTCATCGCGCGGACCGCAGCGCTGAAGATCATGCATGCGGCCAAGCAGGACCTCGAGGTCCTGGCGTTGCGATTCGGCGGCCTGCCCGCGCCGCTGTTCGACACCCAGATTGCGGCGGCGCTTCTCGGCCATCCGCCGCAGCTGGGTTACGCCGCCCTCGTGGAAACCGAACTCGGCGTTCGCCTCGAGAAGACGCAGACGCGCACCGACTGGACCCGCCGGCCCCTCACGTCCGAACAGGTCGAGTACGCGGGCGACGACGTTGCCTACCTGCCGGAACTCAGCCGCCGGCTGCGCGAGCGGCTCGCCTCGCTCGACCGCGAAAGCTGGGCAACTGAGGACAGCGCGGCCCTCCTCGACCCGTCTCTCTATGGCGTGAATCCCGAGCGGGCCTGGGAACGGATCTCCGGCGTCGAATTCCAGCCGGCGGCGGTACAGGCGCGCGTGCGCCGCCTGGCCGCCTGGCGTGAACGTCGCGCCGACCGCGCCGACCGGCCCAGGCAGTGGATCCTGAGCGACCAGGCGTTGCTCGCCCTGGCCAGCGCGAACCCGCTTGATGTCCCGGAAATCGAGCGCCTCGACGTCATACCCGCGGGCGTCGTTCGCAGGTCCGGCCCCGCCCTGCTCGCCGAACTGCGCAGGGCCGACGAAGATCTCGCCACCGGGGCCGTCACGCCGAAGCAATTGATGCGTCCGGCGGCGCCCGATAGCAGCAGGCTGAAGCAGCTTTCGGGCCTGACACAGAAAATCGCCGGCGAACTCGCCATCGCACCGGAGATTCTCGCCACCCGCGCCGAACTGACCGCGCTCCTGCGCGGTGCGCGCGAGCTGCGGCCCCTGCGGGGCTGGCGACGCGCCGTTATCGGTGACGCCCTGCTTGCCGAACTCTAGGCACCGCGCAAACCGCGAGAAAACCGCTGGTCGCGACCCTCGTCTTCACGCCCGTCGCAACCCGAGCGCTTTCACAAGCCGGCCGTAAACCTCGTCTGCAGAGCCCTCGCCGTCCACGATGCGTAGCTGGCCGGCGCGCTGGTAGTGCTCGACGAGCGGTTCAGTCTGCTCGCGATAGACCCGCAGGCGGTTGCCGATGGTCTGCTCGTTGTCGTCGGCTCGCTGCAGGAGCTCCCCGCCGGCATCAAGGCAGGCGTCGATATCGGCCTGCGGCGAGAAATAGATGTTGAGCAGCTTCCCGGTCACCGAGCAGGTGCGCCGGCCTGTCAATCGTTTCATCAGAATGTCCGGGTCGACGTCGAGGAGCACCACCGAGTCGAGGTTCTGGCCGACCCCGCCGAGCACGGGGTCGAGCGCCGTCGCCTGCGCCACATTACGCGGAAATCCGTCGAGAATGAACCCGGCCCGGGTATCGGGCGATGCGAGACGCTGGCGTATCAGTTCGAGCACGATGTCGTCGGAGACGAGCTCGCCCGCATCCATCTTCGCCTTCGCCTCCTGGCCCAGCGGCGTGCCCGCCTTGACCGCCTCGCGCAGCAGGTCGCCGGTGGACACCTGCACCATCGAGAAATCGGCCGTCAGACGCTGCGCCTGCGTGCCCTTGCCCGAACCAGGTGCCCCGAGGAAAACGATTCGCATCACGACCCCTTCAAAAATCGCCTGAGCGAGGTTGAACCTACAAGTTCGATCCGGATGCGTCAAACCCGGGCGGCACCTCGAATGGGCCCGCCGCCAATGACCGTCCGCCATCGCGGCGCGCGCCCTTGCCCAACGTGACGTCGGAGCGAGCGTGCCCTTTTCCGCCGCCACGCCTGTGCTATGTTCGGCGTTGCGAATTCCACCGGGACCACGAGGCCATGTCGAAGAAGAACGCCTTCTACGCCCAGTCCGGCGGTGTCACCGCCGTCATCAATGCCAGCGCGTGCGGCGTCATCGAGACCGCCCGGCGCCACAGGACCAAGATTGGCAAAGTCTACGCCGGCCGCAACGGCATACTCGGCGCCCTCGACGAGGAGTTGGTCGACACGGGCCGGGAGACTGCAAAAGCGATCGCGGCGCTGCGCCACACGCCGGGCGGCGCCTTCGGATCCGCGCGCTACAAGCTCAAGGGACTTGAGCAGAACCGTGCCGAGTACGAGCGGCTCATCGAGGTGTTCCGCGCCCACGACATCGGCTATTTCTTCTACAACGGCGGCGGCGATTCGGCAGACACCTGCCTGAAGGTTTCACAACTCGGCGCAAAGCTGGATTACCCGATCATCGCGATTCACGTTCCCAAGACCGTGGACAACGACCTGCCCATCACCGACACCTGCCCCGGATTCGGCTCGGTCGCCAAGTACGTGGCGGTGTCCACGCGCGAGGCGGCGCTCGACGTTGCATCGATGTCGAAGACCTCGACCAAGGTCTTCATTCTGGAAGTGATGGGTCGGCACGCCGGCTGGATCGCGGCAGCGGCGGGGCTCGCGGGCGAAAAGCCCGGCGACCCGCCTCATATCATTCTGTTTCCCGAGATCCCCTTCGACCGCGACGCGTTCCTGAAGAAGGTGAGCGACTGCGTCGCGCGGTACGACTATTGCGTGATCGTCGTCAGCGAAGGCGCCCGCAACCCGGACGGTCAGTTCCTCGCCGACGCCGGTACCACGGACGCGTTCGGGCACAAGCAACTCGGCGGCGTCGCCACAGTCGTCGCCAACCTCGTCCGCTCCGAGCTGAAACTGAAGTACCACTACGCAATCGCCGACTATCTGCAACGTTCGGCGCGGCATATCGCCTCGAAGGTAGATGTGGAACAGGCCTACGCCGTCGGCAGGGCCGCGGTCGAACTCGCGCTGAAAGGCGAGAACTCCGTCATGCCGACGATCGTGCGCAAGTCCGACCGTCCGTACCGCTGGGTAATCGGCAAGGCGCCGCTCGCCAAAGTCGCGAACCAGGAAAAGATGATGCCGCGTCGGTTCATCACCCCCGATGGCTTCGGCATTACGGCAGCCGCCCGCCGCTATCTTGCCCCGCTGGTGCAGGGTGAGGCCTACCCGCCGTACCGCAACGGCTTGCCCGATTACGTCGTGTTGCGCAACGTTTCCGTGCCGAAAAAACTGCCACCGCGGCGCTAGCCAGCCCTCCCACCGCGCTCGCCCCGGTGCTATGATGCCGCGCCTTTGCCGGGCGGCTGATCCCTCGTGAAGAAGCGGCAGGTCGCCGCCGGACGAGGATGGCGTGGTTCGCGGGATGCGGCGCCTGGTGCAGCGCGGTCCGGCTCGCGGCCCGAACACGGCAGACTCAGGGGGCTGCCGGCTTTGCGGTGGACACCGGCCAAAGCCTTGAGAATACCCTTTTTCGGGGATCCAGCCCCGCACGGCCACGGACTGTTTGTCCGGATCGGCGTCGAGCGGGCGAAGAGGCCGGCCGCCCTGCGGCCCGCGTGATTTGTTCTGGGAGGAGTTACTGATGTCAACTGATCTGGCACTGTGGCTGGCGATCGGCGCCGGCATCCTGGCCATCCTGTACGGGGTGTTCTCCGTGCGCTGGATCCTCGCCCAACCCGCCGGTTCCGAGCGCATGCAGGAGATCGCCGGGGCCGTGCAGGCGGGTGCGGCCGCCTATCTCAACCGCCAGTACACCACCATCGCCATCGTCGGCGTGGTGCTGGTGCTGGTGCTGGCCATCGGGCTGGATCTCGCCACCGCGGTTGGTTTCGCCGTGGGCGCGCTCCTGTCCGGCGCCGCCGGGTACATCGGCATGAACATCTCGGTGCGCGCCAACGTGCGTACCGCCCAGGCCGCCAGCGTCGGCCTCAACCCGGCGCTGCAGATTGCATTCCGCGGCGGCGCGATCACCGGGATGCTCGTGGTGGGGCTGGGACTGCTCGGCGTGGCCGGTTACTTCGCGGCACTGCGCGGCGTGGTCGGCGACGAAGCGGCGTTGCACGCCCTTGTCGGGCTCGCCTTCGGCGGTTCACTGATCTCGATCTTCGCGCGACTCGGCGGCGGCATCTTTACCAAGGGCGCGGACGTCGGCGCGGATCTCGTCGGCAAGGTAGAGGCTGGCATCCCGGAAGATGACCCGCGCAATCCCGCCGTGATCGCAGACAACGTCGGCGACAACGTCGGCGATTGTGCCGGCATGGCGGCCGACCTGTTCGAGACCTACGCGGTCACCCTGGTCGCAACCATGGTGCTCGGCGGACTGCTCTTCAGGGGCGTGGACGGCGGGCTCGACCTCGCCTACATCGCTTACCCGCTGGTCCTCGGCGCGGTTTCCATCGTCGCCTCCATCATCGGCACGTTCTTCGTGAAGACCTCCGAGGGCGGCAAGATCATGAATGCGCTGTATCGCGGGGTAATCGTCTCCGGCGTCATTGCGCTCATCGCGTTCTTCCCGGTCTCTCAGGCTATGATGGGCGACCAGGCTCTCAGCCTGTTCGGCTCGGCCGTCATCGGGCTTGCGCTCACTGGCGTGCTGATCTGGATCACCGAGTATTACACCGCGACCGAGTACAGCCCGGTGCGCCACGTGGCCGGAGCCTCCCAGACCGGCCACGCCACCAACATCATCGCGGGGCTGGCGGTATCGATGAAATCCACCGCCCTGCCGGTGCTGGCGGTCTGCGCCGCCATCTGGGGCGCCTACAGTCTCGGCGGACTGTACGGGATCGCCATTGCCGCCACTTCCATGCTGTCCATGACGGGCATGATCGTGGCGCTCGACGCCTACGGGCCCATCACGGACAACGGCGGCGGCATAGCCGAGATGTCCGGCTTGCCGAAGAACGTGCGCACCATCACCGATGCGCTCGACGCGGTCGGCAACACGACCAAGGCAGTGACAAAGGGCTACGCGATCGGCTCGGCGGGCCTCGCTGCCCTGGTGCTGTTCGCCGACTACACGCACAACCTGGAGAAGCACCTCGAGGAAACCGGCCGCTCGATGGTCACATTCGAGTTGTCTGATCCCGCCGTGATCATCGGGCTGTTCATCGGGGGCCTGGTGCCCTATCTGTTCGGCGCCATGGCCATGGAAGCGGTCGGCCGCGCGGCCGGTTCGGTAGTCACGGAAGTACGCCGGCAGTTCCGCGAGATCAAGGGCATCATGGAGGGCAAGGCGAAGCCCGACTACTCCAAGGCGGTGGATCTGCTCACCCGCGCCGCGATCCGCGAGATGATAGTGCCCTCCCTGCTGCCGATTCTGGTTCCCGTGGTGCTTGCTGTAGTGCTCAACCTCGCGCTCGGCGAAGGCGCCGGCGTACGCGCGCTCGGCGGGCTGCTGATCGGCACCATCGTCACGGGGCTGTTCGTCGCGATCTCGATGTGCACCGGCGGTGGAGCCTGGGACAACGCCAAGAAATACATCGAGGAAGGCAACTTCGGCGGCAAAGGCTCGGACAGCCACAAGGCGGCCGTCACCGGCGACACCGTCGGTGACCCCTACAAGGACACCGCCGGACCCGCGATCAATCCGCTGATCAAGATCATCAACATCGTGGCGCTGCTGCTGGTGCCACTGCTGTGACGCACGGGGCCGGATCTCAGGGCCGGCGCTGACCGGGCAATCGGCAGAAAAGGCTCATCGCGCATCTGCGGGTTGGTCGCGCCCCTGAGCGCTGAGGCCGGGCAACGCATCGGGCTGCTACCGCCGGCGCGTACGTGTGGAGCCGGTTGCCGGGAGGGCAGCAACCGGCGGAACCCGTAGCGACGAGCACAGGGAGGTGCGAGGAGCGGGCGCGCCGGCGGTAGCGGCCCGATGCCCACGACCACAGATCCGGGACTTGGCCCGCCGCGCTGATGCGCGATGAATCAGAAAAAAAGCCCCGGCTCGCGCGGGGCTTTTTTACCGTACCGGTCGAGCAGCGAGATCCGCCCCGCATCAGCGTCCCGTCCCGGTCTGCTGGAACCGCTGGCGAAATTCTGGCCGCGCCATGTTTTCGTACATGTCCCGGACATAGGCCATGGTGGACTTTGGCGCCTCCGCGTAATAGATGAAACGCCAACCCGCCTCCGTCTTTCGCAGAATGGCGTTGGCTCGCAATCGCTCGCCGAGCGGCGGACCCCAGCGGAATTTCATCTCCGCGAGAATGTCCCAGGTGGCAAGCGCCAGATCCGGTGTCAGCGAGCGAACCCGGATATTTGACGGGTTCATGTCCATCGCCTGAACCGCGGCATTGCGCTCGGGCGTGTTGAAATACCACTCGAGCTTATCCCAGCCGATCATCCAGTCGGGTTGTTCCTCGGCCAGGTATTGCGGCGCCGGCTCGTTGCGGTCGAATAGCTCGAGCGGCTGCGGCCCATCGAGATCGGTAAACATCGCCGACATCTGCCGGATCATGGCCTCGACTTCGGCATGGACCTCCGGCGAACTCAATGGCAACGCCGCTTGCTCAGCGTGGGCGGCCTGCAGGGCCACCATCGAGGCCACGAGCGGCGCGATCAGTCTTCTGTTCATCTGGGGACTCCTCGGAAATAAGGCCGACCTGGTTTGACCCGGCTCGGTGCGGCATCCGTAATACTGCAACAAATCCGAATGTGCGGCGCATCCGGTTGCCACAGTGTGCACGGGCCGGCACTCCTGTCCTCCTGGCGGTGTGGAGCGCGGCCTAGCTGCCCATCCGCTTCATCATGCCGGCCATACGCTGCACGAAGGCCCGCGGGTCCTTCTCGCGCAGGCGCATGGCCTGCAGCGCAGGCTCGATGCCGATGACCATCTCGTATTCGTCGTCGAGGATGCCGTTTACGACGCGTTTTGCGCACTCCTCTGCCGGCATGCCGTTGGCGTTGTCCCAGTCACTTGCGCCGTACTCCGAGCCGTCGCCGGTCAGCGCATGACGGAAGACGTTGCTCTTGATGCCGGCGATGACCAGCAGCGTGACGTGGATGTTGTCCGCCAGGTGCTCCACCCGCAACGTGTCGAAATAACCGTGCAGGGCATGCTTGGCCGCGCAATAGGCACTGTGATGGGGCACCGCGTGCTTGCCCGCGACCGACGATGTGACCACGATGTGCCCGCTCCTCTGCGCGATCATCCGCGGCAACACCAGTTTGGTCAGCGCTACGGGCGCGAAGAAATCAACCTCCATGATTCGCCGCTCCACGGCGAGCGACGTGTCCTTCAGCGCGGAGCGCTGACCGATGCCGGCGTTGTTCACCAGCACGTCAAGGCGGGGGTGCCGCTCGAGCACCTCGCGGGCGGCCGCCTTTCTTGCCTCGGCGTCGGTGACGTCGAACGGCACGACATGCACGCCGCCGGCCCCGCCGGTGCACTCCCGCTGCACGCGCTCCAGTTCTGCGCGCCGGCGCGCCGAGATAATAAGTTCCGCGCCCTCCCGGTGGAACACCTTCGCCATGCCCTCGCCGACCCCCGAGGAGGCGCCGGTAATCCAGATCGTTCTGTTGCCGAGTTTCATGTTCTCTGTCCCCGCACGCTTTCGCCAGCGGCGACAGAATAAGGCCGCGGGACGATCTTGCGCCATCGCAATCGGCAAGGGCCCTGGCCGTGACTCGTGCCCCGCGTCCTGCCGACAGGGCGGGAATCAGTGCACGGCGACGCTTACGCCGCTCGGCTCGCCGATGCGGTGCGGACGGTCGATATAGTTGCCCTGAATGTAGTCGACGCCCATCTCACGCAACGCGTCGAAGTCCGCCTGCGTCTCGACCTGCTCGGCCACCACCCGGAAGCCGACGGTCTTCGCCAGCTTGGTGATTGCCGCGACGACCTGGCCGTTGAGGTTGTCGGCGCGCAGGTCGCGGGTGTAGGCGCCGTCGATCTTCAGGTAATCGATGTCGAGTCCTCGGAGGCTGGCGAGCGCGCCGACGCCGCTGCCGAAGTCATCCAGTCCGAACTGGCAGCCCATCCCGTGCAGCACGCTTGCGAAACGTTCCGCGCGCTCGAGGTCCGCCAGCAGCGCTGTCTCAGTCACCTCGAAGCAAATCTGGGGCGGCGACACCTGGCTCTGGTCGAGGCACTCGACCACGAACTCGAGAAAGTCGTCCTCACTGAGCGTCTGAGCCGAGAGATTAATGGTGCAGCTGCGGTTCTCCGGCAGGCGAATGGCTCCCTGGCCCAGAGCGGCGAGCGCGGTGCGCACCACCCACCGATCCAGGCTGCCCATCAGGTGATAGCGCTCGGCCGCCTGCATGAACTGCCGCGGGTAGACGAGCTTGCCCTCCTCGTCGGTCAGGCGCAGGAACACCTCCATGGCGGGCCCGGTTCCGCTGCGGCCGGCGACTGCGAGAATCGGCTGCACGTGAAGATCGAAGCGGTTCTCCTTCAGTGCCGACTGCAACTGGCGCAACCAGTAGATTTCGCCGCGCTGACGCGCCGTGACCTCGTCGCGCGCCGAGTACACGTGAACCTGGCCGCGGCCTTCCTGCTTGGCGACGTAACAGGCGGAATCCGCCGCCGCGAGCAGGTCCTCGATCGTGGCGCTGTCGCGGCCGATCTCCACAAGCCCGATGCTGACTCCGATCTGAAACACCTTGTCCTGCCACGCGAAGCGGAAATCGCGCACCGCGGCGCAGACGTCGTCGGCTATCTGGCGCGCCTTCTCCAGCGGGCAACCGAGCAGCAGCACCCCGAATTCGTCGCCCCCCAGGCGGGCCACTGCGTCTGATTCGCGGACTTTCTCGCGGATCAGCGCGGCCACGCTGCGCAGCAGGCTGTCGCCGGCTATGTGCCCGCAGGAGTCGTTCACGGGCTTGAACCGGTCGAGATCCAGGTAACAGAGTACGTGCGTCACGTTCTGCTCCCGCACCGACTGCAACGCCTCCTCCAGCCGGCGCTCGAACTCACGCCGGTTGATGAGCCCTGTAAGCGCGTCGTGGGTCGCCTGGTAGCTCATGCGCTTGGTGAGTCCCCGGATCTCGGAAACGTCGTGCATGATCACCACCGCGCCGGCCAGCACGTCGCCCGGACCCTTGATCGGGGAGGCCGTGAGCTCGATCGACAGCTCTTTACCGCCGGCCTGGGAGAGCATCATCGCGCGGCGGCCCATGTTGACGCGGCGCCGGTCAGTAAGGCAGCGCTGGATCGGGTCCCCGAGGTCGCGCCGATCGGTCTCGTCGATCAGGTTGACGATATCGGTAAGCCGCTTGCCGATCGCCGCCTCGCGCGGGGCACCGGTGAGCTTCTCCGCGGCGCTGTTCATGTAGTCGATGAGCCCTTCCGTATCAGCAGTTATGACCCCTTCACCGATCGACTCGAGGGTGATTTGCGCCTGCTGCTTGCCGCGCCCGAGCGTGCTCTCGATGTTCTTGCGATAGCTGATGTCGCGCGCGATGCTCAGAATGGCGCGCTGGCCCCGGTAGTCGATGATGCCTCCCGTCACCTCGGCCCACATACCTGTCTCGTGGCCATTGATGAGCTGCACTTCCATTTGCTCGGGCAGGATCTCGCCGGCGAGCCGCTTCGTGATCGCGTTGCGCGTCATTGCCCTGTAGGCGGGACGGACCAGGTCGGTCACGGGCCGGCCGACGAGCTGCTCAGGGGTGATCCCGAGCAGGTCGGCGGCGCCTTTGTTGGCAAAAATGATCCGCTCGCGGTGCACGATGACCGCTTCGGGCATCGTGTTGGCAAGATCGGCGAACAGCGTTTCCCGGTCCCGCACCTGGCGATCGCGGGTCTGCAAGGCATCAAACAGCCGATTGATGGTGTCGCCGAGGCCGGCGAGTTCCGGTTGGTCGCGCGGGTAGTCGATCCGCCTGGAGAAACCCGCCGTTGCGGCAACTTCGAGCACCTGCTTCTGCAGCGCGTCCAGTTGCCCGGTCTGGCGACGCAGGGCGAGCCACAGCACTGCCGCGACGCCTGCGAACCCGAGGCAGGCGAGGACCAGCGAACCGATCAGCCAGTATTCGGTCATTGCCGCCACGTGGAAAGTCTGGGGCTCGCACCCGGCCTTGTCATGATCTCGCCTTCGTCCCTGTCCAGCGGGGCTGCCCGTCGATGTACCGCGAGAGAGAGCGACACCTTGGAGCGCGCGGGGGACGTCCAGGTCCCGCCTCGGTTTTCTGGGTAGGATAGCCGACCGGTTCGGCGTGGAACCGGCGCATTTCACCATAATCAGCGCAGGCGGCCGCCTTGTCTGCCCAGGTCAAAATACTTACCCTAAGCGGCCGCCCGAGGAAGCCGCGATGCCCGTGGATATTGAGTCCGCCCGACACCAGATGGTGACCCAGCAGGTTCGTGCCTGGGAGGTGCTCGACCCAACGGTGCTGGAGGTGCTGGGAACCGTGCCGCGGGAGCGATTCGTGCCGCCGCAATACGTGGCGCTGGCCTTCGCCGATACGGCCATTCCCCTGCCGCAGGGGCAGAGCATGCTCACCCCGCAGCTGGAGGGCCGGCTGCTCCAGTCGCTCGAGATCATGCCCACGGACCGCATCCTCGAAATCGGGACGGGCAGCGGGTTTCTCACCGCCTGCCTCGCGAAACTCGGCGCGCACGTCACCACTCTGGAGATCCGCCCTGAGCTGGCCGAGGCCGCCCGCGGACGATTGCGGGAGCTTGGCATCGACAATTGCGTGATCGTCGACGGGGACGCGTTCCGATGGCAGCCGCCCGAGCCGTTCGATTGCGTTGCCATAGGTGGTTCCGTTCCGCTGCTTCACTCCGCGTTCATGGACTGGCTGGCAGCCGGCGGCCGCTTGTTCGTCGTCGTGGGCGAAGCGCCGGTCATGGAGGCATGGCTGATCCGCCGCGCGTCGACCGGCCAGGGGTTCAGCCGGGAGTCGCTGTTCGAGACGGTCCTGCCGCCACTCGACAACGCGCCACAGCCAGAACGGTTCGTGTTTTGACACCTCAGCGCCGACGGCTGCCGCCGGACTCGCGGCAGAGGGCGGCAATCGTTACAAATCGTTACAGTATCGGCTTCGGCCCGTGGCAAGCCATGCGTTAGGCTGTCACGGAGGGATTCAACCTGATGTTGCCCCGCGAGGGGCGCATCCGTGCAACTTCGAGAGATCCGGTATGGCACTCACGGTAAGAATCACCAGGCGTCTCGGTCTGGTCATCGCACTGCTGGCAGCCTCAGTTACGCATGCCGATTCGCTGCTGGAGGTCTACCAGCTGGCCCGCCAGAACGATCCGCAGCTGCGCGAGGCGGATGCAAACCGGCTCGCGATTCGCGAGGCCAAGCCGCAGGCGCGCGGGGCGCTGCTGCCACAGATCGACGCGAGCGCCGGCCAGGACTGGGTCGACAACGATGGCAGCAACGTCTTTGCGCAGGCGGTGGATGTAGACAATGATCCGCTCACCCCGCCGGTGGTGGCGCTGGCCAACCGCCAGTTCGATGGCCGCAGCAGCACCCAGCAGTGGCGGGTCGACCTGCGCCAGACCGTGTTCCGCTGGGACCAGTGGGTGCGGTTCAAGCAGGCCGACAAGCAGGTGCTCCAGGCGGACGTGGACTACCAGGTAGCAGACCTGAACCTGTACATCCGCGTGTCGGAGGCCTATTTCGACGTGCTGGCTGCAGAGGACACGCTTGCCTCCAGCGTGGCCGCGCGCGAGGCCATCGGCCGCCAGCTCGAGCAGGCGCAGAAGCGCTTCGAGGTGGGCCTGATTGCCATCACCGACGTCCAGGAGGCGCAGTCCGGCTACGACCAGGCGGTGGCGGCCGAGATCCTGGCCAAGCGCCAGCTCGCCAACAGCAAGGAAGTGCTGCGGGAGATCATCGGCGACTACCCTGGCGATCTGTCGAAGCCGCGCAGCGAGATTCCGCTCATCAGCCCTGCGCCCGCCGACGAGAATCAATGGGTGGAGCTCGCGCTACAGCAGAACCTAAGCCTGCAGTCTGCCCAGCTCGGCGCCGATATCGCCCGCGACAACATCCGGATCGCCCGATCCGACCACCTGCCGACCATCGATTTCGTCGCCAACCGCGTGGATGTCGACACCGACGCCAAGCAGAAAACGCTGCTGAACCTGCAGGGACAGCCGACCGGGTCGCTCGCTGACGCGCTAAGCCAGCCGACGGATTTCCAGACCTCCCAGGACAGTTTCGGCGTACAGTTCACCGTGCCGCTGTTCAGCGGCGGGGTGACCAACTCGCAGGTCAAGCAGGCGGTCTATCAGCACCGCGCCGCCAAGGAGCGGCTGGAACGGACGGCCCGGCAGACCGAGCGGCAGACGAGGGATGCCTATCTCGCGGTGAACTCCGAAATCTCCCGCGTCAGGGCACTCCAGCAGGCCCTGAAATCGGCACAGACCGCGCTCCAGGCAACCGAGGCGGGTTTCGAAGTCGGCACGCGAACGACGGTTGACGTACTGGAGGCGCGCCGCCAGTTGTTCCAGGCCGAGACCAATTACGCGCGCAGCCGCTACGACTACATCGTCAACGTGCTCAAGCTCAAGGAAGCGGCAGGCACGCTCGGCGGCGAAGACCTGCAGGAAGTCGATTCCTGGCTGGAACGGGTGGCGGCGGCGCAGTAGGTCAGTCGCGCGCGGCAGGCTCTCGCGGCGACGCGGCCCCGCCGACGAGGGGCGCGACGAGCGCGAGCAGCCGATTGACGGCACCGCGGTTCTCTTCCAGAAGGTCCCGCGCCAGCTCGCCGCGACGAGTCCGTTCCCCGGGATCACCGAGCAGCCGGCTCACCTCCCCGGCAATCTCCACCGCATTCCGCACGACCACGGTGGCGCCCTCCTCGGTCAGCAGATCGGCGATATCGGGGGCGTTGAAGTTGTAGGGCCCGGTGAGCGCCGGTACGCCGAGGGCGGCCGGTTCGAGCAGGTTGTGCCCGCCGACGCGCACAAGGCTACCGCCAACGAAGGCGACGTCGGCCGCGGCATAGAGCATGGTCAGCTCGCCCATGCTGTCGCCGAGAAACACCTGCGTCGTACACGCGCAGGCGTCACCACTGCTGCGCCGGACCGTGCGCAGCCCCGAACGCTGCAAGAGCGCGGCCACGGTGGCAAAACGCTCGGGGTGGCGCGGCACCAGTATCAGCAGCGCACCCGGGTAGTGCTCCAGAACCCGGCGATGCGCCTCGATCAGCACCTGTTCCTCGTCCTGGTGAGTGCTCGCGCCGATCCAGACCGGCCGGCCTGACGCATGAAGGGCGCGCCACTCCCGCCCACGCCGGCTCACCTCGGGGGAGAGTTCGAAATCGAACTTGATGTTGCCGGTGACGTGGGTCCGGGCCGGATTCGCGCCGAGGCTGCGAAAACGCTCGGCGTCAGTGGCGCTCTGCGCGCCGATCACGATCCCGTGAGCCAGCGTGTCGCGAATCAGCCCGAACAGCACACGGTAGCGGCGTGTCGACTTGCCGGAGACACGGGCGCTCGCCATCACCAGCGGCACGCGGCGGCGTCCACACTCGTGGTACAGGTTGGGCCAAATCTCCGTCTCGAGGATCAACGCGAGTTCCGGCTGAACCCAGTCGAAAAAACGGCGCACGGGCCCGGGCGCGTCGTAAGGCACATACGAATGGTTCACGGTGTCGCCGAACAGGTCCCGCGCTCGCTGCGATCCAGTAGGCGTCATCGTCGTGACCACCAGCGGCTTGCCCGGGAAACGCTCCCTGAGAATCCGCACCAGCGGTGCCGCGGCGGTCACCTCACCGACCGATACCGCATGTATCCAGATGCTCGGTGCGGGCAATCGCCGGTGGCCGCGCCCGAGCCTCTCCGGGAGACGGCGTCGATACTCCGGCTGGCTCAGGCTGCGCCAGAGAAGATGCCCCAGAAAAATCGGCATCAGGAGCCGGGAGAGCAGCAGGTAGGCTAGCCGCACGACGGGGCCAGTCAGATGCGCTTTCGAATGGATTCCAGGATGCGGGTTGTGGAGCGACCCTCGCGAAACGGCAGCACCTCGACACGGCCGCCATGGGCAGTGACGATTGCGGCGCCGGCGATATCTTCGGGGCGGTAGTCGCCACCCTTGACCAGCACGTCGGGCAGGACCTCGTCGATCAGCCGCTCCGGGGTGTCCTCGTCAAACGGCACCACCCAGTCGACGGCAGCAAGCCCCGCCAGGACGGCCATTCGGTCGGCGAGCGGATTGATCGGGCGGCCGGAGCCCTTCAGTCGCTGTACCGAGGCGTCGTCATTGACCGCTACCAGCAGCCGGTCTCCGCGCGTCTTGGCCTCCTCGAGATAAGCGACGTGCCCGGCGTGCAGGATGTCGAAACAGCCGTTCGTCATGACGATGCGCTCGCCACGCGCACGCGCCTGATCGACCACCCGCCGCGCTTCTTCCCGCCGCAACAGCCCGCGCCCGCCGCGGCCATGCTCGTGGAGTTCAAGCTGCAGTTCTGAAGGCGTCACCGATGCCGCCCCGATCTTCCGCACCACCAGCCCCGCGGCGACGTTCGCGAGTCCGGCCGCGTCGGCAAGCGTCATGCCGGCACCAAGTCCGGCGGCGAGCGTGGCGATCACCGTGTCACCTGCACCGGTCACATCGAAGACTTCCCGCGCGCGCGCAGGCAAAAATACCGCGTCGCGATCCGCCGAGACCACCACCATGCCCCGCTCGCCGAGCGTGACGACCAGCGCGTCGAGCGCGAGTTCCGATTGCAGGCGGCGAGCCCGTGCGACGAGGTCTGCATCGTCTCTGACCTTGCCTGCAACCGCCTCGAACTCCGCCAGGTTGGGTGTCAGCGCCGTGGCGCCACGATAGCGGACGAAATCGCTGCCCTTGGGATCCACCAGGACGGGAAGGCCACTTGCTCGCGCGAGCTGCACCAGCGAAGCCGCCTGCAACAAGGTTCCCTTGGCGTAGTCGGACAGGACGCATACCGAGACGTCCCCGGCATGCCTGCCGAACGATGCGGCAATGGCATCCGCATCCGGCGGTTCGAAATGATCTTCCGTATCGAGCCGAATGAGCTGCTGGTTGCGACTGAGCACCCGCAGCTTCGTGATCGTGGGACGCTCCTGCGACTCGATCAGATCGAGGCGGACGCCGCGCTCCCCGAGCAGCTGCCGCAGCGTGCCGCCGTTGGCATCCCGTCCGACGACCCCGGTAACGGTGGTCTGGACACCCAGGCTTGCCAGGTTGACCGCGACGTTGGCCGCCCCACCGGCCCGGGCCTGCGTCTGCGTGACCTTGACCACGGGAACCGGCGCCTCCGGGGATATCCTGGACGTCGGGCCGAACCAGTAACGGTCCAGCATAAGGTCGCCGGCCACCAGCGCCTTGACGGACGAAAAATCGGGGACCATGAGGTTCATGCGACGATGCTTGCTGCTCCCGGGAGGCGGGGCCAAGTGTACAGGCAAAGTGTGCGTTTGATCCCCGCCGCGCGCGAAGCGGCCGCAGCCGGCGCGTGGGCCGGAGTACTTTCCTCAGGCGGCACGGAGGTGTGGAACACCCCTGCCGCAAGCGCCGCGTGAACCCATCAGAGACCGGCCAATGGCCGTTGACTCACCCGCACTTTGAATCGCCGCAGGCGAGACAGGTGAGGCAGCCGTCCATCATCACAACCGCGGTGGTGTGGCAGACCTTACAGAGCTGGGCGCCTTCGGGATAAATGGTCTTCGCAAACGCGTCCTGCTGGCGATTTCTTTCCTCGAACTCACGGCGCTTCATCTCCACCAGCCGCTTTTGATGCTCATCGAGGGAGTCCGGAGGAAGCAGGCCGATGAACTTCAGGTGCTTCTCGATGATGTGGCCGAGTTCGGCGATGATCGACGGCATGAATTTGCCGCCCGGCTGCCAGTACCCGCCACGCGGATCGAACACCGCCTTCAGCTCGTCTACCATGAAGGTAACGTCACCGCCCTTGCGGAATATCGCCGACATCAACCGTGTCAGGGCCACGATCCATTGGTAGTGATCGAGGTTCTTTGAATTGATGAAGATCTCGAACGGCCGGCGCTGTTCGTGCTCGGTGCCGGGATTCAGAATGATGTCGTTGATGGTCACGTACATCGCGTGATCGGACACCGGCGTCTTCACCTTATAGGTCGAGCCCTGCAACATTTCAGGCCGCTCGAGCTTCTCGTGCATCCGCACGACTTTGCCGTCGGCGCTCACCTCGCGAACGGCCGGCTTTTCGGCTTTTCCTTCAGCGCGTGTCTCGGCGCCGGCCACGCGGTAACCGACGATCTTTTTGTCAATGGTCAGCTTAGCCATGAATGGTCTCCGGCACGGCGAAGTCCTCAGAACTTGCCGTAATAGCCTTCCTTGAGCGCATCAAACAGGTTCGCGGCGGTGTGGATCTCGCCGTCGTACTCGACTTCCTCGTCGCCCTTCAGGGTGATCTCGCGACCATCCTCGAGAACAAAGGTGTACTCGGTGTTCTTGAGGTCCTTCTCCTTCACGAGCACACCCTGGAAGGCCTCCGGATTGAAGCGGAACGTGGTGCAGCCCTTGAGGCCCTTCTCATAGGCGTACAGATATATGTCCTTGAATTGTTCATATGCGAAATCGGTCGGCACGTTCGCCGTCTTCGATATCGACGAGTCGATCCACTTCTGCGCTGCCGCCTGTATGTCCACATGTTCGCGCGGCGTTATGTCGTCGGCGGTGACGAAATAATCCGGCAGCCGTTCCTCGGCCTTCGCCGACCCTGGCATGGCGTTCGGGTTGACGAGCTGCCGGTAAGCCAGAAGCTCGAAGGAAAAGACGTCCACCTTCTCCTTGGTCTTTCTGCCTTCACGAATCACATTACGAAAATAATGGTGCGCAAAGCTGGGCTCGATGCCGTTGCTGGCGTTGTTCGCGAGAGAAAGCGAAATCGTCCCGGTCGGCGCGATGGAGCTGTGGTGAGTGAATCGCGCGCCAGTCTCCTCCAGCTCACGGACCAGGTCGGGCGCCACACCGGCCAGCCTTTGCATATAGCGGCTGTAGCGGGCGTGCAGGACGCGCCCCGGCATCCGGTCGCCGGGTTTCCAGCCATCGGCGGCCATTTCCGGGCGCTTGCGGAGCATTTCGGAGGTAACCGCGAATTCCTCCAGCATGATCGGCGCCGGCCCTTTTTCGCGCGCAAGCTCCAGGGCCGTCTCCCAGCCGGCGATTGCCATCTCGCGGGACACGTCTTCGGTGAACTGCACCGACTCAGCCGAGCCGTAACGCAGCCGGAGCATTGCCATTGCCGAGCCCAGCCCGAGAAATCCCATGCCGTGACGCCGCTTACGATGTATCTCCTCGCGCTGGCGGCCGAGCGGCAGCCCGTTGATCTCGACCACGTTGTCGAGCATTCGCGTAAACACGCATACCACGCGACGAAACTCGTCCCAGTCGAAGCAGGCCGCTTCAGTGAACGGGTCGAGCACGAACTTGGTGAGATTGACCGACCCGAGCAGACACGAACCATAGGGCGGCAACGGTTGTTCCCCGCAGGGATTGGTCGCGCGGATAGTCTCGTCGAACCAGTTGTTGTTCAACTCGTTGACGCGATCTATGAGCACAAAACCCGGCTCGGCAAAATCATACGTGGACGCCATGATGAGGTCCCACAGCCTCTGCGCCGGAAGGCGCTTGTAGACCTTGCAGGCAACCTGCCCGGATTCGTTGACGTGATAACCGTCGGTGATCGGCCAGTCGCGCCATACCACTTGCTCGGGGTCGTCGACGTTGACCGCGCCCTGTTCCACCAGCCGCGCATCTATCGGGAACGCGAGCGCCCAATGCTCGTTGTTCTTGACCGAACGGATGAAATCGTCGGTCACCAGCAGCGAGAGATTGAACTGGCGCAGCCGGCCAGCCTCGCGTTTGGCGCGAACGAAATCGAGCACGTCGGGATGGCCGATGTCGAAAGTGCCCATCTGGGCGCCGCGCCGGCCGCCGGCCGAGGACACCGTGAAGCACATCTTGTCGTAGATATCCATGAACGACAGCGGCCCGGAGGTATAAGCGCCAGCCCCGCTCACGTATGCGCCGCGCGGTCTCAGCGTGGAAAACTCATAGCCGATGCCGCATCCCGCTTTGAGCGTCAGCCCGGCCTCGTGCACTTTTTCCAGGATCGTATGCATGGAGTCCGCAATGGTCCCGGACACCGTGCAATTGATCGTCGAGGTCGCCGGCTTGTGGTCACGGGCACCGGCATTGGAGACGATGCGACCCGCGGGTATGGCGCCCCGGCGTAAAGCCCAGAGAAACGTGTCGAACCAGTGTTCGGTGTCGCGCTCGACCTCGGCGAGCGCCCGGGCCACCCGCTTGTAGGTATCATCCATGGTCTCGTCGATGACCTCGCCGGTCTTCGACTTGAGACGGTATTTCTTATCCCAGATGTCGACCGATGCCTCCTGGAACGAAATACCGGGCGCCTTCCCTCGCTCAATCTGGACCGCCATTTTCATCGCGACTGTAACCCCCCCTTGGATCTTCGGCCCGCGCTCGCGGGCCGCCCCTTCCCCGGCGGCCGACCGTCATCGGGGGTCGCTTTCCGGTGGGTTCGAGGGCCCTGCCCCTGGTGTCCGGGCGCGTCGATTCACCGAGAAGTGACGACACAAGATGTTGTGCCGGCCGAAACGTAGGTTATGTCCGGTCGGAGGGGGTGTCAAGGATTTCCCTGATAGAAAGCTATCAATTTTTTTACTTTTATTTCAGTATGTTACATAGTTGGTCTCAGGTTGCGCAAAAAATCACCAAAGCCGTTGCGAAGACCTCGGCAGAAGCGCATGAGACACAAGATATTGTGTCCTGAGTCCCCAGTTTTTCAGCATCTGATTAACAGGTTTTGCCACCTGCCGTGCACCGCGCGGTGGCCCCGGAGCAGGACGCCACCAGGGCCCGCACCGGCAATCCTTGCGGGTTCGAAACCGCTATGATTCGCGCTCGCAAATTCTTGCCTGCGCCGGGCGCCGAGGAAGCCGCATGAAAACGAGTACCCTCACCGCCATCCTGCTCATGGTGGCAGGCCTGACGGTCACCCGGATCGTACCGGCCGCGATGCCCGCCGTGGTCGGCGAGCAGGCTCTGCCAAGCCTCGCGCCCCTGGTGAAAGAAGTTTCACCCGCAGTGGTGAGCATCGCGACCCGCGGAACCCTGAACGCACCCCCGAATCCTCTCATGGAGGATCCGTTCTTCCGTCGTTTCTTCGGTATCCCGCGCCAGCCGCGCGAAACGCGCAGCGCCGGCTCCGGCGTCATTGTCGATGCGAAGAACGGTTACATCCTCACCAACCATCACGTGGTGGAAGACGCCGACGAAATCGAGGTAAGCCTGTATGACAACCGCAGCCTCAAGGCAACGGTGGTGGGCTCAGACCAGGGTACCGACATCGCCGTGCTGAAGGTCGACGAGCCATCCCAGCTGACGCAGATCGAGCTCGGCGATTCGGACCAGGTGCTGGTGGGCGACTTCGTGGTCGCAATCGGCAATCCATTCGGGCTCCAGCATACGGTGACCTCGGGCATCGTCAGCGCGCTCGGGCGCAGCGGAATAAGTCCCGACGGTTACGAGGATTTCATTCAGACCGACGCCTCGATCAATCCCGGCAATTCCGGCGGCGCGCTGATCAACCTCAAGGGTGAGCTGATCGGCGTCAACTCGGCCATTTTCTCCAGCAGTGGTGGGAATATCGGCATCGGCTTTGCAATACCGGTCAACATCGCGAAATCGATCATGTCGCAGATCCTGCAATTCGGAAAGGTGCAGCGCGGTCTGCTCGGTGTGAGCATCAGCGATTTCAATGCCGAGACGGCCAGAGCGTACGGCGTCGACGCGCGTGAAGGAGCCCTCGTACAGGAAGTTGTGGCTGGCTCTGCCGCGGAGAAGGCAGGCGTGCAGGTCGGCGACGTCATTCTCGCAGTGGACGGCGAGACGATCACGGGAGCTTCGAAGCTGCGCGCCACCATCGGCGTCAAGCGCCAGGGCGACAAGGTCCGCCTCGATGTCCTGCGCGACGGCAACCGCCGCACGCTGGTCGCCACCCTCGACGAACGTCAGGATGCCGAACAGGTCGATGCCGAGAGTCTGCATCCCGGGCTCGCCGGCGCGGAGCTCGCCAATTACGACGGCAGTGGCAGCTTCAACGGACCGGCTGTCCAGGTCATCGCGGTGGATCCGGAAAGTCCGGCTGCCGCGGGCGGCCTGCGCGCCAACGACGTGATTTTCGCGGTCAATCGCGTTCGTGTCCGCTCCGTATCGGAAATGCGTGAAATTGCCAGCCAGCAGAACCTGCTGATCCTGTCCGTGCGTCGCGGCAACCGGGACCTGCTGTTGCAGGTACGCTAGGCCGCCATCACCAGGGTCACAGAGAGGAGATATGTCCGGTAGACCGCAGGTGTGTCTGCTGGGCGGCTCCGGCTTCGTCGGGTCGCGGCTGGCCGCGGCACTCGCCACGCGCGGCTACCCGACGGTGATCCCCACGCGTCGGCTTGCCAGGGCCCGCCATTTGCTGGTCCTGCCAACCATCCGGCTCATCGAAACGGACATCGGCCGGCCCGAAGCGCTCGAGGCTGCGTTGCGCGGCAGCTCCGTAGCAGTCAACCTCGTCGGGATTCTGAACGAACGCGGCCGCGACGGTGCCGGATTCCGGCGTGCACACTCGCAAATGGCGGCGCAGGTCGTGGCGGCCTGCTCGCGCCAGGGCGTGCGCAAACTGGTGCACATCAGCGCCCTCGGAGCGAATGCGGACTCCGGGCCCAGTCACTACCTGCGAACCAAGGGCGAAGCCGAACGCGTGGTCATGGGCGCCACCTCCCTGGCGTGGACCGTGCTGCAGCCGTCCGTGATATTCGGTCCCGGCGATTCGTTCACCAACCGCTTCGGCAATCTCCTGCGCCGCCTGCCCTGGGTCTTCCCGCTGGCGATGCCCCAGACGCGATTTGCGCCCGTCCACGTCGATGACGTCGTCGAGGCGGTCATTCGCGCCATCGAGGATGCGGCGACCAACGGCAGGACCTATCAGCTGTGCGGCCGCGAGGTGCTGACCCTGGCCGACATCGTGCGCAGGATTGCCGGGGCACTTGGCCTGCACCGGCGCGTTATCGGGTTGCCGCGCTGGGCCTCCCGGCTGCAGGCGCGCGTGATGGACTTCGTGCCCGGCAAGCCGTTTTCCACGGACAATTTCCTCTCGCTGACCGTTGACAGCCTCTGTTCGGACGACGGCCTTGCTGCGCTCGGCATCGAGCCACGCGCATTCGACGCCAGCCTGGCCGTCACGCTCGCCCCCCTGCTCAGCCCGGGCCTCCTGGGCAGGCTGCGCCAGGCTGCCGGTCGGTCGGCCGGATGATTTCGCGCAGAACCGCCGCGCGGTCGACTGCGCTCAGCTTGGCGAGGCGCTCCACGCGTCGATAGAACGCCTCGAGGTCACCGCCCTCGCTGTCGAGGATCACTCGCAACCGCGAAACGTGCTCACGGTAGGCGGCGATCGCCCCCAGCGAGGCGTTGTTCAGCGGCTCGCGAAACCAGCCGTCGAAATACGGTGGCTCGCGCCACTGCGCGCGCAACTGGCTGTAGCGGCGGCTCAATCGTTCCAGTTCGGCTGCCTTGGCGGCACGGCGCAGTTGCTCCGTCTGTTGCGACGCGTAGAGGGCGGTGAGCCGTGCCCGCGCCTGCTCGAGCAACCCGTAAACCTCCCGCTCGCGCTGGAGCCCGACAAGGTATGTGCAAAGGCTCGCCTGGTCGGCATTCGCCTCCAGCCAGCGAATGGTGCCTTCCTGCTCGACGAGCGTCGCAAAACTCTCGTTGAACACCGTATCGCCTGCCACATAAACGCGTTGATGGGCCAGTTCGTGGAACATCAGCCCGACGATGTTGGCCTGCGGAAGGCGCATGACGGTACTCAGCAGGGGATCGCGGAAGAACCCGAGCGTCGAGTAAGCCAGCGCGCCGCGGATGGCGACATCCTTGCCGCGGCGTCTTTCAGCCGCCGCGAACCTTCGTGCGTCTTCTTCGTCGAAGTAGCCGCGATAGCCCACGCAGCCGGCGACCGGGAAGCACCAGTTGCGCAGCTCGAGGGAAAACTCCGGCGCAACGAAGACGTTCCACGTGACGAATGGCCGCTCGATGTCCGCAAATTGCCGATAACTGCCGTTGTCGGGAAGCCCGAGCGCCTCATGGGCAAACTGCAAGGCGCTTTTCGCGCCCAATAGTCTTCGCCGAACCTCAGGGGTGGTGCGCGAATCGCTGAGCACGTCCTCGATCGGACGCCCGGCGCGAGCGATCGCGAACTGTCCCGCAGCCGCCTGAGTCAGATACACCGGATTGCAACCACCGCTGAACGTCAGCGCGATGGCGGACACCGCGAGCATCGGCAGAAGTCGTTGCAGGCCCATAGTGCGATAACGATAGCGGCTACAATGGCGCGATGCAGACATACCTGGTCGGCGGCGCGGTGAGAGATCGACTCCTCGGCCTGCCGGTCGCCGAGCGCGACTGGGTAGTAGTGGGAGCCACGCCTGGCGAGCTCGAGTCGCTCGGTTACCGGCGCGTTGGCGCAAGTTTCCCTGTGTATCTTCACCCGGCGACCGGCGAGGAGTACGCACTCGCCCGAACGGAACGCAAGACGGGTCCAGGCTATAGAGGATTTGCGGTCGCTTTCGGCCCGGAAGTGACGCTGGAGGAAGATCTCCGCCGCCGCGACCTGACCATCAACGCGATGGCCGAGGACGGTGCCGGCCGGCTCATCGATCCATACGGAGGCCAGAGTGATCTCGCCGCGCGTCGCCTGCGCCATGTCTCCGACGCCTTCCGCGAGGACCCGGTACGCATCCTGCGCGTGGCGCGTTTCGCGGCACGATTTGCCCCGCTCGGATTCACCGTGGCGCCCGAAACAATGCAGCTCATGCGCGAAATGGTCGCCGCGGGCGAGGCCGCCGAGCTGATTGCCGAGCGGGTCTGGCAGGAAACCGAGGCCGCGCTCACCGCCGCCAGGCCGGACTTGTTCGTAAGCACGCTGCGCGAATGCGGCGCACTCGCCGTCATCTACCCGGAGGTCGACGCGCTGTGGGGTGTTCCGCAGCCGGCCAGGTGGCACCCCGAGGTGGACACCGGCGTGCATCTGCTCATGGCGCTCGAGCAAAGCGCACGGCTGTCACGAAAGCCGGAGGTGCATTTCGCAGTCCTGGTGCACGACCTCGGCAAGGGGACCACGCCGCCGCGATCCTGGCCGCGGCACACGGGACACGAGGAGCGCAGCGTCACCCTGACACGCGCGCTGTGCCAGCGGCTCGGCGCACCGAATCGCTTCCGCGATCTCGGCTGCGCAGTGGCCCGTTATCACGGGCTCTGTCACCGCGCGCTCGAGTTGCGGCCGGCAACGATAGTGCGCTTGCTCGAGGGCGTGGATGCATTTCGCCGCCCGGAGCGATTCGAGGATTTCCTGACCGCCTGCGAGGCCGACGCGCGGGGCCGCCTGGGACTCTCCGAGGCGCCATACCCGCAGGCGCAGTGGCTGCGTCGCGCGCGCGAAGCAGCTGCAGCGGTGGACGCCCGCGCGCTGGCCGGGCGCGGACTGGAGGGCTCGTCGCTCGGCGACGCGCTGCGTGAAGAACGCGGCCGGGCCGTCGCCGATGCGCGGCAACGCTTCGGCGCGGCCGTCTAGCCTGCACTACACGAACTTGTGGGGTATCTTGTCGCCCTACGGCGCCGTTCGCGCCATCGCCATCACCATGACTGTAATCCGCCCGCTCCTCCTGTCACTAGCCCTGTACACGCTGGCGATCAGCCAGCTTCCTGCAGCGGCACAATCCGGTCCACAGGCCGATCCGCCGGACCTGCTGCAGCGCTACGTCCAGCAAGTGCCTGCCGGCTTCGGTTTTATCGTGCGCGACGGCGGTCGTTACCGCGGTGCCGAGTGGGTCGAGCTCATCCTGACCTCGCAGACCTGGCGCGGGCTGCCGTGGCGGCACCAGCTCTACATCATCAGGCCCCAGAAGTTCGATGGCCCCACCGGGCAGGCGCTGCTGTTCGTCGATGGCGGCAAGTGGCGCCCCGAGTACGAGCGGCCGCCGGTCGACCATGAACTTCCGAAGCGCGCTGACGTGTATCTCGGCATTGCGAATCGGCTCGCATCGCCGGTGGTCGTGTTGCGGCAAGTGCCGAACCAGCCCCTCTTTGGCGGGCTCAAGGAAGACGAGCTGATCGCCTACACGCTCGACCAGTATCTGCGCAGCAAAGATCCCGACTGGCCCATTCTCCTGCCCATGGTCCGATCCGTGGTGAGCGCCATGGACGCCGTGCAGCGCTACGCGATGCAACACTGGTCGGCCGCGATCGAAGGCTTCACCGTGACCGGCGCCTCCAAGCGCGGCTGGACTACCTGGCTGGTTGCGGCTGTCGACCCGCGGGTGCGCGCGATCGCGCCGATGGTATTCGACGTGCTCAACATGGGCCCGCAGATGAAGCACCAGCGCTGGAGCTGGGGATCACTTTCCGAGCAGATTGGCGATTACTCTTCTCGCAGCCTCACGGAAAAAATCAGCGAAACCTCAGGGCAACGGCTCGCCTCGATCGTGGATCCGTTCAGCTACCGAAACCGCATCACCCAGCCGAAGATCGTCATTCTCGCAAGCAACGACCGTTATTGGCCGGTGGACGCGGCGGAGCTGTACTGGGGAGAACTGCGCGGCACGCGCTTATCACTCTACGTTCCGAACCAGGGGCACAAATTGACCGACCTGCCGCGCATAGTGGGAGCCCTCGACGCGATCCATCGACACAGCGCACACGACGAGCCTTTACCGGAGCTGACCTGGACCTGGACGGAAGAGGATGGCCGGCTCCTGCTGCGCATGCGGGCGGAACCCTCGCCTTCGAGTGCTCGCGCGTGGCTCGCTCGGTCGGACTCGCGCGACCTGCGCGATTCGCGCTGGCGAATGATCGCCACGCCGTTGCGCAAAGGGCATTACGTCCTCTCCGTTGACCTGCCGAAGGACAGCTATCTCGGGGTATTTGGAGAGGCGGTCTTCGGCAACGGCAGCGAGCGGGTCTTTCTGTCGACCCTGCCGCGAGTCATCAGTCCGGCCAACGCCGCGACCAGGCCGGAGATCACTGCCACCTCGCAATCGCCGCCCGGCGGCACCGGACAGCCGGCGAAGCCGCGTGCGCGACGGCCACCAGCGCCTAACGAAAGCGCTGATAAAGCCGGAACTTGATGTCGGAATAAACGGCGAGAATCCGCTGCACGTAGCGAACGGTCTCCGCGAGCGCGGGAACCTCGCCGAAACGATACAGCACGGACTGCGGATTGCGGACGCGCACCGCGTCCGGTCCCGCGTTATAGGCGGCCACCGCGCTGGTGATCATCCCGTGGTTCTCCTCCAGGCGGCGCGCGAGGTAGGTCACGCATTTTTCCACGGCGCCGTAGCCAACCCGCGCGTCGGTCTCCCGCAACGCGGCGGCGCCGTCGCCGAAAAAATCGTGAGCTGCGAAGTCGCGCTCGAGGGCCGCGGTATAGGCACGTCTGGCCTCCTCCACCTCCTCGTCGGGCACGTTCATCGCCACGAATTCCCGCAGTATCGTGAGATCACCGCTAGCAAGCGCACGATCGATCACCGCCTCGGGACTGAAGCTGGCGACTCCGAAGCGCTCCAGAAAAGCCTCGATGCGTTTCGCTCCTGCATCGCGACGCTCGCGCTGGAGGTCGCGGAAGCGCTCCCACAAATAATGCCGGCCCAGCGGAGTCAGCCCGTATTCCAGCGCGGTTTCCGGCATGAATTGCGCGATACCCACCGCGCCGGCGGGCGACACGACGGTCGGCCTGAAGCGCGACTCGTTGTAGAGCAGCGATAGCACCAGGACCGGATCCACGGGGTAGACCTCGAGATTGTCCCGAATGCCTTCGAAGGCGTGAGCCACGATCCTCTCGAGGTGCTCCTGCAGGAACGGCATGTCGCGCGGATTCAGGTCCCACTGAGACAACGTCATGCCCGGCGGATGTGATTCCAGGAGAAATTCCAGCACCGCACTCGCCAGCCGCCGGCCCGCCTTGCGGGAGACATCCGGGCTGAAATCCTTGCCCAGTCGAAACTCGAGCGGATGCTCGCGATGCGTTGTGCTGCCCGCGTAGCCACCACGGGGCGCGGCAGTGGCCTCGCGAGCAAGCGTCAGCGCTCCCGCGGCAAGGCCCAGGCGGACGAAATCACGTCGGCTGGCTGACTTATCGCGCATCCTCGCTCCCGCATGCCGTTCATGAGGCGCCGCGTTCCGGTTGCGACACTTTCGGGCCGTCCCCCCGCCGACCTGGCGGGGCCGCCTGTCTGTGGTGTCATCGGTGTCACAGGCAGATTTTTTTCTGAACGGGATTTTACGACCGTTCAGCGGCCTCCGGGTGGCTCCGCGTCCTCGCGGCCTGGGGTTCCTGGTGGAGGAACAATCTATCTGGTCCGCCTCGTGACAACGAATCGCGCGAAGACGAGAACGGGCCGGCCCGAGCCGGCCGCGCCGCGCGCCGCGGCCTGCGGGTCCCGGGAGCTAAAGCAGGTGGCGCAGGTCGCGGAAACCAAAGCCACCGCATCGTGCCGCACCGCGTGTCAGTGCGAGCATCTTGAAGCGCTCGCCCATTTCTCCCGGCATCAGCAGCTTCCGCGCCTGGTCCGCCAGAGCGGCGCGGCCGCGCGCCTGCCCCGATTGCAGCTCCTGCAGCTCAGCTGACAGGCCGCTATCGATCAGGAAATGCGCCTGCGTGCTGTATCCTGCCACCGACAGACCTGCCGCGTCGCCGGCCAGTGCCGCCGCGGTGAAGTCGACCCATGCACTGAGGTCCTGCAACCCGGGGTGGAGAAAAGGATCACCGTGCGCCCGATGCCGGTAGTGACAGATGAGCGTTCCATCACCTCGCTCCGGGTGGTAGTACTCACGCCTCGACATGCCGTAATCGCAGATGAGAAACATCCCCGCCTCGAGCAGCGCGGCAATGGTGCCGATCCAGGCCGGCAGACGCAGGCTGACTTCCGAGCGGTAGCCGTCCTCCAGCTTGCGCCCGAGGTGCTCCTCGATTGCGGCAATCGCTGCACTCAACTGGCTGTCCGCCGCACGCTCGGCCCACACGAAGCGGCCTGCGGCAACGCTGACGCCCTGCGCCAGGATCCGGTGATCCGCCTTGCGAAAGCGCGTTACCGGCAACGCGTCCGCCACCTCGTTCGCCAGCACGATGGCGGGCTGCGGCGTCTGCGGCAGCCGGTCGAGCCATTGCACGGCGCCACGCAGTTGCCGCGGCAGGCGCTGCAGCGTGGCCTGTTGCCGGGCACGCAGATCGGCGCTCACCTCCATGATGAGGTAGCGGGCCGGAGTCGCGCCGCGACGTTGCAGCGCGCCGAGAAGCTCCGCCGCCAGCGAGCCGGTGCCGGCGCCCAACTCCAGGATCACGGCGTGCGGATTGTCACGCAGCCAGGAACTGCACGCGTTCGCAAGACAGCGCCCGAAGAGGGGCGAAATCTCCGGCGCCGTGACGAAGTCGCCCGTCGTGCCGAATTTTGCCGTTCCCGCGCTGTAGTAGCCGAGTCCCGGCGCGTACAGCGCGAGTTCCATGAACTCGGAGAAATCGATCCACCCGCCAGCGGCGCGAATGCGATCGGCGATGTGACCGGCAACGCGCCGACTGTGCGCGAGCTCTGCGCCGGACGGCGCCGGCAATTCGAATCGATTCCGCACGGTGGTGTAATCTTACGGCGTCGTGTCGCCGGATCGGCGCATGGCGGGATCAACTACGGGCGGCAGCGACATGGCAACGGGCACAACCTCACTGAGCGGCAAATGGGCGCTCGTCACGGGAGCGCGCCGGCGCGTCGGCGCCAGTATCGCGCGCAGCCTT
>CAZFWB010000001.1:0-55503 GCA_964522655.1 uncultured Chromatiaceae bacterium | reverse complement strand
GTATGCAGGCAGATCGGCATGCAGCGCGCGTTGTCCGCGCCTTCGTCGTAGAGCACGTCGAACTGGTCGACGATCGCGTCACCGAACGCCTCCGAACTGATGCCGACGTTCTGGAATGCCGGGATGTCGTTCAGTTCCACCGTATAGGGCACCGAGATGAGGCTGCCCTTCTTCACGTTGAACGGGAACGGGTGATCGTCGGCCGTGTAATCGCACAGATACTCGACCCCGAAATCCGCCAGGATGCTCGGCGTGTTGTTGGTATGGGTGAGGAACGGCGACAGCCAGCCCTTGGTCTTTCGCCCCAGCGCCTTTTCCATCGCCCGCAGCACCCCTCCGACGATTTCCCGCTCCTTCTTCTCGTCGATGGCCGAGAGAAAATTCGCCGGCGCGTTGTTGATGCCGTGGCCGATGAACGCCCACCTGCGCTTCAGCGTCTCGTCGATGATTCGCGGGTATTCGCGGATGATCTCGGAATTGAGACAAACCGTGCCGCGCATGCCAAGCTTGTCCATCAGCTCGATCATGCGCCACAGCCCGACGCGGTTGCCGTAATCGCGCCAGCCATAATTCAGCGGATCCGGGTTGAAGCGCTGGGTGCCGGGAATGATGGCGGTGCCCGGTATGTCGTGCGGGAAGTGCTCGATGTTGATGTAGGGAATCACCGCGACACGCGCGCCCTTTGGCAGACGGAACTTCGGCCGGTCGATGATCGGCACATAGTCGTAATGCGGGCTCTGGGTCAGGTCGCTGCGGCGCTTTGCCGGTGCTGATGCCTTCTTGCGGGTTTTTTTCTTCGCCATGTCGTGATCCCCAGGTTTCTGCTGCGCTCAGGAATGGTGACGGTTGCGCTCTGCGGGTCAGCGCAGCGAGTTCAGATACCTGATCGCCTCGGACTTGCTCACCACGTCACCGTACTTCGCGTTGATGTCGAAGAGATTTGCCTCGTGCGGCGCGTCGTGGCGGTCGCCAACGCACTCGCGCACGACGATCGGCCGGAAACCGTGCTGCACGGCGTCGACCGCGGAGGCCCGGATGCAGCCGGAGGTCGTGCAGCCGGTGATGATCAGCGTGTCGATCCCCTGGGCGGTCAAGGTCGCGGCGAGCGAAGTGCCGAAGAAGCAGCTGGCATAGTTCTTCACGATCACCGTCTCGCCCTTCGCGGGCTTCACCTGCGGGCAGAACTCCGCGTACTTGTTGCCGGGAACCAGCGCCTTGAGCACCGGCGCCTTCTTGATCCAGACGCCCCCGTCTTCAAACGTGGCCGGGTTGTAGAGCACCCGGGTGTGGATGACGGGGACCTTCTTCCTGCGGGCGACTTTCAGCAGTTCCGGCACTTCCTTCACACACTTCACCACGCCGGGTGCATACAGCGGCGCCCCGGGCAACGTATAGCCCTGCAGCAGATCGATGACGACGACCGCGGGCCTCTTGCCGAAGCCCATGCGGTTGTCCCAGACACCGGTGTAGTTCTGCTTTGCCGTTTTCGTGCCGGAGGGCTTACGGGCAGCGGATT
Organism: uncultured Chromatiaceae bacterium; assembly: GCA_964522655.1. Classification (GTDB taxonomy): domain Bacteria; phylum Pseudomonadota; class Gammaproteobacteria; order Steroidobacterales; genus QUBU01. The sequence goes on along the minus strand of CAZFWB010000001.1, from coordinate 53,987 downwards.
TCCTCGCCATCGTCTCGATCTCCACCAACGCTCTCCACCGTCCGCGCTTGCCACATCCCCCGCCCGCAGGCAAACGCGTGTGCGGCCCCAGGGTCAGTCAGGACGAGAAACGTAACAACCGGGCAGGCAGTTCGGTTCTTGGTATCCGGCAATACTTCCACGGTCCGTCGCGATCTGCAACTGGCGACACTGCGGGTTCGCCCTGCGGGCAATGACCGACTGCACGGATGCATCGAACCGTCATCGACCGCAGAATCGACCGCGTCTGGCGCCCGCAAGGAGGAACCGACATGGCCGAAACCGCGAAATCCGCCAGCACTGCCTGGCAACCGCCCACGCCGGAACAGTTCGCGCTGTGGTCCGGTTTCGAGGGTCGCGAAGAGGTGCTCGGCCGCGGCCTCTTGCAGCTGCTCAAAACCGTGATTGCAGACGTGCCCTACCAGCACCACCTGAACGACGCGGTGCTGAAAGCGCACCTGGTGGCAATCCAGTTCGCCAAGAACCGCGGCCTCCTGCCGGACCTGGTGGCGCACGACGTCAGGACGCTGCAGCCGGTCAACAAGCGGGTCGCCCAGCTCGTCGCGAGCACCGGCAACCCGGAATACGGCATGATCGCGCTTTTCGAACGCACCGATTGCTGGTACCAGATGGTGCTCGAGTGGAAAGCGGAGCCGGGACGGCGCACCTGGCGTTCGCCGTTTCACACCGTTCTCGCCATGGGCAGGCGCATCGGGCAGTTCGACCTGACTGAGCAGGAAATCCACGAGCAGTGGACCACGCCCCGGCTGCTCGGCTACGCGCAGGACATCGGCATCGCAATCCGCGTCTCGCCCTGGTCGGACGACGGATGGCTGTCCTGCGAACTCGCCCGCTGAAGCGCTCCACGCGCGCCGCCGCCTGTTGCATAGCAATAGACTGCGGCGGCCGTCATCCGCTGCGCGGGTACGCCCGGCTGAGGTATTTGCATAGGCGGTCGCCGTATTTTATACAGATTGGCATTGATCCAGACGGGTGAGGTGCGCTCATGGCACAGGTTCAGGCAAAGACGACCATCGCAAGTGTTCCGCCACACGAGGCGAAGGCCCCGAAAACAGAAGCCGACAAGTACAAGACGCTGAGCGGCTTCGAGGGCCACGAGGAGGAGCTCGGACGCTCGGTATCGATACTGCTGAAGATGCTCAACAACCACGCGGGCTACGCCCACGAGATGAACGACCCGCTGGTCAAGGCGCACCTGCTCGCCATCCAGTACGCGAAGGATCACGGCGGAATCGCGCAATACGTCGAGCACGACATCAAGACCATGATGCCGATCAACCTGCGCATGAAGCAGATCATCGAAAAGACCGGCAACAAGGAGATCGCGCTGGTTGGCCTGTTCGATCGAACTGCCTGCCACTACGGCCTGGCGCTGACCTCCACTGGCGAGGGCCGGACGCGCAGCTGGAAAGAGCCGTTCGGCTATGTGCTGAAGCAGTGCCGCAAGATCGGTCAGTTCAATCTGACCGAGCAGGAGATCCACGAGCAGTGGACGCGCCCACGGCTGCTCGGCTATGCGCGCAGCATGGGCGTGGAGATCACGGTCTCCGACATCGGGCCGGACGGCACCATCACGGTGGCACTGGCCGACTGAACGGTTGCGACGTTTCGGCGCAACAGATTGACGTCGGCTGTTGCCGGCGAGGCAGTAATGCCTCGCCGCCGCTGATTATTCCAATGCCTTTTGCTACCATCCCGGGCCGGTAGGCCACTAGGGGTTGTGGTTTTTTGGCCCTGCCGGGCGGGCACGGGGCCCGCGCCACGAACGATCTTTCAGCACAGGGGGTCGGCGCATGAAGACTCGGGGTCAGGTGGTGTTTCTGGTGGCCGCGATCGTGGCGGGTGCGGGCCCGGCGTTCGCGGTGGATGAAATCATAGTGACCGCCCAGCGGCGCGAGGAGAAGCTGCAGGACGTGCCGCTGGCGGTGAGCGCGTTCAATGTCGCCGCGATCGAGGCCCGCCAGATCGACGTAGTGAAGGACATCGGCCAGAACGTGCCGAACCTGCAGACCTACACGGTAACCGCCGGTGCGCAGGCGATCCAGCTCCACAGCCGCGGCGCCAGCGTGCAGAACCCGGGCTTCAACCTCTCCGAATCCCCCGTCGGCATCTACCAGGACGACGTCTATTACGGACGACTGGCGAGCGCCAACCTCGATCTCTCCGACATCGAGCGCATCGAAGTGCTGCGCGGCCCGCAGGGCACGCTCTACGGCAGAAACACCATTGCCGGGGCGATCAAGGTCGTGAGCCGCACGCCGGGCAACGACTCATGGATCAACGCATCGGCCGGCATCGGCAACTACGAAACCTTCAAGCTCACCGGCTCAGTGGGTGGCCCCATCGAGGAAGACGCGCTGGCCGGTTCCGTCGCCGTCGTCTACGACAACCGCGACCGCGGCTGGCAGGACAATCCCACCACCGGTGGTGAGCCGGGCGATTACGAGAACCTCGTCGTGCGCAGCAAGCTGCACTGGTACGGCAGCGAGAACTTCGACGCGGTGCTGACGGTGTGGGGCGCGGATCTCGAGAACGACGGCTACAACGGCGTGCCGCAGGTGCCGTTCGCCAACCCTGATCCCGACGGTCCGCTCCTGCCGGGCGAGAATTTCCTGCCAGCGCCGCCCGACAGTGCGCCCCTTGGCAAGTTCTACGACAATTTCTCGCAGCCCGGCGTCAACTACGGCGAATCCGACCAGGCGGGCGTGAACCTCGCGCTGACCTTCGACCTCGGCAGCACCACGCTGCGTTCGATTACCGGTTACCTGAACATTGATGACGAATTCGGCTTCGATCTCGCCGGCGGTGGACTGAACGGCGTGCCGGGCCTGGGAGGATTGCTGATCAGCTCCGACAGCGACCTCGACCAGTGGAGCCAGGAGTTTCAGCTGCTCGGCACCGCGTTCGATCAGCGACTGGACTATCTCTTCGGGCTTTTCTACCTCAACGAGGATGGCTCGCAGGACTTCGCCGGGAATCTCTTCGGACCCGCGTTCGCCGAATCGATCGACAACGAAACCGACAGTTACGCGGTTTTCGCCGACGGCACCTATCGGGTCACCGACCGGCTGTCATTGACGGCCGGCATACGCTGGACGAAGGATGAGAAGGACTATTCGGACACCTGCGTCGGGCCGTTCTGTTTTGACGACAGCGATTTCGTGATCCCGACGCCCGGCACCGCGGCCGCATCGCTCGACGACGACTGGGACGAGACCACCTTCCGTGCCGGCGTGGATTACCGGCTGGACGACACGCAACTGGTCTATCTCAGTTTCGCCCAGGGTTACCAGTCGGGTGGGTTCCGCACTCTGTGCTTCGGGAACCTGAGTTCGGTATGCGGGGGCAGCACCTTCGATCCCCAGACCGTGGACAGCTTCGAACTCGGCTACAAGGCGGATCTCTTCGGCAACACGCTGCGCTTCAACGCGGACACGTTCTACGCGATGTACGACGATATCCAGCAGATCGTGATCCCCTCCGGCGGGACCGGCACCAGCTTCCCGATCAACAACATCGGCGAGGTGGACGTTTATGGCGTCGAGGTGGAACTGCAGTGGTCGCCGAGCGACAGCCTGAACGTCTATGCGAACGCCGGCTGGCAGGCCAGCAACTTCGGGGACGTCGACCCCGCCTCGCCGCCCGGCGGCCTGAACGGTAACGCCGCGCCCACCGACGAGTTGCCGTCCAACCCGGCATTGCAGGGCAAGGTGGGCTTCGACTACACGATCGGCGTATCGGACATGGTGGAGTTCTTCTACGGCGCGGACTTCTTCTACTCGGACGACTATTACTCCGAGGCGCGCAATCTCATAAAAATCGACAGCTACTCGCGGGTCAACGGCTTCCTCGGCATCGGCGATCCCGACAGGAGCTGGCAGCTCGTGCTGACGGGGCGCAACATCACGGACGAAGAGGACAACGTTTCCGGCATCTTCGCCCAGAACTTCACCAACATCCGCACGGTGCTGCCGCCTGCGGAATACATGCTGACGTTCAAGGTAAATTACTGAGCGCGAAAGGGCGCCCCCTTTTTCATCGCGCGTACCGGGGCAACAGCGCACGCCGCGGCCCACCGTCAAGTCCGTAGATACCACAGCGGCCCGACCGGCCCGACAGGTCATAAACTGACCTGCATCAAGGCGGAATGGACGGAATTCCGGCGGCGCTCTGCCGTGGACGGACGGCTCGCGACACGGCCACGGAAACCGGACCTGAGCGGTCAACGGCGCCGACGCATGCCCGGGTGAGCACGGCGGACTTATACTACGCGCCCGGCTGAAAACCCCGGCGCGGCGGCAATTGCACTTCTCCGGCCGGGCCCACACCGCACGCGGTCACCTGAAGAAAACTGGGAGTTCTCCATGGATCGGTCACAGACGTACAACGACGTCGTGGTCAGGCAATTCACCATCGCGACCGTCGTCTGGGGCGTCGTCGGCATGGCGGTCGGGGTGCTGATCGCCGCCCAGCTGCTGTGGCCGGCGCTGAATTTCGACATACCCTGGCTGACCTACAGCCGCCTGCGCCCGCTGCATACCAACGCGGTCATCTTCGCCTTCGGCGGCTCCGCACTCTTCGCCTCATCGTATTACGTCGTGCAGCGGACGTCGCACGTGCGGCTGTTCAGCGACGCGCTCGCCGCCCTCACGTTCTGGGGCTGGCAGGTGGTCATCGTGCTCGCCGCCGTGACGCTGCCGCTGGGGCTCACCCAGAGCAAGGAGTACGCCGAGCTCGTCTGGCCGATCGACGTGCTGATCGCCGTGGTATGGATCGCCTACGGGGTGGTGTTCTTCGGCACGTTGGCCCGGCGGCGGGTCAACCACATCTATGTAGCGAACTGGTTCTACGCGGCCTACATCATCACGATCGCCGTGCTGCACGTGGTCAACTCGCTCGCCATACCCGTCAACCTCGGTCTCTCCTACCCCATTTACGCCGGCATCGTGGACGCAATGGTGCAGTGGTGGTACGGGCACAACGCCGTCGGCTTCTTCCTGACCGCCGGTTTCCTCGGGATGATGTACTACTTCATCCCTAAGCGCGCGCAGCGGCCGGTCTACTCCTATCGCCTCTCGGTGGTGCATTTCTGGGCGCTGATCGCCACCTACATGTGGGCCGGCCCGCATCACCTGCACTACACCTCGGTGCCCGACTGGGCGCAGTCGCTCGGCATGGTGTTCTCGCTGATCCTGCTCGCGCCGTCCTGGGGCGGAATGATCAACGGGATCATGACCCTGTCGGGGGCGTGGGACAAACTGCGCACCGACCCCGTACTCAAGTTCATGATCGTGTCGCTCTCGTTCTACGGCATGTCCACCTTCGAGGGCCCCATGATGTCGATCAAGACCGTGAATGCCCTCTCGCACTACACCGACTGGACCATCGGCCACGTGCATTCGGGCGCGCTCGGCTGGGTCGCCCTGATTTCCTTTGGCTGCGTCTATGCGCTGCTGCCGCGCGTGTGCGGACGCGAGGAGATGTACAGCCTGAAACTGGTGGAGCTCCATTTCTGGGTCTCTACCATCGGCATCGTCCTGTACGTCACCTCGATGTGGATCGGTGGCGTCATGCAGGGCCTCATGTGGCGTGCCACCAACGAGGACGGCACGCTCACCTACAGCTTCATCGAGAGCCTGAAGGCCACCTACCCGTACTACGCCGTGCGGCTCGTGGGCGGCATCCTGTTCCTCGCCGGGGCATTGATCATGGCGTGGAACGTCTGGAAGACCGTCGCGACGGGTGACCGGCGCGCGCTGCGGCCTGTCCTCGAGCCCGCCTGAGGAGTCGCCGATGCGCCACGAGCAGATCGAAAAATCCATCGGCCTGATGGGCGTGCTCACCGCCATTGCAATCAGCATCGGCGGCCTCGCCGAGATCGTGCCCCTGATGATGTCGGTGGAGGCGGTCGAGCCCGCTCCCGGCGTCGTGCCGTATACGGCCCTGCAGCTGGAGGGGCGCGACGTGTACGTCCGTGAGGGCTGTTACGTATGCCATTCGCAGATGATCCGCCCCTTCAGGGCCGAAACGGAGCGCTACGGCCACTACTCGCTCGCCGGTGAGGCCGTGTACGACCGCCCGTTCCAGTTCGGCTCCAAACGCACCGGTCCGGACCTGGCGCGCGTCGGAGGGCGTTACTCCGACGAGTGGCAGCGCCTGCACCTGATCAACCCGCGCGACCTGGTGCCCGAATCGAACATGCCCGGCTTCCCCTGGCTCGCCGAGCGCGAGATCGACGGTGCCCTCACGCCGGTGAAGATGCAGCGCCTGCGCGCACTCGGCGTGCCATATACCGACGAGGACATCGCCGGCGCCGAGGCCGCGGTGGCCGGCATGACCGAGATGGACGCGTTGATCGATTACCTGCAGAACCTCGGCACCGCGGTCAAGGGTCGCTGACGATGGAAGCTGGCACCTGGCGCGGCATATTCACCGTCGTGATGTTGCTGCTCTTCATCGGCGTCTGGGCCTGGGCCTGGAGCGGCCGGCGCCGAAAGACTTTCGATGCCGCGGCGCGACAGCCGCTCGAGACCGACGACGTGCCGCCGGGCACGGCAGAGCCGCCCGGAAACGACCCGGCGCCGACGAAACGAGAGTAACCGCAACATGAGCGCATTCTGGAGCGGCTTCGTCATCGTCCTGACCCTCGGGACCATCATCGGCTGCGTGTGGCTGCTGCAGACGCAGAGCCGCCGGCCGACCGGCACCTCGACCGAGGACACCACGGGACACGTCTGGGACGGGGACCTGACCGAGTACAACAAGCCGATGCCGCGCTGGTGGCTGATCCTGTTCTGGCTGACGGCGGCGTTCGGCGCCGTCTACCTCGTGCTGTATCCGGGCCTCGGGACGTTTCGCGGCACGCAGGGCTGGACGCAGATCGAGCAGTACGAGCGCGAACGCAGTGCCGCGGAGGCCCGCTACGGCGACGTCTTTCGCGCGTTCGCCGGCGTGCCGCTTGTCGAGCTGGCGCGCGATGCTGACGCGGTGCGGCTCGGTCGCAACCTGTTCCTCAACAACTGCGCCACCTGTCACGGCTCGGATGCGCGCGGCGCGCGGGGTTTTCCCAACCTGACCGACGACGAGTGGCTCTACGGCGGCGCGCCCGAGATCATCGAGGCGACGATCAGCAACGGTCGCACCGGCGTGATGCCCGCTCTCGGCGCGGCACTTGGCGAACAGGGTGTTGCGGAACTGACCGCCTACGTGCTCAGCCTGTCGCGGCCGGGCGAGGGCGACGCCGGGGCCGTCGCGGCCGGCGCCCAGAAGTTCCAGATCTTCTGCAGCGCCTGTCACGGGGCCAACGCCCGCGGCAACCAGGCGGTGGGCGCGCCGAATCTCGCCGACGACGTGTGGCTGCACGGTGCGACGGCCGCCGACATCGGCGACGTCATCGCCAATGGCCGTACGAACCAGATGCCGGCACAGCTCGAGCTGCTCGGCCCGGACCGCATTCGCGTGCTGGCCGCCTACGTGTTGAGCCTCGCCAGGGAGCCCGGCGGCTAGGAGAGAAACAACGGTGAACGGCGAACCAGAGGATATCGGCGAGCCCGAACTGGGCGGGGAGCGGCCCGAACCGCCGAGGCCCTGGAGCGCCGCAGCGCAGACGGCGGCCGCGATCCTCTGGCCCTCCTTCCTCGCCGCGGCGATGGCGACCATGCTCTTCTTCGCCTTCGTCGACCCGGAACTGGCGCACGAGGCGACGACGCCACCGCTGCAGATCAGCCGCATGACGGGCTATGCGATCGGCTTCTTCTTCTTCTGGTTTGTGGCCGCCATATCGAGTGCCGTGTCCGTCTACCTGCTGCGCACGAGCCATGCCGAGCGAGACCGCTGACGCCGCGTAACCCCCAAGCCATGAACGACAACGCGACTGCAACTGAATCGCTCTATGCGAAGCGGGTGAAGATCCACGCCCGCGAGGTCAGGGGCACCTTCCAGCGGCTGCGTCACATCGCGGTCGTCGTGCTGCTCGGCCTCTACTACGCCGGCCCGTGGTTGCGCTGGGACGGCCGTCAGGCGGTGCTCTTCGACCTGCCCGCACGCAAGTTTTTCATTTTCGGGCTGACGCTCTGGCCACACGATTTCATCTACCTCGCGTGGCTGCTGGTCATGGCCGCCCTGCTGCTGTTCTTCGCCACCGCGATCGCCGGCCGCGTCTGGTGCGGCTACGCCTGCCCGCAGACGGTTTGGACGGAGGCCTTCGTCTGGATGGAAAGACTCGTCGAGGGCACGTTCACGCGGCGGCTGAAACTCGAGAAGGCGCCGTGGACGGCGGACAAACTCCTGCGGCGTGGCGTCAAGCAGGCTATGTGGCTCGGGTTCGCCGCCTGGACGGGATTCACCTTCGTCGGTTACTTCACGCCGGTGACCGATCTCGGCGCGCGGCTGGTCACCCTCTCGCTCGGGCCCTGGGAGACTTTCTGGATCGTGTTCTACAGCCTCGCCACCTACGGCAACGCCGGCCGGCTGCGTGAACAGGTGTGCCTGTACATGTGCCCTTATGCGCGATTCCAGAGCGCGATGTTCGACCGCGACACGCTCATCGTCTCCTACGATCCCGCGCGAGGCGAGCCGCGCGGCAGTCGCGCCCGCGGCGTCGCGCCGCAGAGCGTCGGGCTCGGCGACTGCGTGGACTGCAACATGTGCGTGCAGGCCTGCCCGACCGGCATCGATATCCGCGAGGGCCTGCAGTACGAGTGCATCACCTGCGCCGCCTGCATCGATGCCTGCAAACCGGTCATGGAGCGCATGGGCTATCCGACCGGGCTCATCCGTTACACCACGCAGAACGCGCTGGAGGGCAAGCCGACACGGATCAACCGTCCGCGCACGCGTATCTACGGATTGCTGCTGGTGACGTTGTTCGCGGGATTCGTTTATTCGCTCGCCAATCGCTCGCCGCTGCAGGTGGATGTCATCCGGGATCGCAACCAGCTGTACCGCGAAACCGCCGCAGGCGACATCGAGAACGTCTACGAGGTCAAGCTGCTGAACAAGTCGCCGGACCCGCGCCGGCTCATCCTGCGAGCCGATGGCCTGCCGGGTATCCAGATCAGCACGATGCCGGCGGTCGCGGAGCTGGCGGCCGGCGAACAGTCAACGGTGGTCGCGCGCGTCAGCGTGACGCGGGACGGCGCGCCGCCCGGCGGACACGACATCGTGATCAGCGCGGTGGCGACCGACGACGGCATGTTCCGGGCCGAGCGCAAGGCGCGCTTCATGGCACCGGCGCCGCGGCGCTGAGGACCCGTGATGAACGACAGCAAGCCCTGGTACCGCGAATTCTGGCTCTGGTTCGTGCTCGCGCCGCTGATCGCCACGGTGATCGGCGGCTTCGCCACGCTCATCATCGCGGGCGCGCCGCCCGCCCTGGTGGTGGACGATTACAGCGAGATCACCCTCAGTGTGGAGCGCGAACGCGAGCGCGACCGGCGGGCCCAGGCACTCGGACTGGTCGCGGAGCTCGCCCTGGACGATGCCACCGGATCGGTGACAGTGCAGCTCGCGGGTGCTGCGCCGGAGCGGCTGCGGCTCGACCTTCTGCACCCGACGCTGGAGGAACGCGATGCCCGCGCGTGGCTCGATCGCGACGGCGCGTCGTACCATGGCACGGTCCGGCGCAGCGCGGGCCGGCTGTATCTGCAGCTCGCCGATGATTCGGCCACGTGGCGGCTGACCGGCGAACTCGGCGCCGGACAGCGCTCGGTCCGCCTGCGGCCGCGGCCGACGCCCTGAGCGGACCACCGATGGCCGGCAATTGCTTTCATTGCGGCGCGGAATTGCGGGAAGAGCCGCTCCACGAACTCGAGATCGACGGCGAGCGCCGCTGGTTCTGCGGTCAGGCCTGCCACGACATCGCAGCGCTCATCCGTGACGAGAAGCTCACGCGCTTCTACCGCTTCAGGGCGGGCCCGGCCGCACGGCCGCCTGGTGCGGCGCGCGACCTCGGACGCTGGCGCGGCTACGACCGGCCCGCGCTGCAGCGCGAATTCGTGACCAAGCGGGAAGATGGCAGCAACGAGGCGCTGCTGCTGGTGCAGGGCGTGCGATGCGCGGCCTGCTCCTGGCTGATCGAGCGTTCCATGGCAACGATACCCGGGGTTCGCGAGATCCATGTCGACCCGCTCACCACACGCATGCGGCTGCGCTGGGACCCGGCAGCGGTCCGGCTCAGCGAACTGCTCGCGCGCATCGCGGCACTCGGGTACGAGCCGCATCCATTCGGCGAGGACTCCGGCGACCGCGCGGCGCTCGCAGAGCGGCGCTCCGCGCTGCGCCGGCTGATCGTGGCGGGGCTCGGTATGTCCGCGACGATGAGCTACGCGGTCGCCCTGTATGCGGGCGCGTTCCACGACGCGGACCCGGCTCTCGGGCAGTTCTTCCGCCTCGCCAGTCTGCTGGTCGCGACGCCGGTCGTGTTCTACTCGGGCGCGCCGTTCTTCAAGGGCGCCTGGCGGGGCCTGCGCGCCGGCCGGCTGGGTATGGATCTGCCGGTCGCGCTCGCGATCGCAGCGGCCTATTCCGCCAGCGTGTGGAACGGACTGCGCGGCGCAGGCGAGATCTATTTCGACTCTGCCGTGATGTTCGTCTTTTTCCTCTCCAGCGCGCGTTTTCTCGAGATGGCCGGACGCCACCGCGCGCTCAGCCTCACCGCCGCGCTCGCCCGCCACCTGCCCCGCGTTGCCACTCGCCTCGCGGATGGGCGGCTCGAGACCGTCACCGTGACGGAACTGAACGCCGGCGATCTCGTGGTGGTCCAGCCCGGGCAGTCGATCCCCGTGGACGGAATTCTTGCCAGCGAATCGGCGCGCGTCGATGAATCGCTGCTCACCGGCGAGTCCCGGCCGGTGCGCAAGGCGACCGGTGCTGCAGTCGTGGCCGGAAGCATCAATCTGCTCGGCGCCGTCACGCTGACGGTGCGGCGCGTCGGTGCCGGCACGATGCTCGCACAGATCGGCCGCATGATCGACACGGCTCGCAGCGAACGCCCGCGCCTCGTGGCGACCACCGATCGCGTCGCGCGCTGGTTCGTCACCGGCCTGCTGGCACTCGCCGCGGCAGTCGGCGCCGCGTGGTCGGCGATCGACCCGTCGCGCGCCTTCGAGGTCGTGCTGGCGCTGCTGGTGGTGACCTGCCCCTGCGCTCTGGCGCTCGCCACCCCGGCGGCGTTCACCGTCGGCATGAGCGCGCTCGCGCGCCGCGGCGTGTTGCTGCGACGGTCCGCGGCACTCGAAACCCTGAGCCGGGCGACCGATCTGGTCTTCGACAAGACGGGCACGCTCACCGAGCACTCGGCCGGCATCATCCGCGTCGAGCCGCTCGGAGCGATCGGTGCCGACGAGGCGATGGCGCTGGCCGCCGCGCTCGAGTCGCGCTCGGAGCATCCGCTGGCGCGGGCGTTTCCTGCCCCGGGCGGAGCCCCGGTGGTGACAGACGTGATGGCGGTGCCCGGACGAGGTATCGGCGGACGCGTCAACGGCAAGAAGTTGCGAGTCGGCACGCGCGCCTTCGCCCTGCAGCTCTCCGGCGCCGGCGAATGCGACGTGCCAGCCGAGGACCCGCAGGGCGCGACCCCGGCAGCGTGGCAGCGCGTCTACCTCGGCGGCGACGAGGGTCTGCTCGCCCGCTTCGACGTCGCTGAGCGCGTCCGTCCCGACGCAGCCGAGTCACTGGCCGGGCTGCGCGCCCAGGGCATCCGCGTCGCGATCGCCAGTGGCGACCGGGCGGAGCCGGTGCAGGCGGTTGCCGACCGGCTCAGGGTCGCCGACTGGCACGCATCGCTGGAGCCTGCCGCCAAGCTGTCGCTGGTCCGTGAGATGCAGTCACGTGGCAGCGTTGTCGGCATGATCGGTGACGGCATCAATGATTCGCCCGTGCTCGCCGGGGCCGACGTCTCGATCGCAGTCGGCAGCGGCGCCTCGCTCGCCCACCACAGCGCCGATTGCGTGCTCGTGGGCAACCGCCTCGACGCGCTGCCCGAGGCGCTGGCGCTCGCCCGCCGTACGATGCGCATCGTGCGCCAGAACCTCGGCTGGGCAATCGGCTACAACGCGCTGGCGGTGCCCCTCGCCGCCGCCGGCGTGATCGCGCCGTGGCTTGCCGCGCTCGGCATGTCGGCGAGTTCCCTGCTGGTGACCTTCAACGCGCTGCGCCTCGGCCGGCCATCCCGCCCGCGCGGCGATGGCGTCGAGCCCGGCTGGCTGGCGCCGCGCAAGGCCTCACCGTGAGCATCATCTTCGTGCTGATCCCGCTCGGCCTGGTGCTGCTCGGCGCAGCCGTGCTGGCGTTCTTCTGGGCCGCCCGTGGCGGGCAGTTCGACGACCTCGAGTCGCCCGCCTGGCGAATCCTCATGGACGACGATCGCCAGCCGCCCTCCGGCGACGACCACCGCTGATCAAAGATGGGGCCATTCCTGATTTGCTCCGCCGCGGCGGCATTCAGACCGTGCGATCATCGGAAATCAGGAATGTCCCCATTTTCGAAACGGCAGGCGCCGGACCCGTTGTCCGGTGGCGGCGAAAATCGCATTGGCAAGCGCCGGGGCTACCGCCGGCAACCCCGGCTCTCCGACCCCGCCCGGCCGTCCGCCCTGGGGCAACAGGTGAACCTCGATGGGCGGTGTGTCGGCGAGGCGCAATAGCCGGCAGTCGTCGAAATTGCCCTGCTCCACCGCGCCGCCGCGGATCGTGATTGCGCCGTAGAGTGCCGCTGACAACCCGTCCACGATCGCGCCCTGCATCTGCGCGACCACCGTGTCGGGATGAATCACGGTGCGCGGATCGATGACGCAGGTGACACGATCGACCCGGAAGTCATCGGCGCCGCGCGCCGTGACCTCGACCACCTGCGCAACGATGCTGTCGTGGCTCTCGATCAGCGCGATACCGCGGCCACGGCCGGCCGCGAGTGTCCCGCCCCAGCCGGCGCGCTCCGCTGCCTCGCGCAGCACCGCCTGGTGCGCCGGGCGCCCCTCGAGATGGGCGAGGCGAAACTGCACCGGATCCCGCCCGGCGGCAGCGGCCAGCTCGTCCATGAACGACTCTACGATGAAGCAGTTGTGCGAATTGCCGACGCTGCGCCAGAAACCGACCGGCACGCCCGCGTCGCGCGGCAGGAACGCGAAGCGCAGGTTGGGCACGCCGGCGTAGATGATCTCGAGGGCGCCGGCGAGTGCCGCGCTGTCTCGCCGCGGGTTCCCACCACGCGGCGTCGGCGTACGCGCGAAGTAACTGGCGGTCACCGACTGGGAGACCAGCAGGTAGTCGAGCGAGCCGATGCGCCCGCTGGAATCGAGCGCAGCGCGCACCCGCGCGACTGCGGCCGGCCGGTACATGTCGGTGCGCACATCCTCCTCGCGCGAAAAGACCACCTTGACGGGTCGCCCCGGGAAGGCCATCGCAGCGCCGACCGCGTCGGCGACAAAGTCCATCTCGGCGCGACGGCCGAAGCCGCCGCCGAGCAATGTCCGGTGCACCGCGACCCGATCGGCCGCCACGCCGGCGACCTCGGCAGCGATGTCCCGCGCGATGCTCAGCGCCTGCGTCGGCGCCCACAGCGTCACCTCGTCACGCCCCACCCGCGCCGTGCAACTCATCGGCTCCATGCACAGGTGTGCGAGATAGGGAAGCTCGTAGGCGGCTTCGACGCGCCGCCCGGCATTCGCGATCGCGCCGGGCGCGTCGCCCTCGTCGCGAAATACCTCCGGGTCATCGTCTGCCGCGCGCCACTCGGCCATGATCGATGCGGAGTCGGGCACCGGGACATCGTTCGGCTCCGGCTTGAGCGACAGGCGCGCCGCGCCGCGCAGCGCCGACCAGGTGTCGCGTGCGACCACCGCCACCGCCCGCTCGCCGAGGCGCACGACGCCCTCGACGCCGCTCATCCCCGCGACCTCGGCCAGGTTGTCGACGCCGGCGATGCGCACGCCGAGCAACGGGCTGTGCCGGACGGTGGCGAACAGCAATCCGGGCAGCGTGGTATCGACGCCGAAGGCGGCGGCGCCGGTCACCTTGGCGGGAAGGTCCAGCCGTGGCGGTGAGGTGCCGAGCAGGCGGAATCGCGTCGGTAGCTTCGGCGCCACTGCCGCCGACGGCGCCTCGGCGGCGGCCGCGGCAACGAGCTCGCCATAGTCCGCGCTGCGACCGCTCCCCGGATCGAGCACCTGGCCGCGCAGCGTCTCGAGCTGTCCCGGCGGCACCCCCCAGCGGCGGGCCGCCGCGGCGAGCAGCAGCGCGCGCGCCTGTGCGGCGGCATGCCGGACGGTATCCCAGGCATCCACCACGCTCGCGCTGCTGATGGTCATCGACATGCCGAGCGCGTGAAACGCCTTTCTTGCCAGCCGCTCGCCGAGTTGCGCCAGCGGCCGTCCGCTGGTGTCACCGAACGGCTGGCCGCGCAGCAGTATGCCGAAATTGAAGTAGTCGCGATCGACGGGCGTGAACTCGAAGCGCACACGCTCCCAGTCCACATCGAGCTCCTCGGCGATCAGCATCGGCACGGCAGTGCTGATGCCCTGGCCCATCTCCGCGCGATGCACGCCGCAGGTCACGATCCCGGTCGGCGCGATCTTCACCCAGCCGTTCAGTGCCACGGCGCCGGGCGTGCTGCGCGCGAACTTCAGCGCCGCCTCACCATCGTCGAGACCGCGCAGCAGCGCCCAAACGCCCAGGCCGCCACCGGCCGCGAGACCACTGACGAGGATCGCTCTTCGGGAAATCGCCATGATGCGACCGCTAGTATACTTGCCGCCGGTCAGCGTCCCGAACCAGGCAACCACTATTGTCCCGAGCGCATCAACGCCGTCGCTTCGCCCGATTCACGACCGGCGCGCTCGCGCTGCTCACGCTCGCGCTCGCCGCCTGCGAGGCACCGCCGCCGGTTGCCGACGACGCCGACGTGATCGTAATCGGTGCCGGCATCGCCGGCCTTTCGGCCGCTCTGGAGGCCGAGAGCCATGGCGCCCGTGTGCTGCTGATCGACGGCAATTCGGTTGCCGGCGGCCACGCCGTCATGGCCGGCGGCTTCGCGCTCGTCGACACCCCGCTGCAGCGATCGAGAGGCTTCCGTGACTCGCCCGACATCGCCTTTCGCGACTTCATAACCTGGGGCGAGGACGCCGACGAATGGTGGGCGCGCAACTACGCAGAACACTCCCGCGAGCAGGTCTACGACTGGCTCACCGGCATGGGCGTGAAATTCGAGGTGCTGCGAGACACGCCGGAAGACACTGTGCCACGCCTGCATTTCACCCGCGGCAGCGCGACCCATGCAGTCGTCCCGATGATCCGCGAAGCCCTGCAGCGTGAACGCATCGATTTTCTGCTGAACACCGAGGTCAGCGGAATCCTGCGTCGTGACGGGCAGATCGCCGGAGTGCGCACCGCGCGCGCGCGCAGCCGCGGCGGGCGGCTCTACCGTGCCCGCGCCGTCATCATCGCGACCGGCGGTTTCCAGGGCAACCTCGATATGGTCCGCGGTGCCTGGGCCGGCACGCTGCCGCAACCGCCGAGGTTGCTGATCGGCGCCGGTGCCTTCGCGACGGGCAGCGGGCTGAAGCTGGCCGAGCCCTTCGGGGCCGCGCTCGGCCGGCTCGGCCATCAGGTGACGCTCGTGAACGGGCTGCCGGACCCGCGCGAGCCGGCCGCCGACCGCGGCCTATCGGTCGACAACCCGGCGGCGATCTGGGTCGATTCGACGGGCCGGCGATTCACCAACGAAGCGGCTTCGAGCAAGGTCACCACCCGGGCGGTGCTGCATCAGGCACCGGGCGGCACGCACTGGCTCGTCTTCGACGCGATCGGCGCCAGGCAGCTCTCGATCAGCGGTGCCGCGTGGCTGACGCCGCAGGCGATCCGCCGCGAGATCATCGACAACCCCGCGCTGGTCAAGCAGGCCGGCAGCGTCGGCGCGCTGGCCCAGGCGACAGGCCTCCCGGTCGACGCGCTCACGGAAACCGTACGCCGCTTCAACCGTTTCGCCGAGCAGGGCATGGACACCGACTTCGGCCGCATCGGACCCGGAACGGCCGGACCGGTCCCCCTGGCGATTCGCCAGCCGCCGTTCTACGCCATTCAGCTCTTCCCGTTGACGCGCCAGAGCATGGGCGGTCTCGTCGTGGACCGCGAAGCGCGCGTCCTCGGCGGCGCAGGACAACTCATCCGCGGCCTGTTCGCCGCCGGCGAAGTCACCGGCGCGGCGGGCATCAATGGCCGGCATGGCGGCTCGGGCACCTTCCTCGGCCCCGCCGTGCTGATGGGCCGCATCGCCGGGCGCGGTGCTGCCGCCCTCGCGCTGGATCGCCCGCGGCGCGAACAGCCGCCTGCCGCGGTTCCGCCGGCCACCACGATCGCCGCCACCACCGGTGCGCGACCGCCGGAGGCGCGCCGCGCGGCGATCGACCTGCCTGCACTCCTGCGCCGCAAGCGGGCCGGTTACTGGCATTTCGAGGTCTCGCACCAGCTCGTCATCGAACGCAGCATGGTGTGCGAGGCTTGCCATACGGCAGCGTGGGAGTCCGCGCCGGCACAGAGTCGTGAGCAACGGCTGACGCAACTCGATACCTGCACGCGTTGCCACTGATCGGCGCCGGCCGTCCGGCCTGCTACCATGCGCCGCCGGGGAGGACAGCAGCCATGAACGAAAATGAGGCGGCACGCGGTGCCGTCGGGGAGAACGACTATCCGCGCCCGGCCTACGCCTGGTACGTGGTCGTGGTGCTCACGCTCGGTTACGTCGTGTCCTTCCTCGACCGGCAGATTTTCGCGCTGCTGATCGAGCCGATCCGCGCTGACCTCGCGCTCAGCGACACCCAGGTCAGCCTCGTCGGCGGCCTTGCCTTCGCGCTCTTCTATACCGTGCTCGGCATCCCCATCGGTCGCCTGGCCGACCGGCGCAGCCGGCGCGCGATCATCGCCTGGGGCGTGACCATCTGGTGCTTCATGACCGCCGCCTGCGGACTCGCCCGCAACTACTGGCAACTGTTCCTGGCGCGCGTCGGCGTCGGCGTCGGCGAGGCGACGCTCAACCCGAGTGCCCTGTCGCTCATCAGCGATTACTTCCCGCGTCACCAGCGCGGGCGCGCGATCAGCTTCTACAACATGGGCGTGTCGCTCGGTGTCGGCATCGCCAACATCGTGGGCGCCTGGGCGATCGCATTTGCCACCGCAGCGCCCGCGCTCGTGCTGCCCGTGGTGGGCGAATTGCGCCCCTGGCAGATGGTGTTCCTGTTCGTCGGACTGCCGGGACTGGTGGTCGCATTGCTGATGGCCACCGTGCGCGAACCGGTCCGCAAAGACAGGATCCGCATCCAGCATCGCGATGGCACCTCGAGCGAGGAGATGCCGATCGCCGAGACGTTGCGCTTCCTCGGCCAGCGCTGGAAGAGATACGCCACGCACTTCCTCGGCATGTCGGTGGTGACGATTATCGGCTACGCCTTTTTCTTCTGGGTTCCGACCATGTTCGTGCGCACCTGGGGCTGGAGCATCCCGGAGGCGGGCTACGCCTACGGCCTGGTGACGTTGATCTTCGGCCCCATCGGGGTGAATCTCGGCGGCTGGATCGCCGACTGGCTCTACGGCCGCGGTTACAAGGACGGGTTGATGCGCACCTGCCTGTTTACGGCGGTGCTGCTGTTCGTCCCGACCTCCATCCTCGCGCCGCTGATGCCGGGGCCGGCGCTGGCCATCGCACTGCTGATCCCCTCTACCATGGCCGGGGCCATCATCACCGCGACCGGTTCGGCGGCGCTCATGATGATCACGCCGAACCAGATGCGCGGCCAGATCACCGCGCTCTATTATTTCGTGATCAACGCCCTCGGCCTCACGCTCGGACCCACCGCGGTCGCGCTGGTCACCGACTACGGCTTCGGCGAGGCGGGCGCGCTGCGATTCTCGATCGCGGTGGTCGGCGCCGCCGCAGGCGTCGTCGCGCTCGGTTTCCTCGGCGCCAACCTGCGACTGTACCGCGCCGGGGTGATCGAGGCGGAGGGCTGGGCCGGCGACACGAAAGGCCTCTGAGGGCCACGCGGGTCGCGGCCTGCGCCGCTCCTACTGCCCGAGAGTGCGAAAGCGACTGACCAACCCCGCCGCGCGGGATCGCGCCTCGCTCGCTGCCGCGGCCTTCACCGGCCCGTAGCCGCGGATCGCATCGGGCAGCGCTGCGAGTTCGACCGCCAGCGCATGATTGCGGGGCCGCAGCGCCGGGATGATCTCTTCGATGAGCGCCTCGTACCAGCCGATCAGCTCGCGCTCCAGGCGCCGGTCGGCGCTCAGGCGGAACGGGTCCAGCGCCGAGCCGCGCAGGAACTTCAGGTGCGAGAGCGCGCGCAGCAGCGGCAGGACCCAGGCGCCGAACTCGCGCTTGCGCGGCCGACCGGACACCGGGTCGCGCCGCGCCAGGAAAGGCGGGGCAAGGTGCAGACGGAGACGGGTCCGGCCCTGCACGCGATCGCGCAGTTCGTCGAGGAAGCCCGTCTGCGTGTACAGGCGCGCCACCTCGTACTCGTCCTTGTAGGCCAGCACCCGGAAGTAACTTCGCGCCACCGCCTCGGCAAGCGGCAACGGCGCCTCTCCCACCATGCTGCGCTCCGCGCGCTCGACGAGCTGCACGAGGTTCTCGTAGCGGTGCGCGTAGCCCTCGTCCTGGTAGGCCTGCAGATAGCCGGCCCGGCGCGCCACGGTCGCCTTCAGGCTGGCGCGGCCCTGCGCGCCAGGCGCAAAACCGGCCTGCCGGGCGACCGCCACGGGATCGTGCGCCGCGCAACGGCCCCAGCGGAAGGCCTCCCGGTTGCGCTCCACGGCGACGCCGTTGAGCGTGATGGCCTCGAGGATCGCCTCCTCGCTGACCGGCACCAGCGCGCGCTGCCAGGCGTAGCCGAGCAGGAAGAAATTTGCCGCGATGCTGTCGCCGAGCAGCGCCTGTGCAAGCCGCGTTGCCGGAACGAACCAGGCATGGTCGGGCCGGACCGCGTCCTCGATCGCCTCGCGCATCGCGCAATCCGGCAGCTCGAAGTCCCGCTCGCGTATGAATGCCGCCGGCATGTCGGCATCCGTGTTGACCACCGCCGCGCTGCGCGAAAGCGCGAGTTTGCTCAGCGCCTCGGCACCTGAGCCGACCAGCAGATCAGCGGCGATGAGCAGGTCCGCCTTGCCCGCCGGTATGCGTGGCGCGTGGATTTCGCCAGCGGTAGCCGCAATCCGCACATGGCTCAGCACGGCGCCGAACTTCTGCGCGAGCCCCGTCTGGTCGATGGTGGTGGCGAAGCGGCCGTCGCGGTGCGCGGCCATGCCCAGTACCGCACTCGCGGTCACCACGCCGGTGCCGCCGATCCCGGCCAGGACGATGCTGTAAGCGCCCGTGCGGTCCGGCGGTGCCGGAACCGGCAGGCCCTCGACCGGGGCGGTGCGGTTCGCAACGCGTTTCAACTCACCGCCCCGCACCGTCACGAAGCTCGGGCAGAAGCCCTCCAGGCAGGAAAAGTCCTTGTTGCAGCTGTCCTGCTGGATGGTGCGCTTGCGACCGAACTCGGTCTCCAGCGGCACCACCGAAAGACAGTTCGATGCGGTGTTGCAGTCGCCGCAGCCCTCGCAGACCCACTCGTTGATGAAAACGCGCTTCGGCGGGTCCGGCAGCAGACCGCGCTTGCGCTGCCGGCGTTTCTCGGCTGCGCACATCTGGTCGTAGATCAGCACGGAGACGCCGCGAACCTCGCGAAGCTCCCGTTGCAGGGCATCGAGATCGCGGCGCAGGTGGAAACTGACGCCGCACGGAAACCCCGACCGCTCGCTACGGGTCAGCTTGCGGTCGGTCACCACCGCGATCCTTGCCACACCCTCGCCGCGCAACTGCTGCGCGGCCTGGCGCACGGTCAGCTCGCCGTCGAGCGGCTGGCCACCGGTCATGGCCACGGCGTGGTTGTAGAGCAGCTTGTAGGTGATGTTGACCCCGGCCGCCACCGCAGCACGGATCGCGAGCAGTCCGGAGTGAAAGTAAGTGCCGTCGCCGAGGTTCTGGAACACGTGCGCAGCCGCCGTGAATGGCGCCTGCCCGATCCAGGCGGCGCCCTCCCCGCCCATCTGGGTGAAAGTCGCGGTAGCGCGGTCCATCCACAACGCCATGTAGTGGCAGCCGATGCCGGCCAGCGCCTGGCTGCCCTCGGGCACCCGCGTCGAGGTGTTGTGCGGGCAGCCGGAGCAGAAATACGGCAGGCGCTGCAGGCCATCGGCGGAAAACGCCGGCGGCGGCTCGGGTTGTGCGAGCAGGCGCAGGCGCTCCTCGATGAAGTCGTTGCGGCCCATGCGGCGCAGCCGCGCGCCGATCACGCGGGCGATCTGCGCCGCCGTGAGTTCACCGGCGGCGGGCAACAGCCAGTTGCCCTCCTCGTCGAACTTGCCGACGACGCGCGGGCGGACCTGCGGGTCCCAGTTGTACAGCTGAGCCCTGAGCTGGTTCTCGACCACGGCGCGCTTCTCCTCGATCACCAGGACCTCCTCCAGGCCCCGCGCGAACTCGCGCGCGCCCCGCTCCTCCAGCGGCCAGGGCATCCCGACCTTGTAGAGCCGCAGTCCGATGTCCCGGGCGAGGCTTTCATCGATGCCGAGATCGGCGAGCGCCTGGCGCACGTCGAGATAGCTCTTGCCGGTGGTGATGACGCCAAAGCGCGGCCGCGGGCTGTCGAGGACGATCCGGTCGAGGCGGTTGGCCGCAGCGAATGCCAGCGCGGCATACACCTTGTGCCGCTGCAGCCGCAGTTCCTGCTCGAGCGGCCAGTCGGGCCAGCGCGTGCTCACGCCGCCTTCGGGCAGTTGCACGCCCCGGGGCGCGGCGATCACCACCCGGTGCGGGTCGGCATCCACCGTCGCCGCCGAGTCCAGCAGCTCGGCGGTTGCCTTGATCGCCACCCAGCAGCCGCTGAAACGCGACATGGCCCAGCCGATCACTCCGAAATCGAGCAGTTCCTGCACGCCGGCTGGGTGCAGCACCGGGATCATGGCAGCGATGAAGCTGTGCTCGCTCTGGTGCGGCAGCGTGGACGAGCGCGCCGCGTGGTCGTCGCCCGCCACCGCGAGCACGCCGCCGTGGCGCGACGTGCCCGAGGCATTGGCGTGTCGAAAAACGTCGCCGCTGCGGTCCACCCCCGGCCCCTTGCCATACCACAGCGCAAAAACGCCGTCGTAGCGTGCACCCGGGAAGAGATTGAGCTGCTGGCTGCCCCAGATCGCGGTGGCGGCAAGATCCTCGTTGACGCCGGGCTGGAAACGGACGTGGTGCGCATCGAGGTGCGCGCCGGCGCGCCACAGCTCACGATCAAGCCCCCCGAGCGGCGAGCCGCGATAACCGGACACCAGGCCGGCGGTATTCAGGCCGGCGGAAACGTCGCGCTGGCGCTGCACCAGCAGCAGGCGCACCAGCGCCTGCAATCCGGACAGGTAGATCGCGCCCGTGGTGCGGGTGTACTTGTCCTCGAGCGACAGCTTCCCCTGCGCCATATCGCCATCCAGCCTTCCGGGAAGTCCGGGCGATTCACCGTCGCGGCGACTCCGCCCGCCAGCCAGTGACCAACGCGCGCGTCTAGGTTACCCGACGTCGTACGCGCCTGTCGCCTCAACGACGCGAGGCCCGGCGCACCGCGGCTTCGGCCGTCGCGCGCTGCCGGGCAAGCGAATCCGCTGCGTTGAGCTGACTTTCCGCGCGCGCCTGGTTGTGCTCGCTGCGGCTCGCGAAAGCCTGCGGGTTCCAGCCGAAGTAGCTCTCGTTCAGCGCGTCCGCGCAGAAACGCGCGGCGAGCTCGACATAGATGGTGAGCGTGCCGGAGACGACACTGTCCCATTCGGGCGCGGTGACGAAGCCCACAGCGCCCTGCGCATAGCCGTCGACGGCCGCCTCGAAGAGATCGGTGGCAAACCGGGCGTTCGCGCGATCCTCGCCGGCGGGATTACACCAGGAGCGAAACGCGTCACCGAGCTCCAGCGGCAGGGGCATGCGGCCGAGCGTGTCGAGATCGATGAGACAGATGGCACGGGTCCCGTCCGGGCTGAACAGGATATTGTTGATCTTCGGGTCCCCGTGCACGATCCGCGCCGGCAGTGCGGGCAGCGGCTCGAGACCGTCTGCAGCCGCGAACACGCGCCCGGCGAGCGCCTCGACGACGGCGAATCTCGGGTGATCGCGGTGCGCTGCAAGCGCCGTGCGCAGGTTCGCCAGATGCCGGGCGGTATCGTGCACCCCGGCGCGCGTGTTGCGAAACTCGTGCCGCAGGTCGTCCACTGCCCGGTGAAAGCGCGCCAGGGCGGTGCCGGCCTCGCGCGCCTGATGGGCGTCACTCAGGCAGTCGAGGCCGATCCCGTCCACCCAGGTCAACGCGCGCCACACCTCGCCCTCGTGTACGACCCACAATTGGCCCGTGCGAGTCGGGATCAGTCGGGGCGTGACGAGGCCGGCCGCCTCCAGGTGCCTCGTCACCGCGTCGATATCCTCGTTGACCTGCGCCGGAAAGACCGGATGCAGCCGCTGCAGCACGAAGCGGCCGTCCGGCCCGCCGTCGACCGCGTAGGTCTGGTTGATGAGCCCTGCCCCGAGTGGCCGCACGACGGCGCCGCCAGCCCCGTAGGCCGCGAGTACCGGCTCGAGACGGCCCTTCATGCGGCACCCCGCAGCATTCCGTCATAGTAGCGGGACGAAACTTCCTTGACATGCCGGGTTTCCGACCGCGACACTATTTTCATGGAAAACAGCACCGAATTCAGCGGCGTTCCCGGCCTGCTCTTCACCGACGCAGCCGCCAGCAAGGTTTCGCAGCTCATCCGCGACGAGGGTAACCCCAACCTCAAGCTGCGCGTGTTCATTTCCGGTGGTGGCTGCTCGGGCTTCCAGTACGGCTTCACGTTTGACGAGAAGCTCGAAGACGGCGACACCCGGGTGGAGAACCAGGGCGTCACGCTGCTGGTAGATCCCATGAGCATCCAGTACCTCGCCGGGGCCGAGATCGACTACAAGGAAGACCTGGAAGGCGCGCGTTTCGTCATTCGCAACCCGAACGCAGCGACGACCTGCGGCTGCGGCTCATCTTTCTCCGTCTGACCGCAACTGCCACGGGCCATCAGGCCCGGCGGCGTCGACAGTCCGTGCAATGCACGCAAAGCTGGCCGAGTTCCGCGGCCGTAAGTGGCTCGTGCATGAGACGGCAGCGATAACGGCCGGCACCGGCCGTGGCGAGGTGACCGCAGAGCGTGCACACGCCCGGGGCGGCCCGCTCGCGATCCACTGCGAGCCGGTGCAGGATGCCGCGCAGGCCCGCAGCAGTACGGCTTCGCTGAGCAGGGCTGAGCTCTGCGGCCGCGCGTACCACCGCCTCGAACGGGTCTTCCTCGAGCTTGCGGCGCGCCTTGGCCGTGAGTTCCACCGTTGCGCTGCGCCCGTCGCGTTCCGAACGGGTACGTGTGAGATACCCTCGCTGCACCAGGCTCTTGACCGTCTGCGAGGCGGTGCCGCGTGTGGTCGAATGGAACTCGGCGAACGCCGAGACGGTGCGCGAGAACCGGTTCGCCCGCCCGAAGAAGCGCAAAGCCATCCATTGCGCCGGCGTGAGGCTGTCCGCCGGGCTGTCGCCATAGGCGGCCCTGCCGAGCTGCAGCGCGAGTTCCGCGACCCCGCGCTCACTGCCGAGCTTCGTTTTTGCCATGCACGGATGGTATCGGAGGCCAAAATCGTTGACAATTTCGCCCCGAGCCCCCATATGCAAAATTAGTTTTGCATCGAAACCAGGACTTCAGCCATGTCGATCACCCTGAGCGATAAAGCCGCAGCCCGGGTCCGCGATTATCTCACCCGCAACCGCCAGGCAGTGGGCCTGCGGCTCGGCGTGCGAAAGAGCGGCTGCTCGGGACTCACCTACACGGTCGATTACGCCGATGAAGTCGGCGCCGGCGACGTGGTGGTCGAGGCACAGGGGGTCAAGCTGGTGGTCGCGGCGGAGAATCTGCCGATCTTCGAGGGCTCGAGGATCGACTTCGTCCGCGAGGGACTCAACGAGAAGTTTGCGTTCGAGAACCCGAACGTGACGGGCCAGTGCGGCTGCGGCGAGAGCTTCAGCGTGCAGTAGACCGCGGCGCACAAAGCAAGAGAGACCTGCCAAATGACCCTTGATACCCAGACCCGTGAAATCATCGAGGACGTGCTGCGGAACAACCGCGTCGTGTTGTTCATGAAAGGCAACCGGCAGCAACCGCAGTGCGGATTTTCGGCCAAGACCGTCGCTGCCCTGGACATGCTGCTGCCCGATTACCTCGACATCAACGTGCTGGAGCACCCCGAGATCCGCGATGGCATCAAGGCCTACGGCAACTGGCCGACCATTCCGCAGCTCTATGTCGCCGGAGAACTGATCGGCGGGAGCGATATCGTGACGGAGATGTTCGCCTCGGGCGAACTCGCCGAAGTCCTCGGGGTCGAGCGGGGCGACGGCGGTGCACCGGCCGTCGAGATTGCCGACAGTGCACTGGCGGTCATGCGCGGTGTCATCGAGCAGCGCGCGGAGATGGCGATTCACCTGCGCATCGATGCCGGCTGGCAGCACACGCTCACGCTGGCGCCCCTGACCGGGCAGGAAGTGCGCGTCGCGGCCGGTGACGTTGAACTGCACATGGATCCGTGGAGCGCGAGCCGGGCCGATGGGCTGAAGGTCGGCATGGAGGAAACGCTGCAGGGCACGCGCTTCAGTTTCCACAACCCCAACGCGCCGCCGCCGGTGCAGGCCCTGGGCGCGACCGACCTCAAGGCCCGCCTCGACGCTGGCGAGACGCTCGAGCTGATCGACGTGCGCGGCCCCGAAGAGCGTGCCATCGCCGCGATTCCCGGAGCCCGCGCCTGGGACGAGGAGACCGACCGCCGCCTGGATTCCCTGCCAAAGGACGCCATGATCGTCTTCCACTGCCACACGGGTTCGCGCAGCCAGCAGGCCGCTGAATACCTGCGTCGCAGGGGCTTTCGCAACGTACACAACCTGACCGGCGGCATCGACGCCTGGTCGCGGGAAGTCGATTCGCAGACACCGCGCTACTGACGGGACAGCAGCAGAGCGGCCCGGCCAGGCGCCGGGCCGCTGTTCTTGTCTGCACCGGAGCGCAGCCCGGAGTCAGGGCACGAAGTCGTCGAGCAGGATCAATCCGAGCGGCGCGCCGCCACCAGCGGCGTCGATCGCTACTGCCGTGTAGACGCCTCCGGCGCTGACGGTCACCGGCGCGCTCAGCGCGACGATGGAATTGTCGCCGGCTGGCGTCAGGCTTACCTCGTAGGCGCCCGGCGCGAGCGACACATAACCGGTCTCGGCCCGGAAGGGCACGGCCGCGAATGCCGGTGCGAGCTGCGTGATGTCCGCCCCGGGCGCCGTCACGTAGATGTCCACCGCCCCGGCAGCCGGTGAGCCGTGCACGAGCCTGACCTTCGACTCGGTTGCCACGGCGCGGTTGTCGTCGGTCAGGACCAGCTCGGCGATGGCGGGCGCGCCGGCGAGCAAGCCGGTGGCGAGCACCGAGTACTGCGCGCCGGCCGCGAGCGCGGCGTCAAAATCGATCGCCACCACGCCGGGGTTGCCCGTTGCGGTCACCTTGAAGTTGTAGTCGCCGGCCGGCACGGACAGGTAACCGTTCGCCGCCGGGGCCGCATTCGTGTAGGTGAGACCCGTGATGACCGGCATCATGAAGTCGTCGTCGACGACGACATCCACCGCCGGTGCGTCCGGCGAGGCATGCACGACCCGGACGTCGGCCGGTGTCGCGACGTCGAGCACCTCGACGCTGCCTTCGCCATCGAGCACCACGAGCGATATCGGGGCCGGGCCGGCCCCGGTGTTGGCCACCGCGGCGATCAGCAGGTCACTTCCCGCAGCGAGGGTCACGGTGCCGGAGTCGAACACCACGGCGCCCTGATTGCCGGCGGGCGTTACGCGCACCTGGTAGTCCCCGCCAGCGACTTCCACCGGCCCGAGCACTTCCGTGAAGGAGAAACTGCCGATCGGCGCAGCGCTGGTCAGGTCTGCGCCCGGCGCAGTCACGTACACGTCGACCTGGGGCGCATCCGGAGCGGCGTGCACCACCCTCGCCCGCACCTGTCCCGACGGCACGCTGCTGCGCACACTCGAGATGATCAGGGGCGCCAGGCTGCCTCCGGAGACCTTGCCTACCGCGAGCACGCTGTAGTCGGTGTTTGACTCCAGTTGCGTCGCCGGCAAATCAATCACCACGGCGTTGCCGCCGGGGATATTTGCTTCGACCTGGATGTCGTAGCTGCCGCGATCGAGCCGCAGATAGCCCGACCCGGTCTTGTAGTCCACGTCCTCGAGCACCGGCTCGCCGTCCACCCGAATGTTGACGGTCGGCGCGTCCGGCGAGGCATGCAGCACCTGCAGCGCCGCCTGCGCGGGATCGTCGTCGTCATCGCAAGCCGTCACAGTGAGCGCCAGGGCCGCGAGTGGCGCCAGTATCCAGACCCGTTTCATCCGTCTCTCCTTTCTGGCATGTCGGATTTGACAGAAGCTTCGCGGTGCCGCGCGCAATGGATTCAGGCGGCACTGCGCAGGGTCTTGCTGCGCAGCAAGCGGTGCGGACCTGCGGCCTGCTGTTGCGTTGTCTGCGCGTGATCCGGGCCAGGCGTGCCGCCACCTTCAGTGACATAGGGGTGAAGGAGCACAACACGCGGCAAACGTTGTCCGATCGCTACGTCGTGCTGCCCGCAGATGCGCCACCGACCGGCGCCGACAGCGACATCGAAACGATACCTGTGATCGGCACGATGGCGGCGATCGGGGCGGTTGCTTCCCGACCGCGGCTGCGCTCAGGGGCCGGGATCGTCCTCCAGCGACAGCGACTGCAGCGGCGGCACGCCGCCGACGCTGTCGGCGATGACCAGCGTGTACAGCCCGCCGTCTGCGAGCAGCAGCTCCTGGGTAAACAGCACCTCCGGCGGCGCCTCGGGCATGGCCGTGTCGGCCCGGACGAGTGTGAGCTGGTAACCGCCTGCGGCGAGCGACAGGTAATCGGTATCCGAGCCGAGGCGCAGATTGACGAAATCCGGGCTCTCGGCGGCGAGGTCGGCGCCCGGCTCGGTGATGTAGAGCTCGAGCCGGTCTGTCGTCGGGTCGCCGGTGACCGCCGCGTCGGCCGCGAGCGAGGCGTCGACAACGCGAAGCTGCGCGACAGTGGCAACACGGCGCGCACCGGCCAGAACCAGCAGTCCCTGGCTGGTTACGGTTGCGGCGTCATCGGTGAGCCCGGTCAGGACCAGGCTGAATGGTGTGCCGGCGAGGAAAGTGCCACCGAGGGTCTGCGCCGCCACCGCGTCCGCGCCGGTCTTCTGGATGTTCACGTCATAGCTGCCACCTGGTAGGGGCGCGAAGCTGCCGACCGAGCTGAACGCGGTGGCGCAGAACTCGAGCACGGTGCCGCTCTCCTGTGTGGAGGAGTCGCAATCCTGGCGGATCCCGTCGGCCACAGAGGTGTCGTTGACGATGACATCCAGTTCGTAGCTGGCGGGCGCCGCATTCACCACCCGGACCTCCGACCCGGTGTCCTTGTCGGACACGGCCGCGGCGGCGGTCCCGGTCATCACCACGAGCGAGAACGGGCTCGAACTGCCCGCGATTGCCGCGTCCGGCACGAGTGCGATGAGCAGCGAGCCCTCGAGCGTCAGAAAAATCGCCCCCGAGTCGAACAGCACTGTGCCCGGATCGTTGACGGCGGTAATAGCGATACGCGCACCGCCGCCGCCCACCTCCTGCTGGGCCGTGGAAGCCCTGTATCCGAGCGCCGGGGCAATCGGCGCCGCCGCGCTCAGCACAGCGCCGGGCTCAGTCAGATAGACGTCCACGGCGGGAGCGCCGGCGGCGGCGTGGACGAACTGCACACGGGTCTGGCCGAAGGGCACGCCCCGCGTGCGGTTGCGAATCGCGAGCACTTCCTCCGTGCCGGCGGCGGCCTCGCCGGTCACGATGAAGGTCACCTCGTCGTTCACCGCGAGGGAGAGCGGCTGATCGTAGATGGTATCGGTCGGCGCGGCCCCGGACGAAGGCGATACCTCCTCGATCCGCAGCCGGTAGTCGCCGGCCCGGCTGGTCACGAACGCCGAGCCGCCGGGAAAGCCCACCGCGGCGATCCTGAGTTCCTCGTCGACCAGCAAATTCATGCGCGGGCCGTCCGCAACGGCATTCAGCATGCGCACGGCGCCGCTGCTCGGGTCCGAGCCGCTGACGCAACCGGCCGTGATCGCGGCCCCGCAGGCCAGCACGGCCAGGCGACGAAAGGTCGCGCCCGGTCCTGCCAGCTGGTGTTCCGGTGCCGCAGCCATCATGTCGCCAGGCCCCGGATCAGGAGATTCGGCAGTCGCGCGTCGTCCCAATCCGGATGCCCGCCTCCCGTTCGCACGACCACCAGCTCGCGCGAAGGCACGACCCACACGCGCTGCAGGTGCAAGCCGTCGAGGAAGAACGTCGGCGCTGCGAACGGCTCGGAGTGGTGATTCACGAATGCGTCCACGTCCGGATCGTACCGGCGCTCCTTCTCGTAGAAACTCCCTAGCCACACCATCATCCCGTAGTTCGAGTAGGCAGCCGACGGCGCGATCATCTGTTCGACCCAGCCGGCAGGGATCACCCGTACGCCATTCCAGAGGCCGCCGGTGCGCAGCGCCTCGCCCACCCTCGCCCAGTCCTGGATCGCGCTCCACATGCAGCAGTCGGTGTGCGCCGTGCCGCCGGGCCGGTCCACGAAGAGCTGCGCGTCGTGCGCACCGATGGGCCGCCAGAATTTCTCGGACAGATAATCGCCGAAGCGGCGGCCGGTGGCGCGCTCGATGATGATGCCGAGAATCTGCGGCGGCGGGTTGATATGAGCGAACTTCACGCCCGGGGGCCCACCCACCTCGGTCGCGAGGTTCGGCGCCACGATATCGGTGCCCATGGTGCGTTGCATGCGCAGCGACCAGGGCGAGAAGTCGTAGCTCTCCTTCAGGCCGCTCGCCATGTTGAGCAGATCGCGGATGGTGATCCCGCGGTGCTGCTCGTCGTCCCATTCCGCGATGAAGTGAAAGGCCGGCTGATCGACCGACGTGATGCGACCGTCGGCGATGGCATGCCCGATCAGGATCGCAGTCAGAGTCTTGGTGAGGGAATGCACACCGAAGAGGCTCTCGGGTTTCTTCGTATTCCAGTAGCGCTCGAACGCGAGCTTGCCCCGGTGCATCACGATCAGCGAATCGCTGTTGTGAAGGCGAGCGTACTCGGCGGCCGCCTCCAGCGCGCCGGGACTGAATGCAGACGCGGCCTGCGCCGAGACGCGCAGCGGCTGCGCACCACCGCCGGCGACGGTCTCGAGCGGCCGGTACCAGCGGTAGCCCGGATTCAGCGGATTGGTGAGGAAGCTCGACGCGTAGCGCTCCCAGTACAATCCATACGCACCAAACAGCGCCGGCAGCCAGCCGGCCACCAGCAGCACCGCGACAACCACCCCGAGCGACCTGAAGAGCGCCCTGATCATTCGTGTTCTTGTGACACGCCCCGAAGAGAAAACGCGCGGCATTATAGCCCGATACTCGCTGCGGCCGGCGCGGCAGTTGCACTATGCGTCCCTCGGTCGGCATCATCGCGGCTGCAGTAGTGAGGCGGAGAGCGACCGATGCGCAACGTGACGAGCGGCCGGCCCGGCGTCGCCGCGGCGCTGCTGGCGCTCATGTTGGCAGCGGGCGGGTGCGCCACGAACTCCGCGCCGGAGCGCAGGATCGGCGTCGTGTACGTGTTCCACGGCGGCAGCGACCAGGCCAGCCTGCGCAGCTCCTGGGAGTCCACCCTGCAGATCTTCTCCTACGACCCGAACAGCGTCGTCTACCGCAACGTCATCTGGAATCCGCAGGCGTGGCCACAGGTGCTGCGCTTCGGCAACGCCCCGAAGGAGATCGCCAAGTACGCCTTCGAGTACCAGCGCATCGGTGGCATCGACCCGGCGCAACGACTCACGCTCGCGCATTACGGGGAACTGCGCCGCGCGCTTGCACGGCAGAGCGCCGTGCCCGGCGTCGAGTTTTTCGTGGAGTACGCCTCGTGGCTCGCCGACGACCCCGCGAATCTCGCTTACCCGCGCGCCGTTTATCACCCCGGCGTGCCTGAGGGCGCGCCGATGCGCTATTGCGGCAGCCCCCTCGACGGCGGCACCGGAGCGCAGCAGCGCTGGGGCGACTGTGACCCCGACCGCTACGACGCCGACGGCCCGATCGAGCGGCTGCTCGAGCGCGGAGTCGACGAAATCGTCATGGTGGATCTCACCACCGGGGGCGTGCGTTTTTTCAAGAGCTTCGATGTCGTGAACACCGCGCGCCAGGTAGCGGCCGCGTTCGACCGCAGTCACGGCACGATCACGCCGGTCCGCTGGGTCAATGATCCCGCCGACCTGATGACCCGCTCTTACCCGGCCGACCAGCCGCCATGGACGCTGTCGCTGGGTCCGCCGCGAGAGGACCGTACGCTGCCGCTCGCGGACCATCCGAATCCGGTCGCGGCGGACCCCGAGCTCGCGCTGCTGCACGTCGAGGGCATCGAGGCGCGCATGGCGCCCGAGATCGACTGGGCCGGCACCGGCGTGCTGCTCGTAAACCACGCGACCCGGGAGCACAACGAGTCCTTCGACCCGAAAATCGACGACACCTTGCTGCTCAACGCGAACATCCGGCGCCTGTTGCTCGAACGTCACCCTTCGCTGCGGGCAGGCAACGTGCTCGGCGCCTGGTTCGGCCGCAAAGTGGAGAACCCGGCCGCCTCACCGCGGGGCCCCGGCCGGGTTCGCCGCGAGCGCAGCCGCGAGATGCGCGGCGAGAACCTCGGTGACGCCCGGCTCTACGAGACGGGCGCACCGCCCGCAGGCGACATGGGTTACCTGTACTGGGACGCCCTCGACCGGCTGCGCGCGAACGGCGTGCGCCACATCGTGATCGCTTTTCCGCAGATCATGGTGGACTCGGTGCTGAACCTGGTGGAGGTGCCGAATCAGATCGCCAAGGAGATCGGCTACAGGACCTGGATCGACTTCGCGCGCAGGGACTTCGCTCGTTACCCGGGCGTCGGCCACCCGTTTGCCGACTACTGGGGCATATGGGTCGCGACGCAGTGCCCGGCCCCGCAGGGTGGGGCAACCGTGCCCTGCTGCTTCACGATGGGCGGCTGTGCCGACGGCCGTCCCTACCCGCCACCGCGCACGACGCCGCCCGACGAGCTGCGTGATGACCTCGACCCGTCGCTCGCCTTCGACGTCTCCGAATTCGGCCACCTCGGCTACGACCCGGCGCTGGGCGCGCCCGATACCGAGCGGCCCGTGCAGTCGCAGTACCGCGGCACCTGGTCGCTGTGGCGGCCGCCGAACGACGACCCGCGCGTCGGGCGGCTGCTCGCCCGCCACGTCCTCGCCCTGCTGCGCTCGCCGCCGCCGGCCCGGCCGCCGCAGCCGATCGATTTCGGGATGGTGCGCGAGTGAACGGTTCCTTTGGCCGCAGCCGTTACGCGGGCGGCGGCATGCTCGCGGCACTGCTGCTCACGGGCTGCGGCGGGGGCGGGGGCGACGACGGCGGGTTCGCCCCCGCACCCGGCATCGCGCTGGAGCAGGTGTTTCCCAACCTGTCGTTCTCGCGGCCGGTGGCCGCACTGCAGGCACCGGGCGACGACAGCCGCTGGTTCGTCGTCGAACAATCGGGCGTGGTGCACGCCTTCGCGAATGACGATCAGGCGGTGGCGACCACGACCTTCATCGACATCTCCGCGCGGGTCGGCGACAGTTCCGGCGAGCGCGGACTGCTCGGCCTCGCCTTCGACCCGGACTTCGGCTCGAACGGCCACGCCTATCTCTCCTACACGCGCTCGGCGCCGACGCTGGTCTCGCACCTGTCGCGTTTCACCAGCGATGACGGCGGTGCGACCCTCGACCCGGCCAGCGAGGTGGTGATCCTCACGCTGCCGCAGCCGTACGGCAATCACAACGGCGGACATGTCGCGTTCGGTCCGGACGGGTTCCTCTACGCCGGCTTCGGTGACGGCGGCTCGGCCAACGACCCGGAGAATCGCGCCCAGAACACGCAGAGCCTCTACGGCGGCATCATCCGCATCGACGTGGCGACGTTGCCCTATGCCGTCCCCGCCGGGAACCCATTCGCGGGAAATCCCCATTGCCCGGCCGGCACGGGCAGCATGCCCTGCCCGGAGATCTTCGCCTGGGGGCTGCGCAATCCCTGGCGCTTCAGCTTCGACCGCGCAACCGGCGAACTGTGGGCGGGCGACGTCGGCCAGGGCGCGTGGGAAGAAGTCGACCTCATTGTCGGCGGGCGCAACTACGGCTGGCGCATCAGGGAGGGCGCGCACTGCAACATCCCGCCGGACAATTGTCCGACCACGGGTCTCGTCGACCCGGTGGCGGAATACGATCACGGCACCGGGCGGTCGATTACCGGCGGCTACGTCTACCGCGGCAACCAGAACCCACCGCTGCGCGGCTCGTACCTGTTCGGGGATTTCATCACCGGGCGCGTCTTCCGACTCGCGCCCGGCGCGTCGACGGTCGAGGAAATGCTCGACACGGATCACAACATCTCCTCCTTCGCGGAAGCGAACGACGGAGAGATCTATCTCGTCGACTACGGCGCCGGCACCCTCCATCGGCTGGCGCCGTCGCCCTGACGCCTGCGCGGCGCGCAGGCGATCACTGCAGGCAGGAGGAGCCTTCGCGCGGCGTCAGGGGGAAGCCGTCCGGTTGCGTCATCGCGGCGGCATCGCCCGGCAGGCTCTCGCCCGGCGGCACGAGGAAGAGCCTGCCATCGGGCTCGAGCTGTGCGCGATAGGCGCCGCGCAGCATCCAGTCCGTGCCGCGGAATTCGCCGGGCTTGCGATCAGGCGCTATGTACGTGTGGACGCATCCGTTCCAGAACACGATGAGCGGCCGGCCACTCTCGGTTGGATAGGTGAAGGTGGCCGTGCGGCCCGGGCGCAGCTCGTTGTTCTCGACGAGGACCGTATGGCCGCTGTTGTTGTAGAACTGCACCACCGAGGTGCCCGGCGCCTTGCGGAGAAAGCCGCAGGAGGCCAACGCGAAACCGGCCAGCAGCACAAAAATAAGGCGAAGCGAATTGGCATTCATGGTCCATGCACTCCAGAGGTGGCCGGGCGGCACGGCTCACCTGCCGGCAGCAACCGAAGCGGCTATTGTGCCGATCTGCGCGGCCCTCAGAAAGGAACGGATCGCATTTTTTTCGGGCCGGGCCCCGCCGTCGCTAGAGGCTGCCTGCGGCAGCCTGATCCGCACCGGGCCGTTCAGCGCCTTGAGCAGCCGCGGATCCCGCCCATAGACGTCGCGGAAAAAGCGCGTGACGCCGTCGGCATCAGCCACGGCGGTCAGATAGACGACCAGCACCGGCACCGGCGTCGGCAGGGTGATCCGTTGCGTTTCGCCGGTCGCGATTGCCGCCTCCAGCGATGCCCGGGTCCACAGCGGTGAATCGAGCACCAGTTCGGCGAGTGCCAGCGGATCCTCGACCCGGATGCAGCCGGAACTGAAGGTGCGCTCCGGGCGGGTAAACAACTCCCGCGAGGGCGTGTCGTGCAGGTACACGCTGTGCGGATTCGGAAACATGAGCTTGATGCGCCCGAGCGCATTGGCCGGACCCGGCTCCTGGCGCAGGGTATAGGGCACCATGCGGCCGTACGCGGCCCAGTTCACCGAGGCGGGGTCGACCTCGCGGCCGTTGCGATCGAGCACGCTGATGCGCTCGCGCCGGAGATAGCCGGGATCCTTCTTGACCTTCGGCAGGATGTCCTCGCGCAGGATGGTCGGCGGCACCGTCCAGGTCGGATTGAGTTCGAGGTAGGTCATTTCGCCGCGGAAGACCGGCGTCTGCCGCGCGGCGCGGCCGACCACGACCCGACTGCTCCATACGGTCTGCTGGTCGCGCACGAAGCCGACGCGAAAGCCCGCGACGTTGACGACCACGTAGGTCCGTGGGATGCCGCCGGCGAGCCAGCGCAGCCGCTCGAGCGACAGGCGGATCTGGTCCACCCGCACGCTCGCCGGAACGTTCAGCGCAGCGAGCGTGCGGACCCCGACCACGCCGTCCGCAGCCAGCCCGTGGCGCTCCTGGAACGACCGCACCACCTGCTCCAGCCCGGTGTCGAACAGTTCGGCCGGCTCCGGCTCGGGCATGGCGGCGTCGAAGCCGGGCTGCCGGCGCAGGCGCTCACGCAGAGCCGCCACGCGCCCGTCGCGGTCCCCGGGTCGCAGCGTCGGTCCCGCGGGCACCTCGGGCCATCCGCCGGCCGCGACCGCCGCGCGATAACGCGCCAGCGCGATGCGCAGCGCCCGGTACAGGGCGCCCTCGGCGAGCACGGATTCGACGTGCGCCGCGAGCGAGGGCGCGTTCAGCGCGTTCGCCAGGGCCGCCGCGGCATCGATCCCGGCAGCGAAGCTACGGGCGAAATTCCAGGCAGGCTCCTGGCTCGCCGGGTCGACCTTGCCGAACCGGCGCTGATAGCCGTAGCGGATCAGCGCTTCCGTGAGCAGCAATTCACGTTCCGCCACAGCCTGCGGTTCGGTCCCGGGGCGGCCGATCAGATCACGCAGCTGTCCAATGAAATAATCTGCCGGATCCAGACCGTGTCCGGCCGCGGCCTCGAGCAGCCCGAGCAGCTCCTGCACCCGCACCGGGTCCTGCCACACCGGCCGGAAGTCCCGCCGGGCGTAGAACTCGGCCAGGATCTGCGTCCCCTGGAGCACGACCCCCTCGATCTCGTCATCCCCCCCCTGCACCCGCTCCATCCGCTCTCGAAGCGCCGCGACGAGCTCCGCCTCGTCAGGAGCGGCAGCCGCGCTGCCCGTTGCAACGAGGATCGTGCAGGCCAGTGCAGCCACCCGCCACCGTGCGCCGGCCCGTGGAGTCGCCCGGCCTGGAAATGTGCATCTGGTCATTGCCCGATTCCGCGGCCTCTGCAAGAATTGCCCTGTTTCGACAAGAACCAGAAAAAAAGCACACGCTCGGGAGGCCCGCTTGGACAACCGACACAGCCGCCGCAGCCTGCTTCGGGCTGCAGGCGCACTGATTCCGCTGGCATTCGTTCCCGCGCCACTGCTGGCACGCGCTGACGGCGCGCGACGGCTCGATTTCTATCACACACATACTAGCGAAAAACTCCACGTGGTCTACGCGGAGGGCGGCACCTACCTGCCGCAGGCGCTCGAGGAGATCGATCACTTGCTGCGCGACTTTCGCAGCGGCGAGGTGCATCGGATCGACCCGCGGCTGCTCGACGTGCTGCACGGCGTGCGCGAGTTGACCGGAGGCCGGGGGCCCTTCGAGGTCATCTCCGGGTTTCGCTCGCCGCTGACCAACGAGATGCTGCGCCACCGCTCGGGCGGCGTCGCGCAGAAAAGCCTGCACCTGACCGGACAGGCGATCGACGTCCGTCTCACCGGCGTGCCGACACGATCGCTGCGGGGCGCGGCGATCGCCATGCGCCGCGGTGGCGTCGGCTACTATCCGGAGTCCGACTTCGTGCACCTCGACACCGGCCGCGTTCGCACCTGGTAGCGCAAACTCATTCCATCCACAAAAAGCGCGTGGGGGTCGTGCCGCGCGGCGTGTCCACCCACCCCTTCACGCGCGGCGAGATCAACCGGCGCGTGGCCTGGTGATACAGGGTCACCATCGGGAAATCGGCCAATAGCACCTGCTCGGCGCGGGCCATGAGCCGCAGGCGCTCACCCTCGTCGGCGGCGAAGTCCGACTCGCGGAGCAGCTCGTCGAAGGCCGGGTTGGCGTAGCCGGCCCAGTTGTTCGGCGCCTGGCTCGACAGCGGCTGCAAGAGGCCGTAGGGATCGCCGTAAGCGGCAAACTGGGCCATGCGCGCCACGACGAAATCCCGGTTGCGCAATTTCTGGAAGAACCTGCCGGTATCGAGCGCATCGGACTCGGCCAGCACGCCGATCACCTGCCAGTTGCTCGCCACCGCCACGAATACCCGGCGGTTCTCCTCCTGCGAATCGAAGGTGTAGGTGAGCCTGAGCGGATTGTCCGGCCCGAAGCCGGCCTCGGCCAGCAGTCCGCGCGCGAGTTCGCGGCGCGCCTCCAGCGGCATCGACTGCTCGGCGAGCGTGTTCGACGGATAGCCCTCGAACGCCGGCCCGATGTAGCTCCAGGCGGGCCGCGTGCCCGCACCGAGCACCTTGCCGGCGATGCCCTCGCGGTCGATTGCCAGGAAAAGAGCCTTGCGCACGCGCAGATCGTCGAGCGGCTTGCGCCGCAGGTTCAGCGCCACGAAATTGGTCGCCGTCTGCGCCACGATGTGCAGCGCCTCGGGCATGTTCTCCAGCACCCAGTCGAGCCTGTCCGGCGCGAAGCTCTGGATCATGTCGAGCTCGCCCGCGCGATAGCGTTGCAGCGCCGTGTCCAAGTTCGGCGTCGGATGCCAGTACACCTCGTCGATGCGCACCGAGCCCGCGTCGTAGAAGTTCGGATTCCGGGCGAGGCGCAGGTAGGACTGCGGCACCCGTTCGACGAGTCGATACGCGCCGTTGCCGACCAGGTTGCCCGGCTTCAGCCAGTCGGCGCCGTGTTGCTCGATGGCGTGCCGCGGCAGCGGCGCCACCGACAGTATGGTCAGCAGATCGAGGAAATACGGCACCGGCTGCGTGAGGCGCACGACCACCGTGGACGGGTCGGGCGCCTCCACGCCGAGCTGCTCCGCCGGCAATTTGCCCGCGAAGACCTCGCGGCTGCCGCGAATGGCGAAGAACTGGCCCGCCAGCGGCGAGGCGGTCTGCGGATTCATGAGCCGGCGGAAGGCAAAGACGAAATCCGAGGCGTCGAGACGCGCGCCATCCGACCACACCAGGCCGGGACGCAGACGGAACGTCCAGGTCAGCCGGTCATCGCTGACCGTCCAGCTCTCGGCGCAGCCCGGCGCGGGCTTCGACGCGGCGTCGCGCGTGACCAGGCCGGTGAACAGATCAACCACGACCCCGGAGAACACGGTGCCCGAGGCGAGCTGCGGGTCGAGGGTCGGCGGGTCGGCGACGAGGCCCGAGCGCAGGATCACCGGCGGAGCGGCCCAGAGCCCTGCGCACGCAAGCGCGGCACAGCAGGCCGCGAGCAACGCGACGGTGCGCGCGCCCGGTTTCCTCAAACCGGCGTCCCCGGACTCAGCGGCGCGCTGCCGGCTGGCTGGAGGTCACCATCGGGGTGCCCCACTCGGGATCCCAGGGCACGCGCCGTTCCGGACCGAGATCGAGCGAGGAGACGTCCATCACGAAGGTGCGGATGTTGCTCATGAACTGCGCCCCGGTGGCGCGGCCCCAGTTCATTTTTTTCCCGTCGGGCGAGATGTGGGCAAGGATGTCCAGCTTGTCGTAGTACGTCAGGCGCCGGTGCTCGTCGCCGGCGAGATCCCCGAGGTAGATCTCCCAGTTGGTTTCCGACAGCGCCTTCACGTACACGTAGTGACGGCCGTCGGGCGCCGGCGTCGGGTGCCAGTTCATGCCGTTGTCATAGGTGTGACGCCGCCAGTCGGAGCCGTCCTTGCGGATAGTGAAGAT
Organism: uncultured Chromatiaceae bacterium; assembly: GCA_964522655.1. Lineage (GTDB taxonomy): Bacteria > Pseudomonadota > Gammaproteobacteria > Steroidobacterales > QUBU01. Next base: position 16,341 of record CAZFWB010000001.1, on the reverse strand, counting down.
GGTCATGGGCGTAGGCCTGACGACCTTGTAGTCGGCCTTCTTCCAGGCGCGGAAGATGATGTGGTCGTTGTCCGGCATGAAGAACGGCGCGCCCTCCTGCCAGTCGTCGGTCTTCGTGACCTGCCACTCTCTCGAGCCGTCCGCGGCCATCACCCAGATGTCCATCTTGCCGTCGATCTGGCGCCCGAAGGTGATCCACTGCCCGTCCGGCGAGACGGAGACCTCGGCCTCGTAGTACTTGTTGTTGGTCATGCGCCGGACGTTCTTGCCCTTCAGGTCTGAGACGTACAGTTCGCCACCCTGCGGATAGTTGTCCGAGTCCGACCAGTCGCCGACCGGCATGTCCATATTGTCCCGCGTGGAGGTCCAGACGATGCGCTGACCGTCGGGAAAGAAGAACGAACACGCGTCCTGGCCGCGATCGTTGACGCGCCAGATCTCCTTGCCGTCGGCGGAGAAAATCCAGGTGAGCGCGCCGTAGCCGCCGCGAGCGCTCTTGATCGCGTCGGGGTCGCGCGTCTGGGCGATGAGGTAACGCGAGTCCGGCGACCAGTAGGCCTCTGCGGCATCCGGCTCGATCGGCACCTCGTAGGACGGCAGCTCCCGGCCTTCGGCAGCAGGCTCGGCCGCGCCGACGCTCAGGGAGACAAGAGCGGCCAGGCCGGCCCCGAACAGAACTCGCCACACAGCAGGCATCGGTGTTTTCCTCCTCGTTGATCGGGCCGGGCGGCACAGGGCGCCGGATTGGTTCGCGAAAATAAAACCGGCAATTCTTCTCTTGGCTCTCAGCTTGCGGCCGATGCTGCGGCAACAGCTTGTCGCGCGGGCATCAGCGGCACCGCCTCCAGCACCCAGCCCTTCGGGTCCGCGCGGCGCCCGGGGCTCGGAATCACGTAGGCGGTCTTCGCCCGGCCTGCCTGCACCTTTGACTCATCGATGCGCCAGCCGCACGCCTCCCACGCCTGGAGCTTCTCGCGGTAGTGCGCCACGCCCTTGTCCGCAGGCATCAGCAGTTCGTGCTGATTCGTCTCCGGCGCCAGTCGCGGCTCGACGTCACGCAGCACGACGATGTCCTGGTTGCGCACCACCGCATTGCGCTCGGCAAAGCGCGCGTTGTGCTCCGGCCCGACCAGGAAGTTGCGCGTCTGGACCAGGAAATTTTTCTGGTGATACCCGTCGATCGGCGTCTTGAACGCATTCTGGTGGATGAAACTCTGGCCCGTCGGGTGGATGTAAGTGATGAAGTTGGTCGGGCCGTGGTGGAACGTTCCCGCCTCGATCACGGCATTCTCCGCGCGCCCGGTGGCCTTCTTCATCGTCTCGTCCTTGAGCGGTGGCGCATAGTAAGTGGTGATGAAACCACTGCCCCAGGGCCGGTCCTCGACCTTGAGCTCCGGCACGAAGTAGTCATCCCGTTCCCCGGAGAACCCGTGGGTCGGATGGACGTACTCGTTGTGGGCGGGATCCAGCGCGTTCTCGACCGAGCGGCGGAAATCGCCCTCGCTGACGCTGTCCTCGCAATGGGCGTACCAGCCCGGCTGGCCGTACTCGGGGATCTCCATGATCCCGGGGCGCTCATCCTCGGGCAGGTCGCCGAGAAAGACGTGGATCAGGCCGTATTTTTCCTCGACGGGATAGCTGTCCACCCGCGCGCGGCCCGGTATGCGCCCCTGCCCCTGCGGGCCCAGGGACGGAATCTTCAGGCACCTGCCGGTGCCATCGAACTGCCAGCCGTGGTAAGGACACTGGATGCGGTCGCGCCTGACCAGCCCGCCGGCGAGCGAGCCGCCGCGGTGGATGCAGACATTGGCGAGACAGTGCGCGCGGCCCGTCGAATCGCGGAACAACACGAAGTCCTGGCCGAGCATCCGGACCTTGAGCGGGTCGGACCCCAGCTTATGGCCCCACTCCGCCGCGTACCAGAAGTTGATGAACATGTGACACCCCTCCTCGCGCCGGCCGGACCCCTTCGTGCCTCAGGTGCCGAGCCGGTCGCCGTAGTCGGCCAGTCCGGGATCCTCGACCCAGCCTGCCGGCCGCGCGGCGCGCGGCGGTATGCTGCCCTTGAAGTTCTCCGGGCCCACGTTCAGCGACGAGATGTCCATCACGTGGGTGTAGATGCCGGACATGAATCGCTCGCCGGTACTGCGTCCGAACAGCATCTTCCTGCCATTCGGCGAAATGGCCGGAAAGCCGTCGAACGTCGCATTCCAGGTGATGCGCACGGGCTCGCCGCCCGCGAGATCGTTCATGACGATCTCCCAGTTGTTGTTCTCGAAGATGCGCACGTAGAAGAAGTGGCGCCCGTCAGGCGCGATGAACGGCGCCCAGTTCATGTCGTTGGTGAAGGTGCGCGGCTGCACGTCCGTACCGTCGGTCTTCATCGTGAAGATCGTCATCGGCGTCTGGCGGCGCTCACCGGTCTCCTCGCGGAGCTTGTTGTTCGCGAGCAGCACGCTGCGCTTCCAGGCGCGGAAGATCACGTGCTCGCCATCCGGCGTCGGATACGGTGCGCCTTCCTGCCAGTCGTCGGTGAAGGTGAGCTGCTGCTCGTCAGTGCCATCCACCCGGATCTTCCAGATGTCCATCTTGCCGTCGATCTGGCGGCCGAAGAACAGCCACTGGCCGTCGTTCGAGGCCGTCACCTCGGCCTCGTAGTACTTGTTGTTGGTCAGTCGCTTGAGATTGCCGCCCTTGAGGTCGGAGATATAGAGCTCGGCACCCTGTGGATATTTCGTCTCGTCCGACCAGTCGCCAAGCGGCATGTCCATGTTGTCGCGCGTGGAGGTGAACACGATGCGCTGGCCATCCGGGAAGAACCACGAGCAGGCGTCCTGGCCGCGGTCGTTGATGCGGGTAATCTCCTCGCCCGTGTCGGTGAAGGTGTAGGTGAGCGCACCGCCCGCCTTGCCCTCGCCCGGATCCTGCGCGGCCGGGTCCTGGGTCTGCGCGATGACGTGCAGGTTGTCCGGCGCGTAATACGCCTCGGCGTTCTCCGGCACGTTCGGGATCCGGCGCACCGGCAGTTCCTTGCCGGCCCAGTCCGCCGGCGCCGCCGTGTCGGGGCTCGCCTGAGAGGTAACGTCAGGCGCGGCTGCCGTCGTTTCGGCCGCGGTCTGCGTCGGCGGGCTCGCGGGCTCCGAACAGCCGGCCGCGAGGGCCATCGACAGGACGATTGCCGGCGCCAGCAGCCGTTGCATGCAAGTTGTGTTCATCCGGGCGTTCCCCCTTGATTCTGCGTTTTTTGCCCCTGACCCGACGGGACCGGCAAGGCCGCCGTCCCGCGGCAATAACCGTTGGATGATACCAAGTGCACCCCGCCTCGTCCCGTGGCAAAAAACCACGGCCGGGCAGGGATGACCGCGCCGGGACGGCTGGTGTCAGGCCTTTTTCGCCGCAGTGGCTGCGGGCGAGGCCGCGAGCAGCGGCACGGGCGGCAGGACCCAGCCCTTGTGGTGCTGCCTGGCGGGGCTCGGGATCGCGTAGGCGGTAGTGTCGTACTCAGCGCGAATCTTCGCCACGTCGAGACGCCAGCCGCGCTGCTCCCATTCGCGACAGTAATCGCGGTAGCGGCCGACGCACTTGTCCGCCGGGACGAGGAACTCGTTGCGGTTGTGATGCGGCGTGAGCTTCGGATGCACCGGCTCGAGCACGTAGCGGTCCTGCTCGGCGATGAACACGGCGCGGTTCTCGAAGGTCTGGTCGTACTTCGGATCGGCGAGGAAATTGCGGCCGAACAGCACGTAAATGCGGTCGAGCTTTTCGTGGATCGGGGTGTGGAAGGCGAAGCCGTGCATGTGAGCCCGGTCGGACGGATGAATGTAGGTCCAGGTGCAATGCGGGCCGTGCGTCCCGGCGCCGCCCTCGATCCACTTGTCGCCGGTGCGGCCCGCGGCTTCGTTCATGTCCCGCTGCGCGAGCGTCGGGGCGTGCATGCGGTTGATGAAACCCGTGCCCCAGGGCTGGTCGTGCAGCTGAATGTCCTCGACGTGATAGTCCTCTTTCATGCCGAGGAAGCCGTGGGTGGGATGGGTAAACTCGTTATGTCCCGGGTCTATCGTGTTCTCGAGCGCGCGCTTGTAGTCGATCTTCCACTCGAGCGTGAGCGTGATGAAACGCCACGCCGCGTCGCCGTACTCGGGTATGTCGAGGATCGCAGGCCGCTGCTCTTCCGGAAGATCGCCGAGGAACACGTGAACCAGGCCGTATTTCTCCTCGACCGGATAGGCGTCGACGCGGGTGCGCTCCGGAATGCTCGCGTCCGGACCGAGCGAGGGCAGGCGCACGCAGTCGCCCGCGCCGTTGAAAGTCCAGCCGTGGTACGGACACTCGACGCAGTCGCCACGCACGCGGCCGTCACCGAGCGCGCCGCCGCGGTGGCTGCAGGTGTCGCTGATGCACTGCACCCGGCCCTGCTGGTCACGCCAGAGCGCAAAATGATGTCCGAGCATCTGCACCTTGAGCGGCCTGTCCGCGCCGAAGGTGATCTCCCCGCTACGCGCCGCGACGTACCAGAAATTGATGTACACGGGACATCCTCCGCTGACCACTGCGTGGGCGGCGCGCGAGAAACGACGCGCGCAGGAATTCGCCCTTTGTCCAGCGAGTTTAGGCTGCGGCGGGGGCGGGCCATCTTGATCCACGTCAGCGGCCCGATCCCGCGACGAGCGGCTGGGCCACCTGAACCGATGACGGCGGATTGACACCGCATCCGGCCCGCATTCAAGTTACCGAGGACTGGATTGCCGGTAGCCGGACGGCTACGCGCCGCAAGTCATCGCGAACGGGGGGCTGCGCCATGCGCCGCATCATCGAACTGGCGGTATTGAGCCTGAGCGCGCTGTGGGCAGCGGAAGGCCTGGCGCAGGCGCCAACCTGCGACGGGCGCTTACTCACCATGCCGGCCGGCACTGATGGCGACGATGCCATCGTCGGCACCCCGGGCGACGACGTCATTTTCGGCGGCGGCGGTGCCGATCAGATCGACGGCGGGGGCGGCAACGATTTCATCTGCGGCGGCGACGGCAACGACGTGCTGGCCGGCAGCGATGGCGATGACACGCTGATCGGCGGCGACGGCGACGACGCGCTCTCCGGCGGGGCGGGCGACGACGTCCACCAGTCCGGCGCGGGCGTCGACAGCTGCGACGGCGGCGCCGGCATTGATTCGGCCGACCGGGACTGCGAAGCGCCGTCCGGCATGGACGTCGAGGTGGTGTTCCTCACCTTGCGCGCCGCTGATGGTACGCCGCTGGCGGGCGAACTCTATGTGCCGACCGGCGGGCAGGCTGCCAGCGGTACGCGGCGCGTCGCGATGCTTCACAGACACGGGGCCCTGGGCAGTTACGCGGTCGGCGTGCCGCGCCTGGCCGGTCTCTACGGAGCGATACGCGGTTTCACCGTGCTGGCGCTCAACCGCCGCGACTGGGGTCCGGACGCCGGCGGCGGCAACACGCTGTTCGAGGACGCCACACGGGACCTCGGCGTGGGCATGGACTTCCTCGAGCAGCTCGGGTTCGACCAGGTGTTCATCGGCGGCCACAGCCAGGGCACGACCAATGCCGGCGTATACCCGGGTTACGTACCGGACAGCCGGCTGGTCGGCGTGGGTCTGTACGGCACCATCAGTGACGCGCGCATCTCGGCGGAGAACGTGGTCTTTGCCGGCTTTTACGACGCCCACGTGGCACTGGCCGGGCAGCTGGTCAGCCAGGGCGAAACGGAGGCAAACACGGTCATCGGCTGGGACACAGCCTTCGGCCAGCAGGTCTTCCGCTCGCCGCGCAGCTGGCTCAGCTACTACGGCCCGGACACGCTGGCGGTCCCGGTCAGGGAAATCACAGGGTCGCCCGTGCCGGTTCTGCTGCTGCGCGCCCAGGGCGATCTGTTCACGTTGCACCAGTGGTCCGTCGCCGTGCGCGACGCCGCGGCAGCCGCCGGCGTCGATGCGACTTACACGGTGCTCCCATATCCGGACACGGTGTTCGACCCTGCCTTCTTCGGCGGCAACGCCCACAGCTTCGTGGGCATCGAGCGCGAACTCATCGCGACGACGCTCGACTGGCTCCGAGCGCGCGTGCCGGACACCGACCAGTTCACCACCGGCATCGCCTTCCCGCAGGCCATCGCCGGGAACTATCCGCCTTACGCGCGCGCCGGCGCCGACGTGGTCTCGGGCGCGGCGAGCGCCGGCCTCGACGGCAGCGCGAGTTACGACATCGACGACCCGGCCGGGGCCGTCGCCGGTTACCAGTGGACGCAGATCGACGGGCCCGCGGTCGACATCGATGATTCAGCGAGTACGACGCCCACCGTAACGGCCACCGGTTACGGCGCGCAGATTGCCACCTTCATGCTGACGGTCACCGATGCCGATGGCGCCACCGCCAGCGATACCGTGCAGGTCACCCTCGACGGCGGCGAAGCGCCTGCCTCGCCCGACGACGATGGACTGCGCAGCAGCGGCAACGGCAGTTCGCTCGACGGCTGGGCGCTGGCCGCGCTGGCCGCCGCCGCTGCCCGGCGAAGGCGGCGCTATACTGCCCGCCCGCCGCCGCCGTATACATAAGGACACGACCATGACCCGTCGCGCTTCCCGCAGCCTTGACCGGCGCACGCTGCTCTCGGCCGCCGGCGCCGCCGCCGCGCTGGCCTCGGCGCCGCGCCTCCTGCGCGCCCAGACGAAGACCAAGGTGCTGGTGATCGGGGCAGGCCTGTCGGGCCTTGCCGCTGCCCTCGCGCTGCAGGACGCCGGTGTGGACGTGCGCGTCATCGAGGGCCGCGAGCGCGTGGGCGGGCGCGTGCTCTCCCATCGCAATGTGCCGGGCAACCCGGAATCGGGCGGCACGGGTTTCGGGCCGGGTTACGCCCGGCTGGTGAGCGCCGCAATCGACCACAGGGTCGAACTGGTGGACCTGACTCCGATCATTCCTTTCTTCTTCCAGCGCGAGTTGTTCCTCGGCGGCGAGCGCATTGGCGCGGACCAGTGGCCCTCACATCCGCAGAACCCCTTCCCGGAGCCGCTGAAGAAGCTGATGCCCTGGGCCTACCTCGGCGCCACGGCCGGGCCGAAGAACCCGCTTGCAACCAACGACGCCTGGGTCGATCCGGCCAACGCCAGGCTGGACGTGCCACTCAGCGAGTGGCTGCGGAGCATCGGCTGGTCCGACGAGGCGATCCACCTGGCCTACGACATCAACCCGGGCTGGGGTGACAGCGCGGACGGCGTCTCGGCGCTGATGGTGCTGTCCGCACTGAAGTTCCAGCAGACGCAGCAGGAACTCGCCAAAGGCAAGGCCATGGGCTATACGGCCCGCGGCGGTAACCAGGCGATCCCGGAGGCCATGGCAAAGGCGCTGAAGAACCCGGTGGAGTTCAGGCGCGAGGTCGTCGCCATCCGCACGGACAAAGACGGCGCGGAGGCTCGTTGCGCCGACGGCAGCCGTTACCGGGCCGGGCACGTAGTGTGCTCCATCCCGACCGCGGTGCTGAAAAACGTTGCCATCGAGCCCGCACTCGGCGGCGTGCAGGCGCGGGCGGTGCGCGAGCTCGGCGTGCAGGCGATCAGCCTCATGCACATCGTGCCGAAAAAGAACTTCTGGGATCAGGATGGCCTGGCGCCCAACTTCGTCTCCGACGGTCTGGTCAACATGGTGGTGGCCGAACACAGGGGCGCCGACCCGAAGGAGGTCACCAGCCTGGCCGCCTGGTTACGGGGCCATAACGCCCGCAAGCTCGATGCGATGAGCAGCCGGGAAGCGACCGCCGCCGTCGTGCGGGAAATTGAGCAACTGCGGCCCGCGTCGAGGGGCCAGCTCGAGGTGCTCGCCTATCACTCCTGGATGCAGGACCCGTTTTCCCGCGGCGACTGGGCGGTGTGGGAGCCCGGGCAGGTCAGCGCATTCGCGGCCGAAATCGGCGCGGCGCATGGCCGGATCCACTTCTGCGGCGAACACACGGCGATCTCCAATCGCGGCATGGAAGGAGCCATGGAGTCCGGCGAACGCGCCGCGCTGGAAGTGCTGCAGCAGGCCTGACGCAATCGCCATGCCGACACTCATCAAGCCATTGCGCGCGCTGCGCCCCGCGCCGGGGCGCGCCGCAGACGTCATCGCACCGCCCTACGACGTGCTCAGCTCGGCCGAGGCGCGTGAACGGGCCGGCGGCAGGCAGTACTCCTTCCTGCACATCTCTAAGCCGGAGATCGACCTGCCGGCCGACATCGAACCGTACGATCCGCGGGTGTATGCGCAGGGCGCGACGACTTTTCACCGCATGATCGAAAGCGGCGTGCTGATCCGCGACGCGGAGCCCGGCTACTACGTTTATCGGCTGCGGATGGGCGAGCACCGGCAGACCGGTATCGCCTGCATCGGCAGCGTCGCCGCCTATGACGACAACCGCATCCGCAGGCACGAGTTCACCCGCCCGGACAAGGAGGACGACCGGGTCCGCCAGATCATGGCGTTGCGGGCGCAGACCGGGCCGGTGCTGCTCGCCTACCGCAGCCACGCCGGCGTGCGCGAACTGCTCGACGGCATCGCGCAGGGGCAACCCCTGTACGACGTGACCGCCGACGACGGCATCGCGCACACGCTGTGGCGGGCGGGTGACGCCGAAACCGTCGCCACGTTGACGCACTCGTTCGACTCCATGGATGCGCTCTACATCGCAGACGGGCATCACCGTTCCGCCGCGGCCTCGCGGGTGGCGGCCACGCTGCGCGCAGGTGACCCGCGTCCGACCGGCGATGAGTCCTACGAGTACTTTCTCTGCGTCGCCTTTCCCCACGACGAGATGCGCATCCTCGACTATAACCGCGTCGTGAAGGACCTTGCCGGCCTGTCACCGCAGGCGTTTCTTGCCCGCATCGGCGAGCACTTCGCCATCGAGGATGTGACCGACCAGGCGCGACCCCGCAAACCCGGCGAATTCTGCATGTTCATGGATGGGCGCTGGCGCCGGCTGTCGATCCGGCCGCAGCTGATCCCGGCCGATCCGGTGGAACGGCTCGACGTGAGCCTGCTGCAGCAACACCTGCTCGGCCCGCTACTCGGCATCGCGGACCCCCGCACCGACAAGCGCATCGATTTCGTCGGCGGCATGAGAGGCCTCGCCGAGCTCGAAAAGCGCGTCGGCAGCGGCGAGATGGCCGTTGCCTTCGCGCTCTATCCCACGCGCATGGACGCGCTCATGGCGGTCGCGGACGCCAATCGCGTGATGCCACCGAAGTCCACCTGGTTCGAGCCGAAACTCGCCGACGGCATGGTTTCGCACCTGCTCGATTAAGCAGGTGCCGGGTTTTCGGTTTCGGCAACCGAAACATGTTCCCTCTAACTGTTACCAAGGTCCGAGGTTTCCGAAACCGAAAACCCGGCACCTGTCACACCGGACCGAACACCGGCGTCCAGTTCTCCAGGCGCCGGGCGCGGCGTTGCTCGAGCGACTCGTTGCGGTAGTTGACCGACCGCGCTGCCGGCATCCCGCGCGGGCGTTCCCGCAGCGTGTTCACGTTGATCGCCGCCACCGCGCCGGAGCCGGTCATCATCACGGCACCGAGGTAGAAACCGCATTCGCGACAGAGCAGGAAGTCCGTGGTGCGGAACGAGAATCGATAGCGGCGCAACCGGTCCGGATGCACGTAGCGGAACTGCACCGTTCCCTCGGGATCGGACACCGTCACGGCGCCGTGTCCGCGACAGAACGAGCACTGGCAGGCGCGCGGTTGCCAGCGCCGCGGCGACAGCCGCGTCTCGTACGTGAACTCGATCGCCCCGCAGTGGCAGGACCCCTCGAAGGACTTCAGCTGCGGTTGTCCGCCCATTCCTGTTACTCCGTGGCCGACGCCGGTGGTGAATAGCCGCTATCGCCGGGCTTTCCGCGATGAGGCAGCCCCGGGCCGGCCGCCTCGTCCGGTCCCGGCACCAGGAACTCGGTCTGGGAGAAACCGGCGGGTTTCTCGAAGACCGCTGCGGCTATGTCCTCGCGGCTGACGGCGGTCACCTCGCGCGCGATGCGCTCGCGCTCCACCGTCTCCGTGGCGCCGGCAGGTTCGCGATCGCGCCGCTCGATGACATGGCGCAGGAAGAAGCCGCGTTCGTACATCTGGGCCACCGCTTCGCGGATCTCGCGGCGCGCGAATCCGGCGCCGCCGTCCTCCGCCACGCGCAGCTCGCGCCAGGCCGACAGCGCCGCTTCCTCCTCGGGCAGTGCCGCGGCCCAGAACTCGTGCCGCTCCTCGGTGATTACGGCCGCACTCGAGGACTCGCCCGGCGCCAGCTCCCGGTAACTCAGCAGATAGACATAGTGCCAGGTCGGCAGCCCGAGCAGCGTCGGCCCCCGCTCGTCCATCTGCAACTCGAGGCGCACATCCGAGAACCGCCGCGTCGCCGCGACCTCGCCCGCCGATGCCGGCACCGGGTGCATGTCGGCGGCAATGACCGGCGCAATCGTGGAGCGCGCCGGGTCGACCAGGACCGCTTCCCCGTCGGCGACGAGCAGGTAGGCGCCTTCCGGAAACAGCGCGTCCGCGCTCTGCTGGAATACGGCCTTCAATTGACCGGCCTGCGCGAACACCCGCCGCACCTGCCGGACGGCCGACGCCGTGCCGGCCTCGATCACCTCGGCCTCGCTGAATACGAGGCCCGCCGATGCGCTCCCGCTGCCTGCGGCCAGCGCGAGCGTCACGACGATGACGCGAACCGCCACGCGATCCACCGGCGAAGTCGCCGGTTGGTAATTGCCGGGAGGACGCTCACGACTGATGCCTGCCCCTGTCGAGGCCATCGCCGACGTGGCCCTGCCGCTATTCTCCGCTCCGACGGGGCTCGATGACAACGGTCTCATGCGCCCGCCGCCGGCCGTGACGGCCAGCCGAGCGCCCCGCGCCCGGGCGCGCGCCGTGCTATCGTCGGATGGACCGGAGTCAGTATGACGATCGGGGAGCAGAAGCCGATGATCAGCGGATTCCACCACGCGGCGCTGTCCACGCCGGACCTCGATCGCTGCCCCGAGTTCTACACCGGCGTGATCGGCTGCGAGGTGGCCTGGACATTCGCCTGGCCGCGGGGCACCCCTGCCGCCGACGAGGTAACCGGCCTGCGCGATTCCGCGGCGCGGGCCGCGATGCTCAGGCTGGGACCGAGCTATCTCGAGATTTTCGAGTTCACTTCGCCCAACCCGCGTGCGGTCCACGGCGACCGGCCCGCCTGCGACCACGGCATCTCGCACATCTGTCTCGAGGTCAAGGACATCCACCACGAGTACGAGCGGCTACGCGCCGCAGGCGTGCGATTTCACTGTCCGCCGCAGCGCCAGGACAGCGGCTGGGTGACCTACGCTCGCGACTGCGACGGCAACATCCTCGAACTGCTGGAGTTCACCGCTCAGGCCACCGATGGCAGTTAAGAAAAGCCAAACCATCGGCTGAGTTCCGTTGAGGCTTGGTAAACGGCCCGAATTCGGGTATCTAGTGTCGGGGTCGAGGCCCGTAGCGCGGGAGTCAGCCATGTGGATCCGCAAGAACCGCAAAGACCGCATGATCGGCCGTTGCACGCCGATCCCCACCCAGATCGTATCGAACGAAGAATTCGTCCCGATGCCGCAGACCGAGGACCAGCGGCGGGTGGAGCACCGCATCAGCGAGCTCGCCGATCGTTACGCCCGGCGTCTCGGCATCAGCCGCCGCGCCTTCCTGCAGTCGAGCGGCGGCATGGCGGCAGCCTTCATGGCCATGAACGACGTCTTCGGGCCGGTGTTCCGGGTCGCGGAGGCCGAGGCGCTGGAGCCGGCCGCCGCGCGGGAGATGTGGCCGAAGAACGAATTCATCCTCGACGGCCAGACCCACCACGTGAAAGACAGCATGGCCGGCCCGACCGTGTTCCGCACGCTGACCGGCAAGTTCGGCCTCAACCCGGCGCTGGCTGGGGTGACCCCGGCGCCCGACAGCCTGCACCGGGCCAACTACATCAAGGAAATGTTCTTCGACAGCGACACGGTCATGGCCTGCATCAGCGGCGCCGCCTTCGGCCCGCCCAATACTTATGTGTTGCCGTCGGAGGAAATGGTAGCCACCCGCAACGCGGTCAACGAGGCCGCCGGCTCGCGCCGCATGCTGAGCCACGGCATCGGCGCACCGTCCAATCCGGGCTGGCTCGACGACGCCGAGCGGCAGGTGAAGGAGCTGAAGATCGACGCCTGGAAGTTCTATACCGGCGACCCGGTGAAGCCCTGGCGGCACGATGACGAAAAAATTGCCTACCCCTTCTACGAGCGCACGGTAAAGCTGGGCGTGCGGAACATCTGCACGCACAAGGGCCTGCCGCTGCCCGGACCCGGCAAGGATTTCTTCCGCCCCGACGACATCCTCAAGGCCGCGAAGGACTGGCCGCAACTGAATTTCATCGTATTCCACTCCGGCATGCAGCACATGATGACCACAGTGCCGCCGGGTGAAAGCGGCATCGACGCGGACGGCAACATCCCCTGGACGACCGGGTTCTGCCGCGAGCTCGCCGCCAATCCCGACGTGACCAACGTCTACCTCGAACTAGGCGCCGTCTTCGGCCATTCCGTGGTGACCCATCCGGAAGTCTGCGGCCATCTGCTCGGCCAGTGCCTGCGCGCGGTTGGCCCGGAGCGCGTCATCTGGGGCACCGACAGCATCTGGTGGGGTTCGCCGCAATGGCAGATTGAAGCGATGCGCCGCTTCCAGATACCCGACAAGCTGATCGAGAAGCACGGCTACCGGCCGATCACCGCGGCCGATCGCGAGCGGATCTTCGGCCTGAATGGCGCGCGGCTCTTCGGCATCGACGTCCAGGCACAGCGCGAGGCCATACCGGGTGACGCGTTGAGCCGGATGAAAACTGCCTACCAGGAATCGGGACCCGAACCGAGCCACACCCAGTACGGCTGGGTCGCGCTCGTCTGACCGGGCCAATCGCCATGAGAACGGCGCTCGCGATCCTCGCTACGTCTCTGGCGTTGCTGCCGGCAGCCGCAACAGTCGCCGCCGAAGGCAACGCGCTCGAGAGCAACAACTGCACGCCGGCCGGCGAACTGCGGGGGGATGCCACACGGGGCAAGGCACTGCATCTCGAGCACTGCGTGGGCTGCCACGGCATCGACGGCAAGGCCGAAGTGATCGTGATGCACATGGACACGCAGCCGAAGGACCAGAGCGATCCGGCCTACATGAAGACCCTGCCCGACGCCTACCTGTACCTGGCAATCTGCAAGGGCGGCCAGGACGTCGGCAAGTACTTCGTGATGCCGGCCTTCGGACCGCACCTCACCGACCAGGACATCCGCGACCTGATCGCCTGGGTGCGCACCTTTTCCGGCACCTGATCGTCGCGTGTCAGACGCCGATCGCGGTCTCGCGTGACACCACGGATCCATCGGCCGCCCAGAACGGCGGGAAACGCATCGCCACCGCCGAGCAGGCCAGCGCCCCGGCGTAGAGCAGTGTGAACAGCGCGGCGTTGCCGAAATAGGCAAAGGTCGCGAGCAGCGCGAGCAGGAACGGCATGTGGCCGAAGAGCACCTTCTTCGCGTTCCAGGCGCGCAGGTTGTGCGGCGGTGATACGTGGATATCCCACCAGCCGCTCTGGTAGAGCTGGTTGAAGCCGGACAACAGGAACAGCACCAGCGCGGCGGTCCACCAGCGGCCGAACCCGAAGTCCTCGACCACGGCCCAGAACACCAGCGGCACCTGCGCCGAGCAGGCGCCCCACGCCAGTCCGAAGGGAATCTGCACGGCAAGACATCGTTGCCGGTCGTAAGTGAGCGTGCCGCGCGGCCACCACAGCACGTAGCCCCACACCAGTGTCGCGATGCACAGGCAGGTGAGAGCGATCCACACGGGATCGGCGAGCTGTTCGGCCGTCACCGGCGGCGTCTGCAGCACGACCGGCAGCACACCGGCGAGCCAGCTCACGAACAACACTGCGCAGAAGTACAGCGCCGCGCGGATCCAGGCGAGCGGCGGACTGTAAACGTGCTCCGGGTGACGGTCGCGTACCCGCAGGAACCACTGCGCGAGCAGCGTCGCCCCCGCCGCGAGGGCGAGCATCGCGCCGTCCAGCCAGCCTGGTCCACGAAAGTCTGCCGGAAAAAAGTCCGCCGGGCCCATCGCGCGCGAGGCGTCACCGGCGCCGGCTAAACGGCATCGCGCGCTGCGCCGGCATAGTCGCGCCGGCACTGCGGGCACTCGGAGCGCCGAAAGAGCGGGCCGTACAGTCCGGCGTCGAGGGCGGCCTGCCAGAACCAGCGGCTGCGGCAGGCCGGGCAGCGCACGGTGAGGCACACGAATGCGTAACCGGCCACCGCGAGCACTGTGCCCGTGGTCCAGGACATTCCGGTCGCGGCCGCGAGCGGGGCGATGCTGCCGACGAGCAGCGCGGCGGCGCCGAGGGCGAGCTTCCAGTACTGGCCGGTCAGGCCGATGACGGACGAGTTGGACACGGGCGCGCAGTTCCTTTTTGGCCGGGCTTCGCGACGGCAGCGTTCCAGCAAGCCCGCAGGATTGCAAGAGCCGCGGGCAATCAGGCCGGTTCGCCGGCCTCGTCCGAGGGCACGATTTCGGTCTCCGCCTCCGCCGCCGCCACCCACTCGACGACGGCCGGGTGGGCCAGCACGGCGGAGGCGAATGCAGCCGCCTCGCCGGCCAGCTCGATCCCGTAGTTCCGGAAGCGGAACACCACAGGCGCGTACATGGCGTCCGCGATCGAGAAGCGCCCGAACAGCCAGGGACCGCCCGCGCCGTATTGCGCGCGGCAGGTTTCCCAGATTGCCAGCACCCGGCGGATGTCCGCCCGGGCCGCGTCAGTCGGGGTCACGCGCCGCCGGGCGCGGATGTTCATCGGCAGCTCGCCGCGCAGCGCCTGGAATCCGGAATGCATTTCCGCGGACACCGAGCGTGCCACCGCGCGTTCTGCCCGGTCCGCCGGCCAGCCGTTGGCGCCCGCGACAGCTTCATTGACGTACTCGCAGATGGCGAGCGAGTCCCACACCGCCAGCTCACCGTCGAGCAGCACCGGCACGCGGCCCGAGGGCGAGTAGCGCGCGATCTGTGCATGCGTGTCCGGCTGGTCGAGCGGAATCCGTATTTCCTGGAACGGCACGCCGACATGCTTCAGAAAAAGCCAGGCGCGCAGCGACCAGGAGGAGTAGTTGCGGTTGGCAATGACCAGGGTGAGATCGGACATACGGCAAAGTTTTTGCGCGGAGTCGTCGCGCCGCTCACTCGTCGCGATGAACCGTCTGCGGCGAGAACGCCGGCGTGCAGATAGCGAGGTACTCCGCCCCGCCCGCGACCGGCGTGCTGTAGCGCACCCACTCGCCCGGCTCCGTGATCAGCGCCTGTCCCGCGGCGACCTCGATCACCCCGGTCTCGTGCTCCACGCGCAGCCTGCCGCGCAGCACCACGGTCACCTCGCGGAACTCCGGTCGCTGGCCCGGCTCTGCCCAACCCTCCGGCGAGACCATGCGTGCGACGCTCATCTGCCGGTGGCCGGTGTTGACACGGCCCACGAACTCCTCGATCAGCTTAAGCGTGTTGCCTGCCGCCTCGATGCGCGCTGGCGTTGCGATCAGACTCGGCATGGCTCAGTCCCGGTGGATCCTGACCTCGATGGTGCCGGGCGGGCCGAACACGGCCGCACCCACCCAGCTCACCAGGCCCACGATAATCGCGCCCCAGAACGCGTCCCAGAAACCGGCGATGGTGAAGCCTGGCAGCAGGCCCGCCACCAGCCCGAGCATGAGCCCGTTGATCACCAGCAGGAAGATGCCGAGCGTGACGACTGTGAGCGGCAGTGTCAGCAGCACCAGCACCGGGCGCACCAGCGCGTTGACGACGCCGAGCAGGATGGCGGCGAGGATCAGCGAGCCCGGCCCGGTGAATTCGAGCCCGTCCACCAGCTCGCTCGCGAGCCACAGGCCCAGCGAGGCGATCGCGGCGCGGAAAAAAAACCAGGTGATGGTCATAGGCGCGATGCTACGCCCCGGATCGCCTCACCGTCCAACCGCGCCGGGACAGTTCGGCCGCGAGCAGGTCGCGGTGCTCACCCTGGATCTCGATCACCCCTTCCCGCACCGTGCCGCCTGCCCCGCAGCGCCTGCGCAGCTCCGCAGCGAGCGCCTCGAGCTCGGCGCCGGCGAGCGGCACGCCCGTGACCAGCGTGACGCCCTTGCCTTTGCGGCCCTGTGTCTGTCGGCCGACGCGCACGATACCGTCGCCCGGTGGCGGCCGCTTGTCGCCGCGGCGGCAAGCGCAACTTGTCAGCGGCCGGCCGCAGGCCGGACAGGTCCGGCCGTGGTCGGTCGAGTACACGACGC